>PSPX01000012.1 GCA_004195715.1 Methanobacteriota archaeon | reverse complement strand
ATGGCAAGCCACCTCAATATGGTCGGAGACGACTACGCTGGTGCAAGCGGTGACCACACCTTCCTCGACAACGGAGACGTTGCCGGTGCAGGTTACGACATCTGCAAGTTCGTAGCACTGTCATCCTCTGACATCTTCTTCAACTGCATGCAGTGGTGGTCGGCTATCGACGGCATTCAGGATACCCCCTTCAACGGTATGACTGTGAAGATCGGCTTCCTGAACCCGATGACCGGACCTATCGCTGTTTACGCACCGGGCTTCGGTGCTGCGGCAAGCATCGCCCTTGGGATGATGAACGCTGCAGGATGGAGCTCCGGTCTACAGTTCGAGATGGTAATGGCTGACTCTGGTTGCAGCGGCGACGCCGCTGCTACTGCAGCTCAGACCCTAATCGATGCTGGAGTAGTTGGTGTAGTAGGAGCAGCCTGCTCAGGCGCAACAATGGCCGCTAACGCGGTTCTCAGCGCTGCAGGCATCCCAATGATCTCGTACGCGAGCACCAACCCCGGTCTCAGCGACGCAGAAGCATACCCGAACTTCTTCCGAGTTGTGCCTAGCGACGCTATCCAGGGCCCTGCTCTGAATGACGTGGTCGCAGCAGATGGCGGCACTGATGTCGCTCTGATGTACATGACCAACGACTACGGTTCAGGATTCGCTGACGCGTTCACAGCCGCTCACGGTGCAGACAACCTCTGTGCTTCGATTGGCTATGAGGAGACCACAACCGACTTCACCTCCGCGGTGCAGCAGGTTCTGGACAACAGCTGTGGTAGTGTAGTACTGATTTCGTACGCCGCTGACGGAGCGGCCATCGTTGAGGAGCTCGCTGCGCAGAGCTTCTCTGGACTGATCTTCGGAGGCGACGGTGTCGCTGAGGAAGGACTGTGCGCATCGATGACTGACCCGACACTGTGTGACGGTATCGTTGCCACCAAGCCGGCTTCGGCTACGCCGAACGAGCGCTCAGTGGCTTTCGCAGCCATCTGTGGAGCAATCCCTGACTGCGCCGATGGCATCTACACCGCCGAGGCGTTCGACGCTATGATCATCATGGGATATGCTGTCTTCGCGGGCGCTTCGAGCCCCCCAGGCACACCTCTCGGCTTGCTGATCAATGCTGTCGGACAGGGCTTCGTAGGAGCTAGCGGCGTCCACACCTTCACCCCTGGTGGCGATGTGGGCGGCAACGGATACTGCGTTGGAACCTTCAACGCGGCAAGCGATGGTACTGTTTCGTTCGATTGCGACCGATTCTGGTCGCTTGAGAACGGCATGCAATAAGCCAGAAGTCTTGAGTGACTTGAAGAGAAACTGGGACGTAAAGCACCACGGCGGGTTAATCGCCTGCCGTGGTGCCCCCCAACAATGATTACTACCCACAGACAGCGTCCGATGGGCGGTATCGCCGCCGGTGGTATCGATGCTAGACTCTCAACTCAGCAAGTGGAACGCACTGTCACAGGGGCAGCGCAGGACGGCCATCGCGCTGCTCATCATCCTAGAATCCAATCTAGGTCTACTGTACGGCTGGGGCCTGCTCAATCTGATAGACTCCCTCGTCGGAGGCAATGTCCCCAATGACATGGTCTGGTTACTGCAGACCCTCGAGTCGATATCGGGTGGATTCTTCCTAGTCAAGATCCTGTTCGACGACGTCTCTGCAGGCTGGCCCAGATCAATCGCCATCGCCTTGTCGCCGCTGTTCCTACTGTTTATGGTGGGATTGAGTCTTGACAACCTGTTCAAGGGCTTGAACGATGATGTCAGACTGACCTTCGACCTCATCTCCATAGGAACATCGACACTAACTTGGTCGTCCACCTACCTAGCAATCGCCGTCGGCCTCACACTCACTTACAAGGTCCAGCGCTACGGTAACTTTGCGCAGAGTGAGTTCTTCATGCTAGGCATGTACCTCTCGATGGTCATGGTCTGGTCGGACTACTTCTTCCCGATGTACGATGCACCTCTGGACGGCACTCTGGCATGGTCAGTCCTCCTCTGGACACTCGTTGCCGCGTTCATGCTCACCGGTCTCGCTGGTATCATCATCGACAGGCTCGTGTATCGCGGCTTCCGCAAGAAGGAAGCATCTCCGCAGGTGATGATGATCGCATCCCTAGGGGTGGCTCTAGTCCTGAGAGCCATCACCTACCTCCGCTTCGGCGCCGGCAAGAAGATGTTCGAACCGGATGCCGATTGGAGAGTTCCAACTCTGAGGTGGGACATACCGACCCAGAAACTACGACTCAACTTAGGCGTCAGGGATCTCGAAGATGGCGATACGTATACCCACGGTCGCACCATAGGTGAATGTACTGACTTCGACAACGACGGGGTCCTAGAGGCGCAGGTAAGCGAAGCCAGCACACCACTCTTCGATTTTTACAATGCAGCCAACGATTGCATAACCGAGGCCACCACCGGCTACGCGTACTACAAGGGAGCAATCCCTGTCCTAGTCTTCTCCTCCGTCATCCTTCTACTGATCCTGCTCAGGAAGACTCGCCTCGGGCGCAGGATGAGGGCAGTAGCCGACAACCCAGACCTAGCTGCCAGCAGCGGAATCAACGTCGAACGCATCCAGCTGACAAGCGCGTTCTTGTCAGCGGGAATCTCAGGGATGGGAGGAGCCATCTTCGCAATGACTCTGAGATTCACCCCAGAGACCGCTTTCACTCTCCTACTACCTTCCTTCGCAGTCATCGTCCTAGGAACCATCGGCTCGATTCCTGGCGCCATAGTCGGCTCACTGATTGTGGGGTTCGTCAGAGCCCTCTCCTCACCTGTGCTGATTGGAATAGGACTGCCTCTGGGACGTTCCAACTACACTGCTCTGGACGGAGTGATGCCCTATGTATTCCTTGTAGCAATACTCATGATTATGCCAGAGGGCATTGGGTCGGCTTGGGAAAAATGGAAAGTCGATAGGTTACGCAAACGAGCCGAGGAGCAGCCATCGAAGAAATTGGGAGCGATTCTTGCCATATCACCCTTGGGCGCACTGGGGGCGCATAATTTACAGCAGAGGAAGAACGCCCGAGGCGAATCAATGATGATTGTGACCATAGGGGCCTATGTGTTCAACAGAATCACCCGCTTCATTGCTGGCAACTCGTTTGCCCAGGGGGCTTGCTCCAACGACTGCCAGGCCTCTGATTCAGTCGCTACCAACTTCGAGATGGTGACTGGCCGGACTGATGGTGAGTTCGTACTCACAGACTCACCGTTCACAGGATCGGATGTCCAGAGCAGCCCACCTAGCGACATGGACGCCACCACTGCAGAACAGTGGCTCGCAGACGCACTCGCTGATTTGAACAACTCGTGGCTGGACCTGATGAACACCGAACTCGGATTCGTCAACACCCTAGTGGACCTAGGCGACGCCATCTGGCCCGCCGTCCCGATTCTGGTCTGGTTGATTGCTGTGGTCGAGGGCTACTTCCTGCTCCAGGGTCGCGAGGATGACGCCTTGGAGCCACTGACTGACTTCCTCGCCAGTCTGACTGCACCTATCACCCAGTCTAGGAACTCTAGTTCGGTAGCCGTGACCCAAGCTCTTGATTCGGCACGGGCCCCGCTTGATTCGTTCCACACAGCGCTGTACTATGGTCTGGACAGTTTCCAGTCGGGATTCGACCGCAAAGGGAAGTACATGCTCCTAACCGCCTTGGTGATAATCCTCACCACGGCGGCTCCGCCGTTCTTCGCAAAAGCCATCCTAGTGCTCGGGCTGCTCTGGTTTGCCGGCTTCGCTGTCCTCGGTGCGTTTTCGGAAGAATCGGGCCTAGGGGAACTGAGGCGCCTAGCACCGTATGGTAGAGAGAGCCCTTTCGGCTCGTGGATCGCATTCATCTCCTTACTGGTGTTCCTTCTACTGTTTGTTGAGTGGTTGCCGGTAGCAGAATCCGAGAACCAGAGTTTCATCAAGACACTGCAAGTTTCCAACGTACTGCTGACTCTCTCCATCTTCTCGCTGATGGCCTTCGCTCTGAACCTGCATACCGGCGTCACTGGAATGGTCAACTTCGGAATCATTTTCTTCGTCGGAGTGGGAGCAATCACAGTAGGCATCCTGACCGCCCCGAAGGAACTGCACGGTTACGACTGGCCAATCTTCTGGGCGGTCGTCGTAGGGGTGCTCCTGTCGGGTGCATTCGGCTGGTTATTGGCATACCCCACGGCCAGGCTCAGGATGGACTACTTCGCCATCGTGACGATATCGCTCGGTGAGATTGTACGCGTGCTGCTGATGGGCGAGCCTCTGCTGAGAGCAGGTTCGTGGGGCTCGTCGATAGGCATCTCGCGTTACCCTATGCCCTTCGAGCGCTGGTGGTTCTGTGGCAGCACAGTTCCTAACAAGATTCTCATGGGGTCGGATTTCCAATTTGGAACTGCTGACGACATTATTGAGCCGATGACTCCTGATGATTGTGCTGATGTAGTCGGAATAGGAAGTCCCGCCGAGTTGCTGGGCCGCTCAAGTGGTGAGTTTACAAATGTCGAAGTGTTAAATCAGACATCAGGGTTTACTGACGTTTCCAATATTGTATATGAGGCGACACCATACTCGATGGAGCTTGGCCAGCCAGCGCCCTACATGATGATACTCGCCATCATAGGTATAGTCAGCCTGATTGCGATTTGGTGGCTTCTGGAGACGGTGCTGAAGTCGCCGTGGGGACGGATACTCCGTTCCATCAGGGAGGACGAGGAGGTCGCGCAGCACCACGGGCACGATGTATTGACGCACAAGGCGGCAAGCCTAGCACTCGGTGCTGCTATCGCAGGTTTTGCGGGAGCTCTTTGGGCTTGGAAACTCACAGGCTTCCAACCATCCTTCATGGCGCCTGCGAGATCCACATTCCTAGTCTGGGCCGCATTCGTGATTGGCGGAGCGGCCAATAACAAGGGAATGATCATCGGCGCTTTCATCTACGTCATCATGGAATTCGTCTTCAATGTCCTAGTGGCTGGTCAGGGTTCATCAGATCTCCCACTCAATGAAACTGCTGCCATGATTGATCGCTTCTTTGAGTGGCTGGTAACAGGCAGTGAACTCTGGTTCTGGCCGCACTTCACCCCGTTAGAGACCTTCCTTGCGATTGGAGTGATAGGCCTCTTGATCAACAAATGGGGCATGGTCGAAACGGGTCTCTGTGGTGCTACAGTATTCATCGCGAACTGGATGTTCCTAGGCGAACGCTCGATAGATGAGGGCTTCATTAGCGGCGCAATTCTTGCTAATATGGCTTACGTCAAGGTCCTGCTGATTGGCTTGATGATAGTGTTCTCACTGAAGTACAACCCGAAGGGTCTGTTGCCCGAAGTCCCGAGCAGACCACCCCGTCTCACCGGAGGTAAAGTCGAATGAAGACAGTGCTCCGAGTCAAAGGTCTACGCAAGGAGTTCGGCGGGCTTATTGCTGTTGAGGACGTCTCCTTCGAAATTGGCCCGGGTGAGTTCGTAGGCCTCATCGGGCCTAACGGCTGCGGCAAGTCCACCACATTCAACTGTATCAGCGGGTTGCTCGACCAGACCGCTGGCACAGTCGAGGTGTTCGAACAGGACGTCTCTACGAAGAGGCCTGATGAGATTCAGAAACTCGGCCTTACTCGCACCTTCCAGCATACTAGACTGTGGCGCCGGATGACAGTCATAGAGAACCTCATGGTACCATCGAGGAATCAGTTCGGATCAGGTCTCACCGACTCCCTACAAGCGCTTCTCAGACCTCACCGCAGTTCAGCGGAAGAAGAGCGTCTGGATAAGGCGTACTCGGTGTTAGACCAACTTGAGGTCCCTCACATGGCCCACAACCTGACCAGCGAACTCTCTGGAGGTCAGAGCAAACTAGTCGATATCGGGCGTTCTATGATGGGTGACCCAGAACTCCTCCTACTCGACGAGCCAGTGGCTGGTGTCGCCGGTCCGCTCGCCATGAAGATCTTCAACAACCTGAGGAACATCGTCGATGAGACCGGTATCTCAGTACTCATCATTGAACACAACATGGATTTCATTCTCAGGCAGGGCGTTGACCGTATCATCGTCATGAACGAAGGCAAGATCCTGATGCAGGGCACGCCCGATGAGGTCAGGGGCAATAGGGAAGTCATCGAGGCCTACTTGGGAGCGACCGGGGAGCCGCAGGAGGAAGAGACATGACTCGAGTGCTTGAAGTGAATGCCCTTGAAGGCGGGTATGGTTCAGTACAGATCTTGCACGGCATAGACATGCACGTCGATGAGGGCGAATTCGTCACCGTAATCGGGCCTAACGGATGCGGCAAATCGACGCTAATCAAGACCATCTTCGGAATCGCCACCCACTACTCTGGAGACATCCGGTATCGAGACAAGGACGTCTCTGGATGGAGGACCGACCAACTGGTCAATCATGGGATAGCCTATGTCCCACAAGTGAACAACGTGTTCCCTTCCTTGTCGGTTGAGGAGAACCTGCAGATGGGCGGCAACACACTCGACACCAGAACCCTCAACGAGAGAATTGAAAGATCACTCAAGATGTTCCCGGACCTGCGCAACAGGGTGCACGACCTAGCAGCCTCGCTGTCCGGAGGCGAGCGCCAGATGCTCGCTATCTCACGAGCCCTAATCTCAGACCCGAGCTTTTTGCTATTGGATGAGCCCACCGCCGCCCTCTCTCCGCTGTACCAGCAGCAGATTATCGACAGGATAGACTCACTGCGCGAGCAGGGCATAACCGTCCTCATAGTCGAGCAGAACGCGCGCCTCTCACTTTCCCGTTCAGACCGCGGTTACATCATGGCGAGCGGCAAGATAGTCCACACAGGCGATGCCAGCCACATCCTAGCCGACCCCGAAATCGCCGAGTACTTCCTCGGTGGCACCAGCAACTGATATTATTCGATACCACAGAAAGAGAGCCGCATGAACTGGTTGTCGGTAGCCACCCTCTCGAAGGGAGACCCTTCTCCGCTGAGATCCCTGAGGTGAATCTCAGCGGTCACAGCAATCGTCGCTTTGAACAGATGTCCTCCTCTGACCACGTGACCGTCATCGGACAACACCACATGGATGTGAGTGAACGGGCCATCCGGACCGGGTGCGAGATTCCCCTCTGTGCTGAGTAGTTCCATTGATTCTTCATGCACCACGGTCTGATAGACTCCATCTCCGTCCAGATAGCCTATCTCAGCCCCAATGACTCTGCCAATACCGCTGGTGATAGCGGCCGCATTGATACCATGCTGAGACAGACTGCGAAGGGATTCGTGCATCTCATCTCCCGGATCAAGCCTGACGAACACATCCCTACCCTGACGAGAGAACTCCATGCTCCCCCATCGAGCCCCAACGCTTGAATGCCACCCAAGATGGTTTTCTAGTAGTCCCGGCTGAATCAGAGTGCGTTCTGCAGTGGAAGCCTCCAGAGCCTCATTCGACACCCTGCCCGGGTCGTTTTTCTCTACTGGAACAGCAGGGGTTGAGAAAATCGGACCTTACTATTATATGCCGTGAATTCGGAGACACAAAGCCCGGCGATGAAAACATGACAATGGCAGCACACGACTCCTCAGCCAGATGGCGAACCTTCCTCACTGAGGCCAAGGAGGACCAGATTCTCCTCCTACTTTCCAAACAAGCTCCTCCTTACTTGGAAGTTCCCTTCCACGAGCTGCAGGCCTTCGATCCGGAGTTCGCTGACGACGTGCTGGAGCACCCCCGTCAGATTCTCGATCGAGGCTCTCAAACCCTCATAGAGATATGCCGAGAGAGGGGTGAAGACATCGATGCTGTGCTACGAGTTGGCGAACTACCTCGAGACAGCAAGAGACCTCTCCGTGATATTGGTACTGCCGACATCGAGCGCCTGCGCAGCGTCGATGCCATCATCACCAAGATCTCCGATCTCAAGCCGCGCCTACACGTAGCCGTCTTCACCTGCGAGGCCTGCAAGAACACCATTGAGATTAGTCAAAAGAACGAGAGGGAACTGGTTGAACCTCTACGATGTCCGACCGACTCCGGGTGTGGAGGAAGTAAGAACTCAAAGAACAACCCGACGAGATTCAATCTCGTGGTCAACATCTCCAGAATGGTCAACAACCAGTGGATAGAGATACAGGAGCTTCCTGAAAATGTGCCCAGTGGGGCACAACCCACCCGTGCCTCTGTCCTCGTTGAGGGAGATCAGGTGAACCGGCACTTACCCGGAGAGAGGGTAGTGGCGAATGTGATGCCCGTGGTTCGCAGCGAGGTCCGCCGCAACCGGAAGACTCCCATGTTCGACATCATTTACCATCTGATCAGTTCCGAGCATGAGAGCATCCCGTTCAACGAAATCCAAATCAGTGAGGAGGACAGGGATGAGATACTCGAAATCTCCCAGAGGGAGGATCTGATGAGGCTCATGCAGCAGTCGATAGCACCCTCGGTGTTTGCTACTGGGGTGATGCATTATGTCAAGCGCTCGTTGGCTCTACAGTTGTTTGGAGGCGTGTCTAGAATAAATCCCGACAGGACCCGAACACGAGGGGACATACACATCCTCCTGATGGGCGATCCTGGTGTGGCTAAGTCCCAAGTCCTGAATTACATGTCAAAGCTCTCTCCACGAGGAAAATTGGCTTCTGGAGGGGGGGTCTCAGGAGCCGGTTTGACCGCAGCCGCGGTCAGAGATGCTTTCGGAGATGGCAGATTCGCTTTGGAGGCCGGCATCTTACCTCTGTCCGACAGAGGCTTGGCAGCAATCGATGAGTTCGACAAGATTAGCGATGAGGACAGGAAGGTCATGCACCCTGCCATGGAACAGCAGGAGATACACGTGGCCAAGGGGGGGATCACTGCTACTCTCCCAGCCAGGTGCTCCATCCTTGCCGCGGCGAATCCCAAAGAGGGGAGATTTTCCAAGAGAGGCCCAAATCAGAGCGTCATGCGCTCTTTCAACGAGACCGGTCTTCCACCGCCTCTGGCCTCACGTTTCGACATCATATGGATGATTAGGGACGAGGTCAGGGTTGAGGATGATGAGTTGATTGGCCGGCACATTATGGATATGAGGACTCAAGGAGTCAGCGAGTTCAAGATCGAGGAAGCCCTCGACCTCGATCCCGCTGAGGGGCAGGTGGATCAGATATTCGCCACTAGTGTTGATAAGAACGAACACTTCACCCTTGAGTTCCTTCGTAAGTACATCGCCTACGCTAAGCGCAACATCCACCCTGACCTCGACGAAAACGCCAGAGCCGAGATACTCAATTACTACACCAATGAACGTCAGTCCTTCGGGCGTGATGATCAATCGGGAGAGTCCGAGGTTATACCAATCACAGCGCGCGCTCTTGAGGCTCTCATCCGCCTCACTGAGGCCCACGCTCGGATGCATCTCAGGGATATAGCCTCCTCTGAGGATGCGAGGGTAGCTCTCGCAGTATTCAGGCACTGGAGGGAGGAGTCCGGAATCGAGGATGAGTCAGAGCTCTACTCGGGAGTTTCTGCCAGCGCCCGGACTAACAATACCATACTCCGCAGCATTATCCGGGATATCTGCTCGGAGGGGGACGGGACAGCTAACCTTACGGAAATCTACAACAGGGCCTCGGTCAGAAAAATCTCTGAGACGACCGTTGATGAGGTCCTCTCCCGTCTGCGGATAAGCGGCGACCTGTTCAGTCCTCGCAACGATGTGTATGCGTTCGCCCGCTGAGTCTATTGAACAGGGCCTTCTCTGGAGGTCGATGGCTATCGAGCCGCGGGGCGATATCGGCAACCCACAGGACCTTGATCCAACCGCCCTCGGATTCATGTGCGGATTGGAGATTCATCAGCAGTTGGCCACCGGGAAGTTGCACTCGAGGATGCCAAGCGAACTATTCGATTATGGAATCGCAGAGGTGCCAGATGGCTGGCCCCGCTCGAGTCGCCGTCTCAGGGCTTCTAGAGGCGAGGCAGGCCAGATCGACATCGCTGCTCGCTTCGAGCATAGGAGGAACCGATCCTTCGTCTATGTCCAGCCTCCCAACGCCGGATTAATTGAGATGGACGAGGCTCCCCCCCTCGAGCACGATGGCGACGCAGTCGATGTGGTTCTCACCATGGCTGCGATGATGGATGCGAAACCAGTCTCTGCTCTCCAAGTTATGCGCAAGACGGTAGTGGACGGATCTAACACCAGTGGTTTCCAGCGCACCACGCTCATCGCTACCGATGGTGTGGTTGACACCCCCTCCGGAGTGGTTGGTGTGGATGTGATATGCCTAGAGGAAGACTCAGCGAGGAAGCTGGATACCCAGTCCTCCTCGTCGGGAGAGACAGTCTTCTACACCCTCGACAGACTCGGTATGCCACTAGTCGAAGTCGCTACGGCCCCGGACGTGCAGACCCCCGAGCACGCCAAAGAGACCGCACTAACTCTTGGCACCCTGCTCAGGGACACCCGCAGAGTTAGGAGGGGGTTGGGCTCAATCAGACAGGATCTCAATGTAAGCATCGCCTGTGGAGATCGTGTGGAGATCAAGGGCTGTCAGGACCTTGATTGGATCCCACGGATAATCAGTCTTGAGATGGCACGACAACTGCATATGTACCGGCTCGCCAACGAACTTCGCAGCGAGGCCAACCTACCTCCACTGCCTCCAGATAGGGACGACGACAAGATTCCTGTTGAGAATCGAGTATCTGTCGCGGCTACGTCCCGACTCTCCCTCAATATCCATGATCTCTCAGACCGTTTCGAAACCTGCGAGTCAGAGATGGTGCGTACTTCACTCTCCGAAGGATCGCGGGTGCAGGGAGTAGCGCTCTCTGGTTTCGCCGGTAAGATTGGAAGCAAACGCCTCGACAGCGATGGAGCACAACTCCCTCGACTCGGCAGGGAACTCGCCAGTGCAGCGAGGCTGGCTGGCGTTGCCGGAATCTTCCACTCGGACGAGCTGCCTGCTTACGGAATATCAGAAACCGAGGTAGCAGAGGTTCGTCAGACGCTCTCATTGGAGGAGCCCGACGCCTTCGTGCTGTGCGTTGCTCCAGCATGGCAGTCGGAACTCGCTCTGGAAGCGGTGGTCGAACGTGCCCGAGGTGCCTATCACAGGATAACTCGCGAGGTTCGCAATGTCGTAATCAGGAAAGGACAGCCAGCTGACGGAACGACGACAGCGATGAGGCCACTTCCCGGTGGAGCACGGATGTACCCTGAGACCGACATCCCGATTCTAAAGGTCTCTATCGAGCGCTGGGACGGCATCCGAGACAACCTACCGCTGAGTACAGAGCAGAGGCGCGAGCGGCTACAGAATCTCGAACTGTCCCAGAACCAGATGGACGCTATCCTCAGCTCCGAGATGGACGATATTCTGATTATGGGAGCTGAGGGCGGGCTATGTGGATGCAAACCGGTCCCAGCCAAGGCATGGGCCTCAACGATTCTGGACAACACTCGTGCTGACCTAGCGGAAGGCACCGGACACGACGAATCAAAGGTCCCATGGCCAGTGCTCACACTAGCCGTGCACGCGCGTGAGGAAGACATCATCACACGCGAGGGACTAGTCCCTCTGGCTCGCAAACTCTGGCTGGAGGGGCCGTCCTCCACCGAGACCGAGTTCGAAGAGAGGCTGGAGTGGTTCACGCAGCAGGCCGAGGAAGCCGGGTTCACCCCTGCTGACACAGGGGAGGTTGAGGCTGCGGTCGAAGAGGTCATTTCTGAGAACATGGATATGATCGGGGAACGTGGTATGGGTGCTATGGGTCCGTTAATGGGTGCTGTGATGCAGAAGCTAGGCGGTTCAGCCGATGGCAAAACTGTGAGCGAGGCACTGCGTAGGAAAATAACTGAGTTGGACAACTAGGATTGTTCAATAACCGATTCAACTGTCTTTAGGCTCCGTGTCCGACTCTTTGAAACCAATTTCACTGGGAATACTCGTTCTTCTCCTAGTATTATTCCCAAAAATCAGCACTGAGTGGGCTAGGATGACCTCGGAGCTGGTTGTTGAGGAAGATGACCCACACTTTGGCCTGCCCGATATTTGGGATGGCCAACAAGTTGTTTGCATCCATTTCCCTGAAGCCGAGGCACCCGAGGATTTTGACCACGGTCGCACACACATAGATTACGACGGGACTGAGTTCATGAGTGATGTCGAATGGAACGAGACCGGGGTTTGCATCGGCGGTTTTTCTGGTCACGACGATGGCTGGTCGTTGCTCAACGCCGCAGTCAACTCCACAGGTGACACTTTCCAACTGAACATCACGCAATACTCGTTCGGGCTGATGGTCGACTCGATAGCGGGAGTTGATCCCAGCCAGATGTCAGGAAATTTCAGTGGGGCATATTGGTCGCTCTATCATAATGGAGCGCTCTCGATGATTGGAATTATTGAACTGGAATTAGATTCTGATAGTGTTATCACATGGCGTGTGGACACTTGGTGAGGTCATATGCAGGACAACCATGAAGTGCAAGTTGAACCTCACTAGTAAGAGGGCGCATATGTTCGATGCACACGCAGTAGCACTTGGGCCTCAAGGCATGCTCGTAATCAACATCGCAATACTCTCCTTGATTGGATGGGCGCTGTGGAGGGCGGAACAGAAATTGTCCTCCGGAAGCGACCTAATTCTCCTCGTCCTCTTGGGTGCGTTCGCAGTCGCGGGGCGTATCCTCCTAGATCCGATACCCAATATTCAACCAGTTACTGTCATCGTGCTACTGGCTGGTATTCATTTCGGTGCCCCTCGTGCTGTTGCTCTGGCGGCAGCAGTAGCTCTGTGTTCGAACATGCTATTGGGGCACGGACTGTGGTCACTTTACCAGGCCGTCGGATGGTCTGCCGTAGGAATTGTTGGCGCGGCCCTGTCGAATCGACTCTATGTCAACGGTCGCATGTTGATCCCGGCTCTTGCTGGGCTGGCCGCCATCTCAGCCTTTGCATTCGATTGGATAGTATCACTCAGTGCACTCCACTCGCTCAGCAGCGAGGTGTTTCTGGTTTATCTGATGGCTGGCATCCCGTACGATCTACTACATGCAGTGGGTAACGTAGTCTTCGTCGCGTGGCTGGCTAACCCCCTCAGCGAAGTCATGACCAGACACATCACACCCCCTGTTCCAATGGCGGTGAGGGACCCTGTCTCGAGCAGAGTCTGAGATTACGATGGTGTTGGTCACTCGCCGTGACCTGAAACTCTCTAGGGGCAAACTTGCAGCCCAATGTGGTCATGCTGTGGCCGAGTGTGTTCTGAAGGCCAAGCGCGAGCAGCCGAGGATGCTCAAGCGCTACATGAGTGAAGGAGCAAGGAAGATAGTTTGCGAAACTCCCGATCTAGAGTCACTGAGAAGATTGTTCGGAGATGCCCGAGTTTGTGGATTGGTGTGCTACATGGTGACCGATGCTGGTCACACAGAGATTCCTGCAGGAACTGTAACCGTGCTTGGTATAGGGCCCGGTCCACGCTCGGAAATCGACCCATTGACAAGCAGTTTGTCTCTAGTCAAGTGATATAAATTGAAAAAACCCACCGTGAGCGAATGCTCTGGACGGTGGGGTATACCGGCTGGACTGGGAGGCATTTGCCCCCCAGTCCGCCTTACGTAAATCTGTCAGTCTAGTTTCCCAAACCGATCAGGTCATTTCGACAATCTTAACCGAAGCCAAAGCTCCGAGACCAACCATCACGCCATCCAAAACCCAGTGACTGGCCATGGCGGCTATATCGCCACCATCGCCCATTAGGTTGGATGCCATGCCAGTAGCACCGCCGACCATTGTACCCAGAGCCATCACCACGAAAGCGGTGACCCATGCGTCGCAGCGGTCGTAGACGGTCCACAGCAGTGCACCGCCGGCTATCATGCCCAGTGCCGGCCACATGTCGAATGCCCACATGTCAGGGGCAGTCACAGGTGACGACTCGCCACTGGTAATCAGCAGTACTGCTAGCACTGCACCAATTACCTGCGCGACCAGGCGGCTTCCATTGTCCATCCAACTGTCCGAATCAGTCAGGTCACCTGTCATTATGTGACCCCACGTGATAACGGGCAGTATGTGGGCTCCACCGATGGCCATCCAAGCTGCAGCTAGGACGAGGGCACCCTCTAGGGAGCCAACGCCGCCAGCGAGCCAGGCTACCATGAAGGCGCCGCCCATTTCATTCATCATTGTGTCTGTATCAACCATTTTTATTTCCTCCTCACCTAAGTGAGTGATTACCGGCTTCCCTGACGATTTATAATAGAATCCTACGAATTCCGGAAAGCAACCCCTCAAAGTGTGGTCTTTTCCGTGCGCCGGTGTTGCAGGGGATACTAGATTACTCTCATCACAGCGAGTATTCCTAACAACTCCGGTGCTACGCACCGAACACGAGGCCAGAATATCACCGATTGTAGAATTCCTGCTACGCAGGAACCGTCATGAGGAAATACTACCCCCGAGGGATGTGGTAACTCAGATTACAATCGATCCCAGCGTCCGAGATGAGTTGCTTGCAGAATGCTCAGGCCTTACAGGCCTGGTCGAATGGCTTGACTCAATCGACAGGAGACCAGGTCTAGCAGAGCTAGACCATCAACTGAAGGATATCAAGATCAACCTGACAGCTCTCAAGGAATGCATCGGCTACGCCGAAGACGGATACCAGAGGAATGTGATCAAGAAATCCGAGTTCTATGAACTCGTAGCGGTCTGCTGGCTTCCTGGGCAGGAAACCCCGATTCATGATCACGTCGGTAGCGACTGCGCCTTCCTCATCGTCGACGGCATCTCTACCGAGACAATCTATGAAACCAACGAGGAGGGGCTGGCGTATCCGATAACCTCCAGACATTATCAGCCCAGAGAGGTATGCGCTGCAGAGGAACCAGACATCCATCGCGTCTCAAATGACACCAATTCGGAACTCGTCAACCTGCATATTTACACGCCACCGCTGCATGCGTACAACATCTACGCCCCGGTTTAGTAATCAGCAGTCGACACCGTGCTCCCTAAACAGCTCCTCAAGACGAGTCAGCCCAAGGTCGACGTTGTCGTGCGGCGGACCGAAGGAAAACCTCACCCACTGTCTGAACGGACTCTCACCGCCTCGCTCACCTCCCGGGTTGACGTCGAAGAACTCGCCTGGAACAGTCATCACCTTTCTATCGAGGGCAGCCCAGAATAGCCCCATACCGTCGTTGAGGGGCTCTGGCAGACTCTCAACACAGGCCCAGATGTAGAAGGTGGCAGCCCCTGGTAGGCACCTCATGCCCATTTTGGTAAGCCGCTCGACCATCATATTGCGCTTCTTGACGAATACCTCACGCAGAGCACCCGTCTCTTGGTCCGCGTAGGACGACTCGAGTGCCCTGAGTGCCATACGCTGGCTGACCCTACTTGGCCCACCGTCGATGGCGCTGGCGACCCTGCCTAGAGTCTCGATTATCTCAGGTGGACCGAGTACCCAGCCCATTCTCCAGCCAGGATAGCGGAATGACTTGGTTAGACCGTCGATGACGAGGATAGGATCTGTGTCTGGATTGTCTACGAACTGGGCACATGAGACTGGACCACAACCTGGTTGGTCACCCTCGTAGATGAAGTGCGAATAGAATTCGTCCATAATCAGTGTACAGCCCTCGTTCCGGGCGGTCTCGCAGTATGATTCCAACTCGCCGCCTTGAATCACGTGACCGGTGGGGTTGCATGGGTTGGAGACGAGAAAAGAGTCGAGTCCCTTGGCGGCCTCAACGAACTCCACTGCTGGAATCGAGAAGTTGTTCTCCTCCGAAGTAGCGATGAGAACCGGATCGAGCCTGCTTGAGGCATAGTCCATCATGTCCTGGTAGGCAGTGTAGTCTGGGATCTGATAACCCATCCTCCCCTGCACCGCTCCGAACACCCGGCTGAGCATCAGTCGACCACCCTGAGCGATGCCGACATTGGCAGCTGTGTAGAGCCTCTTGCCTCGCCGGTAGTAGCGGTTGTAGTGGTCTGCTACGGCTTGGCGCATCTCGTCGGTGCCGTTGATTGGACCGTAGGCCTGGTCTTCAGGCTCGATGACCACGGAGCGAAGTCGCTCTGGGGCACCCTCCATCTCACCGATCTCTGGCTGCCCCTGACCGAGGTTGCACCAGTCAGGGTTACCGTTCCAGAAGCCTCGCTTGTGGGCCTCGGCGACGACCCAGATGACTCCCATGTAAGGGACTTCGCGGAACGCGCCATCCCTCGCCATGACGCTCCGTAACGCTGGGGACAAATGAGTTTGACTTCTCAGCGTATTCGGCGTATTCCAAGGGTACTCGAACAATTGTTAAATCTCGGCAGATTAGTCAAGGTATGATGCGGCAACCCACCCGACACTCAAACGCCCTAGCAATAACCCTCGTGATTCTACTCTTGGGGATGTCAGCTTCAGTTACTATTGACTCAGGCGACAGGGCCGAATTGGCCGGTGACAAGCCCGCTCTTGAGACTCATGCGAACTCCAATCTCCACTTCCCCGGATCTCAAGCCGGCTCGATATATTCGGCTTCCACAGTACAAGCCTCCTATTACCATACTTGTGCAGTATTGGATAACAGTTCAGTGAAGTGTTGGGGCGAAGGTCAGGTTGGAATGCTAGGCACTGGTGACAACAATGACAGGAGAACTCCAACACAAGTTCTACTTGGATATAGTGGGGGGCCCACTACAGCCATCGAAATCGGACAGGGCTCTGGGTCCGCGGGACACCACACTTGTGCGATGATGACCGATAACACACTCCAATGCTGGGGTGAGGACTTCGGTGGCCAAGTCGGCCACGGCGGAAATTCTGGGTGGCATACCACACCATATCCAGTGGCGATGCCCGCAGGAAAAACCGCCGTACAGATATCAAATGGAGGGCATCACACTTGCGCTATTATGGATGACAACTCTCTCTATTGCTGGGGAGAAAATGAAGAAGGAATAGTAGGGGTCGGTGAAAGCGGTACCGATGTGGTCGTTCCATACCCAATCAACCTGCCCGCAGGCCGAATCGCTGTTGCAGTATCTACTGGATGGAAATCCACCTGCGTTATCTTGGACGACGGCACTGGGATGTGCTGGGGATTGAATGAAGAAGGCCAACTAGGGGATGGAACTACCGCTGACAGAGACGAACCGACACCGATAACAATCCTCCCTCCAAACAGTTCGTTGGTTGCGATAGCAACAGGTACTTTGACGACCTGTGCATTACTCGATAACGGTAGCGTAGCTTGTTGGGGCAAAAACGACGTTGGCCAATTTGGAGACGGAACTACCACATCATCTACCTCTCTCAAGTATGCCTCACTACCACCAGGTCGAACCGCGATATCGATTGATTTGGGAAAGTATCACGCCTGTTCAATTCTAGATGACAACAGCAGCGTATGTTGGGGGAACAACACCGATGGACAAATCGGCGACGGGACTACCACTACCCGACTCACACCAACATATGTGACCTTCCCCGGAGGTCATTTCTCGACTATCTCTACGGGCCGATTGCACACCTGCGGTATCGCATCCAATGCATCATTATATTGCTGGGGTTTTCACGAGGACGGCCAACTTGGGTTGGGCACCTCTGACGGTGTGAATATCCAAGACAGCGACATCCCCGCGTATGTTGACCTAGGGCATTCCTCCCCGAACTCGACGGTTATTGCATCCGCCTCCTTAGGCGAGAGAGACCATGACAACGACGGCACTGTCTCAATATTCGATTCAACTCCCTGGGTTGCTGAATCATGCTCTCCGGGTCAGTATCTGTTCGGTCTGCAGTGTATTGACGCCTCCCCGGGGTACTACATACCTTACCACGGGATGACCGAGCAATTCGAATGCTACCCTGGAACCTACCAACCATATACCGGGCAGAGCTCTTGCATAGACACCTCCCCCGGTTACTTCACCGACGTCAATGGCTCGATTAACCAGAGCCCATGCTTTGCAGGGACCTACCAGCCGGCCGATGGCCAAACTTCGTGTATTGATGTCGATCGGGGCAATTACAGCGATGCAGGATTAGCCTACCAGATACCCTGCGCACCGGGAACCTACCAACCCGATCTCGGACAACCGTCTTGCCTAGATGCGGATCCAGGGAACTACGTCTCCGAGTCTCAGCAATTCGACCAGACCAAATGCTCGCCCGGCACCTACCAGCCTGTGGCCGGTCAGTCCAGCTGTTTCTCAGCATCGGAAGGGCATTACGCGCCAGGCTTCGGCTCTCCGGATCAGTTAGCATGTGAGCCTGGGACCTACTCACCATCGTCTGGCTTAGACTCGTGCCATCCTGCCGACCCCGGGTACTACGTCACTGGCAGTGGAGCCATAGATCAGATGGCCTGTCCGGCTGGTTCGCATCAACCGACTCCCGCATCGACTGGTTGCTCTCTGGTCGATCCAGGACACTACTCACCTGAGTCTGGGACAGGATTCCAGATACCTTGCCCAGCGGGCAACTATCAACCCAACACGGGCTCAGAGGATTGTATCGAAGTCGATCCAGGGCACTACGCACCAGGCCCTGCCGCGACTTCACAAACCGAGTGTGATGCTGGCAGTTATGCACCCGATAGCGGGTTGGGGGGATGCCTGTTGGCTGACCCGGGTCACCACGTCTCTGATGCAGGCTCAGACTCACAGTCTGCATGTTCTGTCGGATATCATCAGCCGAATTCGGGCGCTCCGGAATGCTTGGCCAATGAGATAGGACATTACACGGATGAGAGTGGAACCGCAGAACAGATACCTTGCTCTCTCGGGACCTACCAGTCGATGATAGGTGCGACATCCTGTTCGGAGGCCGACTACGGTTTCCACGTTCCCAACTTGGGTTCCGCGGGCCAGGAGCCCTGTCTGTTAGGCACCTATCAGTCATCCACTGGACAATCGGACTGCACCGACGCCGAGCCGGGACATTACGTTGACATCCGCGAGGCTTCAGTGTCCACCGCTTGCGGGCGCGGATACTACCAGCCTGAGAAGGGGCAGTCGGAATGCATAGACGCAGACCCTGGCAACCATGTCCCGTCAACTGGTTCTCCAACTCAGACACCCTGCGAGCGAGGCACCTTCCAAGAAATGGGGGCACAGGCAGAGTGTACCAACTCCCAACCCGGATACTATGTATCAACCAGTGGGGCCGAGTTCCAAACGGCCTGCAATGCAGGCACTTATCAGGACGCTGTGGGTAAGATGAGTTGTAAAGAGGCAGACGTCGATCACTTCGTTGCTGCATCCGCAGCTACCAATCAGGAGATGTGCAAGGACGGCTCAACGCAGCCTGAGAGGGGGCAGTCGAGCTGCACCGAGATTGATACCTCCCCTGTTTTCGCGATGGGCGCGGCAGCCGCAGCAGCAGTAATCGTACTCATACTAGTTTACACTCAGTCGCAGAAAAAGGAGGCACCAAAGAGCCGTAAGAAAATAGACACTGATCTCGGCCATTTGGGTGACCAGAAGAGAAAGCCGCGCAAGAAGCGGTCACCCGAGGGCAAGCGGCGCAAGCGCGGGAAGCGACCCCCTGAGGGCAAGCGGCGCAAGCGCGGGAAGCGACCCCCTGATTGATGGCCTAGCGCACTTGATATGTCAGAGGGGCTCCGCGATGTTCCGTGAAGAACTACCCGAGCGACCGAGTCGACCTGCGCAGTGACACAGTCACACAGCCTACGCCCTCGATGCGTGCGGCGATGGCAGCAGCGGTAGTTGGGGACGATGTCCTAGGCGACGACCCCACAGTGATAGAGCTGCAGAACCGCATTGCAGAGATGCTCGGGAAAGAGGCCGCGCTGTTCGTTCCTTCAGGGACTATGTCTAATGCAGTAGCAATCAAATCGCAGACCAAGCCCGGTGACGAGATTGTCACCCATTGCAAGAGCCATATCTACATGTACGAGGCAGGTGGTTACGCAGTGCTAGCAGGATGCTCAATATCCTTGGTTGAAGGAGAGAGAGGGCAAATGTCTCCTGAGAATGTTCAGAGGGCTATTCGAAAGGTAGCCGGAAGCGATTCACATTATCCAGAATGCACTCTGATTTGTGTCGAGAACACAGCAAATGTAGGAGGCGGGTCAATCTACGATCAGGAGACTTTGGACGCAATCTGTGAAGTCGCACATAGGAACGACTGCCGTGCCCACATGGATGGTGCACGGATGTTCAATGCAGTCGTTGCCAGTGGTACCGATCCAGCAAGGATGGTTAGAGACTTCGATACTATCTCGATATGTTTGTCGAAGGGCCTTGGTGCACCCATCGGCTCCGTTCTTGTAGGGGATGCCGCTACCATTGCCGAGGCTCACAGATGGCGCAAGATGTTCGGTGGAGGGATGAGGCAGTCAGGGATACTCGCAGCTGCTGGATTGTATGCCTTGGAGAACAACATCGATAGGCTCGGAGAGGACCATGCCCGAGCCCGACACCTCGCCGAGGCGGTGGACGCCATGGAGGCGTATTCGATTGACCTCGGAGCAGTGCAGTCAAACATGGTATACATCAATTGTAAGAAGGACGGAGCGAAGACTCTGGTCAATAGCCTAGCCGAACGGGGCGTCGATGTCCTAGATCTAGAACAGGGTGTCGATTACGGCGATATATCTACTGTCAGGGCGGTAGTGCATCTGCACATCACCGATGAGGACATCGATCGGGTCATCGCTGCTTTCGATGCTGCTCAATGACCCGGAAGCATTCAATATCCCAATGTATAGGGACTAATGTGAGAGCAACACCGATTATCTTGGTCGTACTACTCCTAACGACCTCGACCCAAGTCATTGCCACCAGTGAGCAAAGCTCGATGTGGAACGATGCAAGAATCGGAGTTACCGGAGGAGTCCTCGGTGCTCTAGAGATATCTCTGACCAACGAGACGACAGACAGTGAAATCGTACTCAACTACTCTGAGATGACTCCGGTCGTCGAGGTCTACACCGCCACCTGGTGTTTCAACTGCGTGACTACGGAACAGGCTCTCGATGAGACCA
Source organism: Methanobacteriota archaeon (assembly GCA_004195715.1). Lineage (GTDB taxonomy): Archaea > Thermoplasmatota > Poseidoniia > Poseidoniales > Thalassarchaeaceae > Thalassarchaeum. Next base: position 29,325 of record PSPX01000012.1, on the reverse strand, counting down.
TAGGAGATTCCGATGTCATGCGCATTCACTATCACAGGCACAGGTCTGAACCAGAGGATCCCTTTGGCAACAATGCCACAGAGTATCGTTGGGAGTCTACCTACGGCGACGCCTCGACTGCATTTGGGGGAGCGTCCAGACTTGCTCCGACCACGGTGTTCGATGGGGAGAGGATGCATATGGGGACAAGGCCGAGTTCGAGCAGTCTCACGAACGACTACTCCACATCATTGGCCACCGGATCTTCTTGGAACTTCATAGGGACCGCTCGGATGTCTGTTTCTGCTACCGAATCAGGTGAGATGCAGTTCTCATGGAACATCACTGATCTGCGCGTCGACTACGATGATGACTACTGGACCTTCGCTCTGACACCATGGCTTCTTTTTGTCGAGGATAGTGCCAGTTTCCCGGACGGCTCGAATGGTGTCGGGGACTACCTGCACGTGCTGCATGATGCCATTGAGTTGGATGGATTGGAAGGCTCCATGACTGTAGAAGCCCCACCTGCATGGGATGATGACGATGTCTCAGCTGTGCTGTTAATAGATTGGTCAAAGAGAGGACCTTCGGATTGTTGCAGCCCTCCTATTCTACCGGGACCGGGGTTGGTAGCCGTACTGCTGTGTTTTCTTGTGGCTTCTCTGCCGTCACGCAGAGAGCGCTGATATCTTAGATTAGGTATCCGACCCTGAGGTGGGTTGAATAACCCCACCCCACCATTGTGTATGCTCGGTGATGCTATGTCCTCGGAAACCCTCGTTCAAGTGACTTGTGAGGAGGTACCCAGAGGCAACATCCCGGTATGGCTCACAGAGCATATTTTGAGACAGTCTCTGGGTCCTACGGGATCCGAGTCAGACCTCTCGGGAAGAGTTCTGGTCGTCTACCCTACTGAGGAATCCAGAAAGCAGGCGCTTGCTGGAATGCCGAGCAATCAGGCGATTGACAGCACACTCCACCATACCATCGACTCGCTGAAGTCCTCACTGGTAGCGGATCTGAGGATGCCGAGGGTTCTGAGTACTGAGGGCGGCTTTGAACTGGTGCTGCATGAGGCCTGCCGTCGCGAGGCGGCAAGGCTAGCATTCCCGATGATTAATCCACTGCCGGAGATGAGGTGGGGCAGGGGAAAGACCGCAGCTCTGGCCGAACTGCACTCGTACCTGTCGCGTGAGTCAGCCGCTTCTGCTTGGGACGGCCCGGGAATTACTTCCTTCAGGACCATCATCAAGCATCTAGAGAAGCGATTAGGAGGAACCCACCCAGATATGGTGGCTTCCCGCATTATCGATGGCCTGTACAAAGGAGGAAAGCCATTCTCTCTCCTCGATGTAGATGGCATAATCATGCTCGACCACCCTCCAGGGGTGCCCCGCTCGCACGTTGAGATTATGCTCGCAGTTTCGAGGCACTGCCCCATCCACCAATTGACTCACCCCGGTAACTTTCGGCTCGGACACCACGGCATGCTCCTGCTCGACCAGCACCCAATAAAGTCCCAATCGAACCTTCCTCTATGGGTACCGCCGCACCAGCTAGAATCAACGCCCCCCGAGTCGTCTACCGAGCGCGTGCTGCTGCAGAGGGAGGAACACTCCTTTGAGGCAACAATTAGGTTAACACGAGAGCGTCTTGAGTCAAGCCCCTCTTCCCATCTCATCATCGTGGACCCAGCTCTGGAGTCTAACCTACCACGATGGGAGAGGGGCCTGAAGGCACTTGGGATACCTCTTCCTCCTTCACGCCAACCGGCACACACTCATTCTTTGGGTCACTGGCTGGTCGCTTTGGCGACCCTGCCCCACGGTCCCGATGCATTCTCCCTCGAGGCGTTGAGATCTTTCTCACTGCAAGCTACACTCAGGCCGTTCGAAAGCCCTGATGCTCACCCCACGGAGGACAGAATCAGTCCGTGTGCTGACCCTGATATGTTGACGGTGCTGGCTCGGAGCGAGCATGTCCTAGGTGGCCCCGGGGCTCTCGCTAGATGGCTGCAGACGATAGCGAGGCCACCGATATCGGAGCGCGACCAGTTCAGAAAAGAGTCGACGCAGTGGTGGCTTCTTTGCGTCGCCGATTCTCTGAGGCCGCTGCTCAAGGGAGAGGACCGCGCAGCCCTCGATGAAGCTAGTAGAGTGGGCTGCCACACGGGACAAAAACTCCCGGCGATTGAGTCCTCAGCCAGCGGCGATGACTGGTTGCTCTCCATGCTTGGAATGATTGACCTAGAGTCCGCAATGGAAACGTGTGACGGCGAGGGACCCACTCCGTCAGCGGTGGCTCAAGCCGTAGTCAAGGACATTCAGACGCTAAGGTTGATGCAGTCCAGTATGGGTTACAGCGCACCTGAAATGGGCCCAAACTGGGTCGATGAGTTCACTCCTCTTGTTCGCTCCGCAAGCATTCAAAGTGGTTCTTCGCTAGCCTCTGGAAGGGTCAGGGTACTCACTCCCGCCGCCGCTCTCGGTTGCACCGCCGATACCATCGTCCTAGCCAACCTATCGAGTTCTTCATGGGATCTCAGAGCCCCGAAGATGGCCTTCCTCGGTGACGAGGAGCGACATTCTCTGGACCTGCTCCGACCGGACGCCCCGATCAGAGCAGCAAGGCACCAACTCGAACACCTTCTCGCCGCGGCTCCCGAGGTCCTAGTCCTCGACCCAAGCCTCGACGACGCGTCCCCGGCAGCCGCCCCCATTCGAGAGTGGGCAGCAGCCCACGACCCCGATGACGATGCCGAGGTGATGCGCACCGAACCCGAGCAACCGGTCAGCCCACGCGGCCTCAGGCAGTCTGACGGAATCTCCCTCAGGAACATGCTCCCACCAGTTCGAGCACCGCTCAACCCCAGCGCCATATCGGTATCAATGGATTCGGAGTTGCAGCGCGATCGCGAGAGACGGCAACCGAGCCATGCCGATGACGATGGATACCTAGCCCAAGCTTCTGTCCAGCATCTGTTCTCCATTGACAGGGCAGATCTGACCCGTCGGACACCGCCCGACATCAAACCCCCCCGTTCACACAACAGGTGGCCAGTGGTTGGAGGCTTTGTCGCTGGAGGCAAGAGGACCCCCACCATCGACCCCCGTCCATTCGCCCCCCCTGCGACCGGTACGGATGTCAGCGATTCGAGGCATGGTCATTCAGTGGGAGCCGAACAGGATGTCCCCATCTGGTCGCCGAGCAGACTGTATTACTGGCTCAAGTGTCCGAGAATGGGTTGGTTGTCGAACGGGCTCAGGGCAGAGGAGGACGAGCTGCAGGCAGAGGATCTGGATCCACGTACTCACGGTGAGCTACTTCACAACGTCCATCACGACCTGATTTGTCAGACCCTTGGGTTCGAAATTGGTATTGAGAGGCCATTCGGAGAAGGCGACTCTGTCAGCAGCGTCGCCCAATCTGGCAGGAGCGAGGACGAACTGATGCGAATAGCACTCGAGTCTCTGGACAGCCGAGCCCCTTGGCTTGACAGGACTGACGCGGTCTCGACCCACAGGCTGATGATACTGACTGGGATGAGCAGAGACGAGTGGAACCGATGGCTGACTGATCCCTGCCCTGTATCGCCATCGGGAAGGATTGGGACTATTGTAAGGGCCGAATCAACGGTCCGTCATGCCTCACCGGTATGCCTCGAATGGAGCGTGGCAGACTTCGATGAGAAAGGAATCGAGATATCGATACCCACGGATCTCTCTGGAGGCGAGGAGCTCCCGCCGATTCGGGTTCGGGGCTATATAGACAGGGTCGACATCCTTCCAATGGATGAGTCCACTAAAGAGTGGCTAGATCCAGATGGAGACGAGAGCGTCGCTCCACTCAGGGTCCACGGTTCAGGATGGCGGCCGCGCCGCTTGGTGGCAATTAGGGATCTCAAAACCTCTGAGAGCAAGGCTGCAAAGATACGACATTCCGATGGGTTGCTCGACGAACTCCAACTGGCGCTGTACGCGAGGGCGTGGGAGATTGCCCACCCAGGTGACTTGGTGGTCGCTGCCGGCATCTCTCTGTTCAGTCACCATACCGAGCACATGCTGGAACTATCTTCACAGTACTCTGCCTCTCACGGGGATCTTCTGCTTGGTACTCGTACGGACATCACCACATCACTGCACAGGTTCCCCGACGAACTGCCTTCTCCGCACAGCGACCACTTCAGAGCGTGGCTCACACAGCGCCTAACAGTGGCGTTACGCGTCGCAGCCGGGGCCGCTGCGGGAAGAGTCCACCCGACCCCATCACCGGGAGTGTGTGGTTACTGTCCGGCAAGGAATGTCTGCGAAGTCAGGATGGAGGCTGGTTTCTGATGCGTCTGAACACCGCCCAGCGTCTCGCGCTCAATTTGGATGCTCACATAGTCATCGACGCTGGGGCGGGCACTGGCAAGACCAGCACGATTGTTGATCGCGTCATCGAGCACTATCTGGCCGAGGATCAGAGAGCAACTCGACTACTCCCCAAGCCAGAGCGTCCATCCAAGTTGCAAGGAGGTATGATAGCCGCTCCAGCAGCAGAGCGCATAGACCTCAGGGAATGGGGTGGCCTACTTCCGGGCGAGGTAGTGCTGCTGACTTTCACCAACCGCGCAGCCGATGAGATGAGGGATCGACTGCGACGAAGCATCGCCCGGTTGCAGCCAGGCCCCATAGGAGATGACGGGACTTGGCGCAGCGACCCTAGAATCAGGCACAAGGGATTCAGTGAACAACTCCTGACTCTGCTCGAGGACGCACCAATAGGAACCATCGACGCGTTTCTCAATCAACTGGTCTCGCCGTACCGAGGTATCCTCGGAGACGCCCTAAGCCGAGACAACGTCTCAGACGCAGGCAGAATTCTACTGGTGGATTCCGCCCTAAACATCCTCTGGAGGTTGCCCGGCTCGGTCTCTCATATCGGAGAGGCGGTTGATGCGGGCATCCCGGCCGAGATCGCTCCAGATGTACTAGCAGCCAGAGACAGAATTGCGCGGCACTACTCAGGGCGATACTCTGCAGCTAGGGTGTTACGCAGTCTGGTGGGAAGTTCTGTGTTCATCGAGGAGGCAACTCGCAGGATAATGGATGGCGACACCATCACCTCCGAGTTGCTGCACCAGCAAATCATGGCATCAGTCGATGCCGACGAGGTCGCCGAACACGCGACCGAGATCCATTCGATCACACAGCGTTTCTGCAATCTGGTAAAGGAGAATTCAGCTTCCATGGCACTCGCCGGCTGGCCGGCTGATTCCAGAATGGCCTGCTTGGACTCCCTAAGCAGCGAGGGACCGCCTGAAGACGCATGGGGACAACTGACGTGGCTGAGTCACACTCTAGTCTGTACACTCAACTCCTCAGCCTTGATGAAGAACAACCCCACCTTCTTCCCTCATTCTCACCTCCCCTCTGATTCATGGGGGGCTGGCATAGAGAAGTACTCGAGGATTCCAGATGCGCGCTCCAAGGCACGCGTCAAGGATGAGATCAGGAGCATAGTAACCGATATCAAATCCGCGTGGTCCTCCGACCGCGGCAGACTGATGCTACACTTCACGCGGGTTGCCATGCTGCTCAGTGACACAACTCCTCCTTCCTCTCCTGCAGATTGGAACCCTCCTCTCTCTCCTCTCCAAATTCCCCTACCCGAGCGAATCGACGGCCCTGCTTCCAGTCACTACTTCACCCTCGATGCCGAAGTTCGCAACCTACAGGACCTGTACCTTGCTCACCGGGGCTTCCAAGGAATCATCAGGAAACTCAAGGAAAGGGACGAGGTCCACGACTTCGATGATATCCAAAGACTGGCCGGCGACCTGCTTTTGGCTAACTGTCCCTCAACGTGCAGATCGTTCTACCCCTCTTCGATGCAGGATGCACTGGACTCGTTGACGGACAGCCCATGGCGTGATGACCACATCGATGCGGCGTTTGCAGCCCTCGAACGACTGGAGACTAATCCCAGCAGGGCCGGTGAGGCAGCTTCAAGACTCGGCGCCATCCGCGCCGACCTCGAGACCAGGCATAACCTATTGATGACAATCAGGAGACGCTACCGAGCCTTCATCATCGACGAGGCCCAAGACAACTCACCACTCCAGTGGAGATTGCTCTCGAGGCTTTGGGGCGATAGGCGCGTGGACGAAGGTGAACCGAAAGCTCCCGACACCCCATGGCAGCCAACGATTTGCTACGTGGGAGACGTTAAGCAGAGTATCTACGCATTCAGACAGGCAGAGGTCACTGGCTTCCTCGAATTCGCGAGGCAGCTGATGACGGTGAACGACCACGAACTGGCGGGTGTCCCCGAGCTGACACGCAAGCCAGCGCTCAGGAGTGGCTCCCACAGTCGCGATCCGAGGAACGCACACACTCTGACCATCGCAACAGCCACCGAGTACATGGAACAGGGAGGGAGGGATTTAGTGGCTTGGATACCTTTCGATGCGACTGATCGCAACCTGCTCACACCGAGTGGGACTGAGGTCGAAAACCGTAGGAGGGGATTAATCGCCCTACAAGTGAATTACCGCACTAGCGGAGGGCTTCTGAGAGCGATGAACGAGTGGTGGGAAGACGTCTTCTCAGACAGGCATCGACTCTTCCCCAATGGTGATTTCTACGCCACCCCCCAGACGCTGTTCGCATGCCCGGACAAGCGCGATACCCCCGGTGCCATCGAGTGGATATGCCCGTTGAGCACCGGAGGGGCTACCAATCCTCCCACCGATCTGACCACACACTTAGATCCGTTTGGTGCGGGCAAACCCGACTCCCTCGAGCGCCAGGCCCTGCTGATAGCCCGACGCGTTGGCAGCCTCATCGACGGTTCCCCAGTAAGTGTCAGATCAGCAGATGGGAAGTGGCACCAAGTGGATGCCGAAGACCCCGTTTCACCCAGTGAAATCATGATATTGCTTCCCACTAGGCCGAATATAAGGGACGTCATTATCAGACATCTCCACGACCACGGAATCCCAGCTCAGGCAGATCGAGAGGGGGGGTTGCTGGACAGACCGGCTGCACACACCCTCGAGGGGCTGCTGCAGTTCGTCGCTAGACCTAAGTCGCGCCACCACGCTTCTTGGGTAGCCCGCTCCGTCCTGATTGGCTTGGACGACGCCCAGTTGCAGGACTACATCGGGGGTGCACAACGAGGAGAAGATATGCTGTCCCGACTAGTAGGGCATTGCTTGAGCGATTCTCAACGGGCCTTGGTAGAGAGGTGGTGTCAACTGTCCGGATCAGGGCGTCTAATCGATCTGCTGGACGAGACCATAGACAGGTCCGATCTACTCACGGCCTACCCCGATCCCGTCGCGCGTCAAGACGTCGAGCAGATTGTTGACGTTGTCAGAGCACTGGCTGCTGAGGTCGGCGGTGACGCGATGGTCCTAGCGGACAGGATACGCGATCTCAGGGAGCGCAGTTCCGGCGCCCTCGAAGCCATCACCGTCCCGCCAGGCGATGCTGTCAGGGTGATGACTATTCACAGCGCCAAAGGGCTTGAGGCCAAGGTGGTAGTATTGGCCGATGTCTTCTCCAACAGGCAGACCAACATGGGGAACGAGAACCGCAGCCGTTTGATAGTGAGCCCCGAGCTTTTCGCAGGAAATCCCAAGCCGTGGTCTAGCGATTCCTCCCCCCACTCTGCATTGTGGTCCCACGTTCAGGTACTACATCAGGCCCGCAAGGACGCCGAGGCTCGCAGGCTACTGTATGTAGGTGCCACACGTGCGGAGGAGAGGCTGATTGTGGTGGGCTCGAACAGAGGAACTGAGTGGGCCGAGGGAGAGGGTCTGCGGATGCCTTGGACCTACGACACGAAGATACCCCAATTGGGTCAGATGTGGATTGAGTCATTGCGTCAGGGCTCGTTGAGGAGAGCGGAAACCGCTTCACCGTGGCTAGATGAGGGTGACGACGAGGACGCTCCGGCCATCAGAACCAGAGGTCAGCGCACCTTCAATCCCACCAGAATGTTCTCCAATGCATCTCTTGGCGGCGACTTGACACTCCCAGGCATGCTGGTGCTCCATCACCCGGACTGCTTTGAGGATACTGACAAATCGCCAGTGCTGACGCCGCTGCAGCGTATCGAGAGGTTGGATGACGCCGCTGGTTCTTCGGTCGAGACCGAGGACCCCGCTCCTCCTAGGCAGGACCCACCTCCCCGAATCAGAATCACTCCGAACAGGCTCCCAGTGTTCCAAGAGTGCCAACGGCGACAGTGGTTCGAGACCAAGGGCGGCCTGAGTCCGGATCCGATAGCCTCTGGTGGACAAGCGCATTCAATGAAAGGGATGCCAGCCAACGTTGACCCTGCAACTCTCGGTACCGTCTTCCACAGAATACTGGAGATAGGAATCGGTAATCCTGGTCTCGACGGCGAGCCGGTGAGTTCTCCGCTTCAAGCATCATGGACGGAACACAGGGAGGATCTTCTGTCAGACCCCGAGACTCATTCCACGGTGTTCACAGAGCTTCTCCCGCCCGACGCTGACCTTCAGCGAACTCGTCTTTTGGTTGAGGGCATGGCAGAGCGTATTGGCTCCGGACCTCTGGGCAGAATGGTGCAGCGTAAATTGGTGGACGACCACAGGCTCGAGGGACTCAGAACGGAGATGCCGTTCCATATCGCCCTCGACGTCGAGACAGGAGGATCGGTCAGGCAGCGTTGGAGTCCCGAGGGACCCGAGCCTCTGGTGAATATGGATATGGCTACCATCGAGATGAGCGGAATCATCGATCTCGTGCTTTGTACTGCAACCTCAAACGGCGATTCTGCCATCCGAGCGGTCGACTTGAAAACCGAGGACGCCGGATTAATCGACAATGACTCTTCTGAGGGACTCCTCGACGCCCTCGGTTCGGAGGACTCCGGACCCGCATGTGAAGCCGAGTTCGATATACTGAACAAGCACCGCATGCAACTGGCTCTGTACTATCGAGCGTTGCAGAGCATAGAGAACGCGAGAAAAGCGGCCAACTTGAGGTGCAGGGCCGTCTTGCCCCCTGCCATACTGGTTGGAGTGACCGGCAGGATGGTCGAGTACCCCGAGGAGATGCTGAATCAAGCATTACAGGAGTTGGAAGAACTGCTCGTTAGGACCGCTGGCATGGCTCTGGCCTCGGACGCCCCGCTGTCGGATTTTGACAGACTCCCCGTGGAGTCTGCCCACATCTGTGAGAACTGCCCATTCCATCGCGGCGCACTGCCTATCTGCGGCCCTGCGGAGCAGTGAATGCTCAGACGAAGACTCCATGTGCTGAGAACCTCACACAAATCCATGGAGCCAGATCTCGATGCCCTCGCCCAGCGTAGCGACGAGTTGTGGGAGGAGTCAATACTCCCGAGTTTGATGGATTTCGTGGCTATCCCTGCTCTCTCCCCGGGATTCGATCCCAATTGGGCCGAGACTGGGGATCTGGACGCCACCGTGGAGCTGTTCTGCGGCTGGCTCGACACACAGTCCATCGACGGTATGTCCTACGAGGTCCACCGCATTGGGGAGCGCAGCCCAGTTCTGTTGGTGACAATCGAGGGCACGGGTCCAGGAGAGGTCTTGTTTTACTCCCATCTCGACAAGCAGCCGGCCCGTCCGGAGCTGTGGTCAGAGGGTCTGCATCCATGGAAGGCGGTCCGACGTGAGCCTTGGCTGTTCGGCCGTGGGGCCCTTGACGATGGGTACGGTGGCTACCTGTGCGTGACCTCGGTCAGGATGCTACAGGAGCAGGGCGTTACATACCCTACCTGTCGATTTATCATCGAGACCTGTGAGGAATCTGGCTCGTACGACCTCCCTGAGTACCTTGACGCCCTGACCGACGACCTCGGCAGCCCCAATCTCATCGTCGTGCTCGATACCGGAGGCGGTGACTACGAGCACATCTGGGTGACTGATGCGCTACGTGGGCTACTGGCCGGCACCCTCTCCGTACAGGTCTCCCATGAGGGTATTCACTCCGGTCACGGAGGAGGCGTGATACCCTCTTCCTTCAGGATTGCAAGGATGTTACTCGACAGGGTCGAGGACTCGGATACCGGCGAGGTTCTGATCCCTGGGATGCACGTACCAATCACCGAGGAGGTCAGAGCACAGTCCGATTCACTAGTCGAACTTCTAGGCGACACGGTATGGGACGATCTCCCGGTGGTCGACGGTATGCGACCCCAGACACCGGGTGCGGCAGAGATGCTACTGAACATGAACTGGAGGCCGTGCATGTCGGTAATCGGGTCCGATGGGATGCCCCCAATACAGACTGCGGGAAACGTCCTCAGAACCAACACCGACCTCAAACTCAGTTTCAGAGTCCCTCCTGGGGTTGACTCAGAGGCCTCCATCTCCGAGATTAAGAGAATCCTCGAGGATAATCCACCCTACGGCGCTAAAGTCACGTTCACACCTGATGCAGTCTCTGACGGCTTCCGCGCCCCACCCCTCTCTTCCGGTGCTAGCCAAGCCCTCTCTGAGGCCGCGAACAGCATTAGCGGGTTGCCCCCGATGACCATCTGGCTGGGGGGAACAATTCCATTCTTAGCGATGATTCAGGGCAAGTACCCCGATGCCCAGTTCCTGTGCACCGGCACAGGGGGGCCAGGCAACAACGCCCACGGGCCCGACGAGAAACTGCACATCCCAGCTTCAAAGAGGCTCACTGCGGTGCTGTCTGCAACTATAGCCGCAGTTTCTAGATGAGCCGGATAACTCCGTGCTGCGATGAGACAGATTCCGCCGAGGTTAAAGCGGATGCACCGGTCGAGCACCCTGAGGGCTCGTATGAGTGAAGAAGAGGGAACCATCACTCCTGAGTTACAGGCGCGTCAGATTGAGGAGAGGCTAGCCGAGGAGACCGACCGCCTCGAGAAACTCTACGTGGCTTACAAGAAGGTCGAGGACGAGTTGGCCGAGAAGAATGCCATCATCGAGGTCCTCGAGAAAGAAGCCATCGACAAGGAGATCGACAAGGAGGGACTAGAATCACTTCTTTCCGAGAAGGAGGCTCGAATCCACGATGTCGAGATAGAGGGGGCTAAGACCGGCAAGAGGGTCGAACACCTTGAGCCAGAACTTGAGAAGATGGAGGAGCTGTACACTCGTGAGAAGGCTCGTCTCGGCCGTGTCTTCGAGGTCACTGAGGAACTCGACGAGCGCAACCGAGTGGCCACTGCAGAACTGTCCGCGCGCGACGATTGGTACGTCCAGCACATGCAACTCTTCGAGCAACTCAACGAGGCCATCCACACCCGCTACACGATGATAGACAGGGCTGTAGAAGCGGCTAGGGAAGTGCTAGCCAGCCAGGAGACATTCAAGGAGCGCATGGAGGAAGCCCTCGATGCAGTCAAGGAAACTGTCGAGGACATAGTCGATGGCGATGAGGAAGAGGACGCTGACGAATCCGAAGCGGACGAGTCCTGATCACTTCGGTTGGTGCTTGTAGCAGTAGTCTTGGTCATGCGTGCTTTTTGTTGACTTTCTGAAATCACACATTTTCCCGTTGTCATCAACATGGTTGCATAAGTTATCCGATCTGCTAGCAGCCTCCTTCCACTTCCTCTCAGTCGCTGTTTTGACTCCTGCCAACCTTGCTTGCCGCAAAAGAGATTGCTCCTGTACACCAAATGTATTCTTCGTCCGAATCGCTCGTCTAATGTCTCCGCTAATACCCCACAACCTCTTCTTTTTCCCTAATCTCCTGAATTGTTTTCGCCAGACACGAGTCGTGTTTTTTCCGAGTGTCCGTCCTAAAGCGTCAAACTCTCCAGGGCCGGCAAACCAAGTTGATCCGCATACCGTGCAATGGCCAACATTCGAAACTCCACATTGATATATGTCCGCAGTGTATTTGCTCGTCCTAATCCAAAAATACCATTCAACCGCGAAATTGGTAAGCGCAGTGTTGTCCGAACTGCAGGTGGGACATTCTACACTCAGACCCTCCTCGATGACTTCGGGGAGCTCCAAGATACCCTCCAGCACCTCCGAGTCGATATCCTTCGCACTCATTAGGACGCCACCGCACATATCGCATCTGTAAGAGCCCTGGTCTGGCACGAACAACAACTGCTGACCGTCATCCGGGCAGTGGTAGATATCGTGTTCCAGGTAGGCTATTCGCGCATCCCCTTCCTGTGGCTTGTGCATGAAGCAGAAGTCCGAGCCGCTGTTGGCGGGCCTTTTTCTTGGTCATTCAATCACTCCGGTTGATGCATGTAGCAGTACTGAGTGCCGCGAAAGGTGACTCTGCGGCATTTCTTGTCCGTCAAGTCGTCTATATGCAGGCAATTTGCAATCGCCGCCCTTCCAATGGCAATATTCTTCTCACCACTCTCTGCCTTCAACCGGGCTATCTTCTCATCTTCTCCTTCGACCGAAGTGCTCTGTTTGACAGTACTCATTTCACTTGCATCGAACCAGAATGTGCCACAATCTCGACACCCATCGATTACCACCCGATTTTCTTTCGATTTGGAGGATTCAGCGGCTGCTGCTATCGCCACGATTATGATAGCACCCAGCAGGATTGCACCACCACCACCTCCAAGGCCGCCAAGCCCACCTCCTCCGCCCCCCTGGGGGATTTCGTAGACCACTCTAATTTCTAGCATCAGAGCCTCGCACCTAGGGCACTTCAGCGAGCATTGTTCGCCATTCTCAAGGAGATCTTTGAGGGTCTCAGCGTGCTTCGAAAGCTTATCCTCCACCGACTTGGCATCGAGCATCGTACCCTTGCATTTTTGGCAAGCGTAGTACCCATTTTTGTATTCCAATCGGTAGGTTAGTTGGCCGCAGCCCCGAGGACACTGGAGCTTCTCGATGTCCCCAAGTTGGGTCCTGTGCCCCCTGCAGAAGAGCGCCCCAGTCATTGCCTCTCTGAAGCAGGGCCTACCATCCCCCATCTTACCTATGCAGATACTCACGGATGGATCCTGAGCCCTGTGTCTCTTGCAGTAATCGGATTTGTACATCGATGGGCGCCCACAAACCGAGCCATTCTCGTTGGAGCCCTTGCACTTGGTCATTCAATCACCCGGTTTCGTACCGTCAGCTAGCCTGATGCATTTAGCAGGTATTCCGCCCCAGACCTCCCCAGGAGGGATTTTGGTCCATTTCGGCACGACCGCTCTCGATGCTACGACGGCTCCCTCACCAATCACGCACCCGGGCTGGACGATACTTCCCGTTCCGAGCAAGGCACCGTCACCGACCTTGACAGGGGACAGCACCAGCTCGCCCTTCTCAGTGAGGTGCGCGTTGATGGTGGCATGACCGCCCATCACGACCCCCGCCCCGAGAGTCACCATCCCCGCATCGTTGATGTTGTCCGTGTTCAGTTGGGCACCCTTGCCGATCTTGGCTCCCATCAATCTGTAGTACACGTTACCGAGGAACGAGGGCACTAACACCCACAGGAAGAGCAGGGCAGAGCGGTGGAATATCATCGACCAAGCCCATTGGATTGTTGTGAACGACTCCAGAGGCACCCTGCCTTCATCGAGTCTGGGCCGTAACAGTCCACCCAGAAAACCACAGAGTAGGACCATACAGATGCCCCAGCAGAGGTAGCCCAGACCGAGTCCGATACCGGTTCCGACAGCCTCCATAAGCAAACCATCGCCGACAACGCGGCCCCTGATACACATCACGATGAGGTAGCCGGGTGCCGCTGATACTCCCCAGATTACGGCTACGAAAAGCATCACCAGCACAGACAGTACGTTCTGTATCAGGTGGAAGCCCCGCATGTCACCACTTCTCGCAAACCTGTCACCTAACTACGACCCTAAAGCATCGTCTACGGCATCCTCAAGTCGTCGCCGCCAACGGCAAGCCCATGGCACAGGCATCAGGGATGCTGGGCGACGGCTCGAAGGCCGTCAAAGTACACCATCTAGTCAAGGCCCCCGAGAACACCCCTGGTTCGGTGAGGAAACGGGAGTCATGGGACGCCACCGAGCCAGCAACGGTGTACAAGACCCCCGAGATTCTACCTGACGGTACTCACTGCACCGCTGCCACGGTAATCTTCAGGACTCGCGGGTGTGTCTGGTGGTGGAAGTCCGGCTGCACCTTCTGCGGCTACTTCAACGACGTCCGCGACGATGTGACAGCCGACGATCTGTTCGCGCAGTGGGATGAGGCCAAGCGCAGACTCGACGACTTTGAAGGTTGCAGCATGATCAAGGTGTATACCTCTGGGACTTTCTTCGAGGACCGCGAGAATCCCCCAGAGTGGCAGGAGGCTATTCTAAGGGAGACTCACGAAAGGGGACTGGACCTAGTCATCGAGGCTCAGGCGCAGATGTGCACGCCTGAGAAGATTGCTTGGGTCGCCGAGCGCCACCCTGGCTGTACCGTGGCTATCGGACTGGAGGCCTATGACGACGCAGTCCTCCGATTTCATATCAACAAGGGCTTCTCGACCAAGCAGTGGCATCGCTCCGTTGACATGCTCAAGGAGAACGGTCTGAGGGTCAAGACCTACCTCCTGTTCAAGCCCCCGTTCATGTCGGAGGGCGACGCGCTTGAGCTCACCAGTAAGTGGATCAGCGAGGTCGCGCCGTTCTCGGACGACATCTCGGTCAACCCGATGAACATCCAGCGGCGAACCATCGTCGACAGGCTCTACCGCAACCGCGAGTACCGCACACCCTGGCTATGGTCCCTAGTGGAGATGCTCGAGCGTACCCACGCCGACATCACCGAGTCGAAGGCACGTATCATCGTCCACCCGACTGCGGGCGGCAAACTCAGGGGTGCTCACAACTGCGGCTCGTGCGATACTGAGGTGGTCGCTGCGATAGAGCGCTATTCGGTCTCTGCCGACATCCGCGAGTTCGCAGGTCTGGACTGCGAGTGCAAAGGGGTCTGGAGGGCTGAGGTCGACAGCGACCTCTGGCTACCGGCCCCAATGGGAACTGGTGGTTACAGACGTGGCTCAGCGGTGGACCTTGCTCGCGCACCCTAGACGAGGGACAGAGTCCCTCGCCCAATGCTTAAGGGGCAATCTTCGGTGGTAGATACGTCCCGATTGATTGGGGCAGAGGGAGTGAGATGTCTGAGGGCGGCTCCGGTACAGTCGGAGAGTTCATCCAAGGAGAGGAGGAACCATCGTCATCATGGGTTGTCCTCGCATTCGGGCTGGTGACTTCACTGACCCTGCTCATACTCCACGGTATTCTCTATCCTAGCAGGGACCTGCCGGTGATTTCCGAGATTCTGCCGATGTTTGACGGAGTTTTCGATTCCGGTATCTGGTTCTTCATCCTAGGAGTCATGGGGGGCGTGTTTGCAATCATAGCCACCATGCTGACGGAAGCGACTAGCGAGTGAGGTGTTTGAATGGGCGATGTTCTGACTTCTCTGGTGCTTTTCTGGGGGCTAATGCTACTTACCTACTTCTTGATGCAGAACGGACTCTCAATTTTCAACGATGTCACCAAGGCGATGTCACACTTCATGCTCGAGAAGGCCCTAGGGCCGGGAATCGACCTAGTCGAAGGCAGGGATGGATCCGCTTCCAAGGCGTGGTTCATTCAGGGCATGCTCTGGCTCATCGCAGCATCGACACTGGTCTTTGAGGGTCTGTGGCTGAAGCAAGATCCAACCGCTCTGCACAGTCTTTCAGCATGGGGTTACGACCCGACCGCGAACTCACTCATCTACGCATCCAACTACGCGGCGCTGTATGGTGGGATTGGGATGCTACTGATTGGTTCCAGCCTGCACATCATGCCCCGCCTCGCCGACACCAAACTCGCCAGTGAGAGGAATGCGACACTAGTATCGTTCCTCTGGACACTGTCAGTCCTTGTCCTAGTCGTCGCCGCCCATGACTCCGAGATACTGGGTGTGAATATCTTCCTAATCGGCACCGGCATGCACGTCCTCGGCTTCATTGCCATCGTCATCAACCTGCTTCTGACTATCTCTGAGAGACAGAGAACCCTGCCAATTCCGGGCTGGCTCATCATCATGGGGATGCTAGCAGATCCGATATCCACAGCTGCCACCATCATCACGGGCAGCATCCAAGTCGGAGCAGGGCAGTGGCTACTGGCTCACATGATTGGAGGCACCTTCTTCTTCGCCACAGCTGCAGGAGTCGCTCTGTACGCCTCGTCCAGCGCATCGGGTAATCCGCTGTGGTCGAGGTCGCTGGGAGCGGCCACACTGGTCGGTGCTCTGGCAACGATAAATCCGATAGGAGATAGCAATGGGATGATGGCTGCTGACATGCTGGGAGTCACTTTTGAGCAACTCCAGCCCTCATCTCAGGACAGCATAGTCATGGCCTTCCTGATGGCTCTGGCGATAATTCCCATAATGGCTCTCGCAGCCAATGTCATGATGACACTCAGGGGCGGTGACGCCTTCATTGAAAACTCCGATTCAGCTGGTATCGCTGAGTTGAATCTGGGTGCCTCTATGCTGCTGCCACTGGCCGCAGCCTCGCTGTTCGTGCAATCCGATGCCCTAGCGGCGGCACCCGAACTCTCTGGTATAGCGCCAACACTGCTGCTGCTGGGAATCTGGCTGGTCCTAGTGCCGATTTCACTCGGAGCCGCACTACATCTGTTCCCCACAGTCACGGGCAGGAACCTTCTGTCGCGCAATCGCGCCCGCTGGGCCTACTGGATGATGGGAGGTGGCGCCTTCCTCGGTCTCACGGTGTCGATGATGTCGGATTTGATCGACATGGCTCTGATTGAGGCCGCAGTGGATGACTCAAGCGCCTTGGCTGCAGATGTTCAGGCAGTGGGGGCGATTCTGTTCTACGGCGCTGTAGTTGGCGCCATCATGCACACCCTCAATGCAGTCAGCGGCTTGTTCCGGGGAGCTCGGGTTGACACCGATAGAGCCACGTCCAGCTCGATAACCACAGAAGCCTACTCTCTGGCCTCGCCTACTTCGGTGAGGAAGATCCTAGCAGGTGGGGCAAGCCTCGACACCACAGTGGTGCCTGTTGGGGAGAGTGACGATGCCGGCAGTGCCACCGAGTTGTGAGCACCGGCATACAACCGTCACCTTGAGAGCGAGAGCCCCACTTCACTTCTGGGGGATGGCATGCGCATAGGGCTCGTCGGCAAGCCGAACGTGGGTAAATCCACTACATTCTCTGCGATGACGCAGACTCCGGTGGAAATCGCCAACTACCCGTTCACGACCATCGACCCGAACGTAGGCGTGGCATGGTTGCCTCTGCCCTCTGTGTGTGCTTGCTCCGAGTTGCGCAGAAGGAAAGAGCAGGCGGGCAGACTCGAGGCGAACACCGAAGACGATCCGAGAGGGGGCAGCATCTGTACTCCGAACTCCGGCTCTTGCACTGATCACCGCCGACTGGTTCCAGTAACTCTCGTAGACGTCGCCGGACTGGTCCCCGGAGCACATGAGGGCAAGGGTCGGGGCAATCAGTTCCTTTCCGACCTCGCGAGGTGCGACGCCCTGATTCAGGTCGTGGACGTTTCTGGATCGACTGACATCGACGGGAATCCTGTTGGCAGCGGCGGCTCAGACCCAATCGAGGAACATAACTTCCTCATCGAGGAGCTTGAGGCGTGGATAGCCGGGATACTAAGCATCGGTTGGAAGCGCGGCGCCAGACGGGTACAGGCTGAAGGCGACAGGGCTCTAATCGATTACGCTGTAGACCAACTCACCGGTATCGGGGCCTCTGAGCCGCACGTTGTAGCTGGATTCAACGCCGTGCACTCCGAACACCCCAATGCCGATGTGCCTTGGAACTGGGGAGAGGACGAGATGAAGTCGATGTCATCGGCTATTCGCAGCGAGCTGTTCCCGATTTCGGTCGCTGCGAACAAGGCAGATCTAGCGATGTCCGGTTCATGGACTCCTCTCGCAGAGATGATTCGGAGTGAGGGTGGTGTACTCGTTGCGACCAGCGCCGAGGCGGAACTGGCACTCAGTAGGGCCTCGCAGGCAGGGCTAATCGAGCATAACATCGGAGAGTCGGACTTCAAAATCACGCCCGAAGGGGAGGCAAGGCTATCGCAAATTCAGAGGGAGGCACTGACATCGATTACTGAATCTCTGGTTTGGGAAGGGGGTGGACTCGTCGGTCTGTTGTCTGAAGTGGTCTTCGGCACACTCTCGCGTAGGGTGGCGTACCCGGTTCAGGACGAGACTCACTGGGTCGACGGTGACGGTAACATCCTCCCCGACGCATTACTGGTCGCCGAGGGAACTACAGCGAAAGGACTCGCTTACGCGGTCCACTCCGATCTCGGTGATGGCTTCATCAGGGCGGTTGATGCCAGATCATCGAGAGTCATTGGCGCCGAGCACGAAGTGCAGGATGGGGACGTAATCAGCATCTACGCTAGGACCTGATCAGGTCTCTACGTCGATGACGGGTTGCAGTACCAACTCATAGGTCATAGCGGTCCAAGTGATATCGTATTCCTCGTCAGAATCGACGATGGAACCCAGAGGAGAGGGAGGGGAGTTGATTTCAGCTGTAATCGTGGCAGCCCAAGTGCCTCTACCCATGCCACCATCCACCCACATGTTGCGCAATTCTGATTCGCTCATCTCGGTAGCTGTGTAGTTCGCTCCAGTATAGTTCTGAGTGACATCCCATCGAAGTGTGAAACCCGAATCACCTCCCGAGCAGGGCCCGTCATCGTGTAGGTCTTCGAACACACCCTCGACCTGACTGACATCGCTGTTGCCCTCTGCACTGTCAGTGAAACCTGGTCCAGGATCGTCGTTGTCATTGCACTCTACATTCAACTCGACATATCCGATATTCAACTCAGACATGACGTCGAAGAAGGTATCATGGGTATCTCCATCTCCCAACATCTGGGATTCCTGCATGATTATCGGAGTCTCAGCGAATCCGACCTCCCAATCACCCGAGGGGCCCGAAGAACCTCCTCCAATCATGTCATCATCAAGCAAGGAAGGCATCAACTGGAAGTACAACGGGAAGGCCAGCATGAAAGCCACACTTATCCCGAGGATTCTCATCTTCCTCGGCGTGTTGACTAGATCCTCGAAGTCCATGTTGCTCCCGTAACGCCGTCAGCACGCCCCCTATCAAACACTCTCATTCTGCGTTCGTTACAAGTTCTTTCACGAACCCGCATTAATTTCAGATGAGGATTGTAGGGCCTAGTGGTTGTGTTCACTGCCGCCTTCACCCATTGCCTCATCCCAGCACGAGTCTTCGGGGTCGCTGACCGCTCCCTCTTCTTTCAGACACGGGTGGTGGTTGGTGAAGACATCGAAGTCGGTTAGCCAAGGCTCGATGATCCATGCATGCGTCATCCAGTAATCATCCAGATGCACATTGGTTCCATCCCGATAATGGCAGTCCTCATCATTGATGTCCTCGCCGACCACTTGGAAGCTAGAGTTAGTGAAACATAGCGTTTCGTGGACATGCCACCAGTCGTTGTCGCCAGGGAATCCTGAGGGGGGGTTCACTGAGTCTGTTCGCACGTACCATGCGAACCCGACGAGCTCCGCATTCTGTGCGCTGCTGGCGTACATCAGGAACTCTGGGCGCTCAAAATCAAAATCACCGTCCATCCTAGTGCCTAGGAACTCGGGGTCGAGGGGGTCGAAACCGTCATTTTCCATCGAGAAGTCACCTAGCCGGACGTGATGCGTGCCCATGCCCATGACGTAGTCCACCGCCATGTGGAATCCGTCCGCCTCGGCATCGGCGAGTGTGGGCCATTGCATCGCCCACGCAATCGCGGCTCCGAACTGCTCTGAGACATCGATACAGTCCTGCCATGACAGCATCCCCTTCGTCATCTCGTGATAGGCGGGAGCGAGGTGGTCGCCGTGGTCCTGATCATCACCGTGTCCGGTGCCCGTCGAGTGGCACCACCACGGGCGCATCGACATGTCGACCTCGGAATCCGCACAGCCGTCACTGGCCGCAGTCTCATTGGCAGGCGTGGAGGGACATGAGTCGGCAGCATCGACGAGGCCGTCACCGTCACCGTCCCTCTCAGTCGCACTGCATCCGTTATTGTCCGTATCCTCGCCAATCGGGGTCTGCACACACAAATCATTCGCGTCCGAGACACCATCCTCGTCACTATCCTTCTGGCTCGTCGAACAACCGCTCTCGTCCACCACTTCGTCGATAGGGGTAAAAGAACACAAGTCCAACTCGTCGGAAACGCCATCGACATCCTCGTCGACAGGTCCCATGCATCCGGAAAGCGAACCGCCTAGCAGTAGCAGGACCATCAGCGAGGCTTTGAGGTTCACACCCCGAAGAACGTACAATGGATGATAAATCCATCATTCATCTGAATCACTTCCATTCCAGTCATCGGTATCGACTCTCTCACCTCGGAAAAGCACCCTTGAGCGTCTGAATTCCGGGAGGAAGTACCCTATCATGGAACGCTCGCCAAAACTCCACTTCCAAGGGCAGCGAGGGAGTGAACCGGCCCACTGCTTCAACAGCGAGGTCCAAACCTCACCCTCCATCTGGCGAGGGACCTCAAATGACACCGTGGACAGTCTCCCAGCCGAACCCGGAACGTAGGACCATGAGCGTATGGATAGACCTGCAGCCTCGCCGTCTTCCACGACCAGACCGATTACCCTCGCCTGCCTTGATATTGGGACGATGATGGCCCATCTGTGGACCATCCGCGACTCCTGGATTCGCCTCATCCCCCATCCGCGCGCCTCTCCGATCTCGCGTAGAGCACGGATGGCATCAGTAGGGGCGATGCTGACCGGAATCTCAAGCAGCCGGCTAGACGCCATCACCTCGGCCTCTAGGCTCTCGCCCATAGCGGCTTCGCGTCAAGTTGCGTCCTGCGGGATTAGCCGAAGAGTGAGCCGAGGCCTTCGAAGCCAGCGCCCTCTTCCTCAGGCTCTTCCTCTGCAGCCTCTTCCTCGGCCGGAGCCGCCTCAGCGCCACCGCCGCCAGAGGCAGCAGGTGCGGCTGAAGCAACCGGAGCTGCCACGGCGGTAGCCATGGCCTCACCAATATCGACGGAGCCCAAGGATGCGACTAGAGCCTTCACGCGGGCTCCGTCGGCATCCACTCCAGCAGCGGTCAAAACCGCGCTTACAGCGTCTTCATCAATGTTCTTCTCAGCAGAGTGCAGTAGCATTGCAGCATATACATATTCCATTTTTTTCACCTTTTTTTTAACCGAAGAGGTCGCCCAGTCCATCGAACCCGGCTTCCTCCTCTTCCTCCTCTTCCTCCTCGACCGGTGCCTCGGCACCTGCCTCTGAGTCAGCCGCATCGGAGGGTGCGGCGGCAGCGCTCGTGCTCGCTGCGGCACCGAGTGCCTGAGCGAGCGCTTCATCGAGCGCTGAGGAATCCAACTGGCCTGCAAGGGCCATAGCGTGCGCGTTCGCGCGTGAGATAAACAGCGAAGCAGTCTCGTCGTTGACGACCCCTGCTTCTATGGCGACGGACATCGCCTCACTGCTGGCCTTGGACAGCAGTGTGGGCATAGTGATAGTCGAGAACCACCGTGTGTTGCATGCCAAGTTGAAGGCGCCCGAGGTCGCTGAGATAACATCGCTCTTGAAACCGTCCAAATCGAGATTCAGGGATGAGGCAGGGAACACGACTCCATCCTCTATGGCTCCAGTCAGGATTAGCCCGATTTCTATCGGGGTTATTCCTAGTTTGGCCAGCATAATCCCGAGGTCACCTGAGATGGTTTCACCCTCGTTGACGACGGTAACTGTCTTCTGGATGGCGACCTTGCCCTTGTCTATCTTGGCTGGTATGCCTACTGCGTTGAACTCACCCACGATAGGTCCCGGTCCGAACTCGGTCGGACCCTTCTCGACCACAATGTCTGAGGGAGCCTTTTCACCCTCCTTAGCTGCGCGGCCCTGACGGGTTTTGTCGAGTTCAGCAAACAGCCCGAAGGAGTTCAGGCTCTCGGAATGCACTATGCAGGGCTGGACAGCCCCATCGAGCAGCTGGTCGAGACCATCTTCGGGCAGACCTGCCTGTTCCCAAGCGATCCTAATCAGTGTCTTCTTTGCCATTGTCATCGTCATCTGATCTCGCAGCGAGTTGCGCATGCCCAGCATATTCCCGGCAGGTACTCCCCCGATGTCTACAATCCCGACGATGCCATCGTTGGAGAGTATCTCTACGAGTTCGGACACCCGGTCCTTCTTCCAGGGTGCTACCTTGGCCATCATTCGATTACCTCCACCTTGATAGAGGGCCCCATTGAGGTCTTGATGTAGCACGAGCGGATGTTCCCAGCTCCCCTCTCCAGTTTGCCAGTGACCCGGTTCCAGATTGCCATTGCGTTAGTGGTGAGATCGTCGACCCCTTGCTCACGCGAGCCCATTGCGGTGTGGAATGTGATACGATCTCGTGACCTGACAATCGCGGTATCCTTGAGTCCGGCAGCAATCATTCCGGGGTCCAGATTAGGAGGGACCGGGCGAGGCATCTTGCCACGCGGCCCTAGTACGACACCGAGGAATCGTCCAACGGTCCCCATGTGGGCTATCTCGGACAGGAAGAAGTCACTCTTGTTGGCCATCTTGCGGGCTTGTTGCCGGTTGCCGCCCAGATCCTCAATGGTGGATGGATCTATGACATCAATTCCGGCGGCTTTGGCCTTGGTGGCCATCTCGCCGTCAGCAAACATCGTGATGCGTACTGGTTTGCCCCTTCCGGTGGGCAGGCGAACCTCTTCCTGGATCCTGTTCGTCGGATTCTTCAGATCAACGTCCCGGAGGGTGAAAGCCATCTCGACTGACTCGACGAACTTGCGCTCTGGCGACTCATCGAGAGCCTGTTGAATCGCGCTCTGAATGTTTTCCTGCATATTTTCCCACCTCCGCGGTCAACGAGGTCACCCTCTCCCGCAATTCGTGATTCTCAACTGAAATGTTCGCTAAACCTACCCTCACTCATCGCTTGCAAAGCATCCTTCGGTGCCATGCCCTCGACATTCACTCTCATAGAGACACAAGTACCCATAATCTCACGGCTCCGGGCGTACAGATTGGCGCCCGTGAGCCGGTCCTTCTGGTCCTCTGCCAACTTCTTGACCTGATCCATAGTCAGGTTCTCAGAAGACTCCTCCCAGGAGCCGTTGCATTTCTTCTGCCCGAGCATCTGAATCACCTTGTGCGGCGTTTCATTACGTGCAGACATCCGTTATAGCCTCCTGTTAGTGCGCCCCGCCGACCTGCTTTCCCTATTTGAGAGTGATGCAACGCCCGTAGGGCGAGCCTCCAGCACTACTCAACGCGCTGGGTGACTCTAACTTGGTCGGCGCGCACTGTGAGGGCCACCGGCACTGCTGCCTCGAAGAGCTCGACGGTAACCTCTTCTTTCGACTCTGTCACACGGGTCACACGGGCCGCTTGACCTCGGAAGGCGCCGCCATGAATCTCCACGATGCTACCCTCTTCGATGCCGGCAGTCGCCGCCTTGGGCTCAAGATAGGGAAGCACATCACCCAACGGTGACTCACCGCCGAGTACCTTGCGACAATTCTTCATCGGCGTTGTGGAGACACCGACTCGTCCGATGAGCTTCTCGACGTGATGTAGGGCCGAGGCTTCGACGAAGATGTAACCACGCATGAAGTGAGGGCTGAGGACGCCGAAGATCTCGTCTTGGATGTCCTCGAGCGAACCAGTACCGGAGAGCCGGGCTTGGACCTCCCTAGCCACATTTTGCTCTTGACCAATGGAGGTCTTGAGGATGTAGAGATAGGAAGCGACGTCACCGTACATCTCGCGCAGTTGGGGGGTGGAGTACTCCCTCTCCTGAATGGTTCCCGGGTCAACCCACTCGTAGCCCTTGTACAGGCCACGAGCATCGACCTCTTCGACCGAGCTGATGAAGAGAAGTGGTGTGACTTCGTTGAGTCGGTTCTCGTAGGCTAGGCCCCGCGCGCCTCCCGAGCGCACGTATTGCAGGTTGTCAGCCTCGATACCGGTGACCTCAGTTATCCTAGCCACCACTGTATCTAGGTCCTCGGGGTCACCGATGCCGTAGATACCGTCCCAGGCGCCAGGAAGAGCGTCGTCTGCGAGTCCATCAGCGCGCTGCATGAGCAGCACTTTCTCCCCGTTTCGGATGTAGACTGTGAACGTATCTGACATTTTTTTTACCTCACTCGGTTAGCCAATTGAAGAAGGACGGAAAGGCACTATCCATCAGCCACAGCATCACGAATCCGATTGCGCCGAGGATAAACATCCCGATGCCGCAGACGATTATGGTCTGGCGAAACTCCTGCTTAGACGGCTTCCTCGCCATCTTCAGGATGCGGGCGTAGGGGCCGGTCTGAAGGCTGCGAACACGCCCTTCAATATCGTCCTGCCAACTCTGAACAGTCTCCTCGATGGGACCCACATTGGAACTCTCGATAGCCATCACTAATCCTCGAAGCGACCCGGCGACCGACAGACTCCATTTAAGCACGCCGGGCGAGCCCTAAGGGGCTCGAAATAAAATCAGAGTGAAAATCAATTCACGAACTCGACAGTACGGTCCCTGAGGTTGCGTATCTGAGTGTGTCGCGAAGCTCCGTCTATCTGCTCGCTCTTCACGCCAGTTAACACGAGCAGGACCCTGATATTGTCCCCCATGGTGTCATCAGTAGTAGCGCCCCAGATGATTCGAGCATAGGGATTCACCTTTTCACGAATCAGTTTGGCGCACTGCTCGGCATCCCCAAGTGACAGAGTAGGCCCGCCGACCACATTTACCAGCGCCCCGCGAGCATCGGAAATGTCTATGTCAAGCAGAGGTGATTCCAGAGCCTCCTCGGTGGCCCTCTCAGCCTTGCCCTCGCCGTGAGCCTCACCGAGTCCGATGACCGCCACTCCTCCACCATTCTCCATCACGGAGCGCAGGTCCTGGAAGTCGAGGTTGACGACACCCTCCTTCGAAAGCATCTCGGAAACTCCTGAAATACTCCTCATCAACAATTCGTCTGCGACGCGGAATGCAGCGTCGAGCGGAAGGTCACGAACCCCCTCGACCTCGAGAAGACGCTCGTTGGGCAGTACGACCACTGTGTCGCACACCTCTCGCAGTCTTTCCAAGCCCCATTCTGCATTCTGCTTCCGCAGAGCCCCCTCCGACATGAAGGGGTAACTCACCACAGCGATGGTCAGAGCCCCGGCCGATTTGGCTAGCCGAGCAACTACATGCGCACTCCCTGTCCCAGTGCCACCTCCCAGTCCCGCTGTGATGAATGCCAGATCGCAGTCTTCGATCTCCGTCTTGAGCGCACGCTCAGATTCGTATGCAGCCTGCTCGCCCTTTTCCGGGTCACCGCCGGCGCCTCTACCTCTGGCAGAGCGCCCAATCAGCACCTTATCCCGGACATTGACCCTCAACAGGTGTTGGGCGTCGGTGTTCACCGCCAACCCCCTGACATATGTACCATCAAACACACCTTCAAGTTCTAGCCTTGCCACGGTGTTGGAACCGCATCCTCCACAGCCGAACACACGTATCTTGGGCTGCAGTGATTTGAGCAGACTCTTCAGTTCCGCATCGTTCTTCCTGTCGCTCAGGTCGTGAGGTACGACATTGTCATCTCTGTCAGCCAGAGCCCTCTCGACGATGAAGTCCATGAGGCCGAGGCGAGTCGTAGAGAGGATAACCGTTACCCCCCGCCTTCGGCGGGCAAGGCGTGTTTCATCGGGGCTGCTACAAGGCCACTATCCCAGCAGCTGGTTCCGTGTACTGACGAAGCGAGAGAGGAATGTGTATACTCCTCCCCAAGCGGAGATAGCAAGAGTGACCGTCATGCCGTTGAGGTTGCTATTGCCCAGCATAATCCAACTGGCGTAGCCTATGTCAGAGATATCAATACCGACTCCTCCAGAGTAAGCCTGCCAAGAAGCTGCGACCAAGCAGGCCATCGTCAGTACCATGCGGTCGGCACGGCCGAAGCCACCGTAGATTCTGGCGAGTCCTACCGACTGGGCCTGAGTCCCCATGTAGGAGCCGAACAAGGTCAGCACCGCCGCTACAGCCCCCGAGCTCGGATCGCTGACGAAGGCCGCGTTCATCCCTATTGCAATGAGTAGGCCCACGTCAACAACCCTGTCGATGGTGTGGTCGAGGAAGTCTCCGTACGGTCCAGCCACTCCCTGATGACGGGCCAAAGCACCATCGAGCGCGTCAAGCACACCGGCCAGCAGTATCAGCAGGACGGAGACCCCGATCATGATTGCACCGTTATTGTCGAGGGTAGCCCCAGAAATCAGCCAGAAGGCGCCGAGGGCGAGGATTAGACTGGTCCAAGTCAGGACACTAGGGTCAAGACCCCCCATTTTCAGGACCAGTGGCTCAATTGCCTTGGTCCAGGTTCCCCTCATCCTCTCAAACATCGTCACCCCTCCATTCTGGCTACCCAGTCAATCAGCGAGCCCGGGCTAGTCGGCTTGAAACCATCTGCTATCCAGTCGGAAAGCGAGGCGACGACTGAGTCGACGCTGCCATGCGAAGTGTCGAACTCGCACCATGGAGTATCGCCCTCGCGTTCGTTCCAAGCCCCCCCTAGCAACTCCCACTCGCAGTTCGCCTGCACTTTTTCGACCGCGTACCCCCTACCTGCGAGTCTGGATTCTAGAATCTCGGGCGAGCAGCGCAGTACGGCCACCGCATCGCAAGGCAGGTGATGAGAGAGGTGACCGTCCACCACTACAATCCCGTCAGGAGGGGACTTCCATTCAGGAGCGAGCGCATCATGCAATGCGTCGGTATCGATGACCCTCGCCCCGTCGGCTGGATCAATCTCACCTAACAAACTGTTCTGCTCGGCTAGCGATTCTACTGAAACTACAGCGTATCCACCATCGGAGAGTATCTGCGCTATCGTGCTCTTGCCGGTCCCGGGTGTGCCGCTCAGAGCCAGTCGAAAACCACCACTCACATTCTGGCCGGCTGGTCAGGAAGCCATGAACGCTACGTGTCGCCGGCGCAATATTGACCATCCCTCAGTGCGTCGCAAGGCCTGAGAGACATGGCCGAGGGCGAAGTCAACTGGATTAGAGCGATGGATCCTCGTCATTCTAAACTGAATTTACTTCTCTTGGCTATTCCTATTACATTCTACTTCGCCTACGTGTCACATGATCAGACAGCAGCATTCTTTTCCTCTATGGTTGCTATTATGCCGCTCGCCTTCCTGATGGGCCATGCCACTGAGGAGATTGCCCTGCGTACATCGGAGTCCATAGGAGGACTCCTCAATGCCACCTTTGGCAACGCCGCAGAGCTAATCATCGCGGTTTTCGCAATCTGGGCAGCCTACAAGGCTGGCGCGGACAGTGAAACTGCAACAGTCATGGTGCACATCGTACAAGCCAGTCTGATAGGTAGTATCCTTGGAAATCTCTTGTTGGTGATGGGCTTAGCATTCGTCTGGGGAGGAATACATCACAAGGTCCAGACGTTTAATGAGACGCAGTTCGTTGCAAACAGTTCGCTCCTACTTCTCGCCGTCATCACTCTAGTCGTACCAACAGTGTATCACCTCACTGTGGGAGGTGATGAAGGAACAGAGGGAGTGAAAAGCCTGTCAAGGGCAGCCGCAGTAATCCTTCTCGGAATGTACATCCTTTTCTTGGTATTCCAATTGAGGACGCACTCCGATCTATTCGCCACCGATGGCTCTCACGATGAGGAGCCGAAGATGACCAAGCGCGATTCGATAATCTTGCTTGTAGTCGCGACATTGTTTGTCTCTTGGATGGCCGAGATTCTCGTACACTCGTTGGAGGAGGCGGCCAGCGAAGTCGGCCTTTCGCACCTGTTCATCGGGGTGATCTTACTGCCTCTGTTCGGCAACGCCGCCGAGCACTTCACCGCTGTGACTGTGGCAGGCAAAAACAAGATGGATCTCTCGTTCGCAATAGCAATCGGCTCGAGCACCCAAATCGCTGTGTTTGTGGCCCCCTTGATGGTGGTCTTCGCCTGGATGCTAGGAATCGGACTGACCTTCGAGTTCGGTATTCTTGAGACGGTCGCCGCCTTCCTCGCAGTGATGATTGTCAACGCCATCGCAGCAGACGGCAAGAGCAACTGGCTCGAAGGGGCCATGTTGTTGGGAGCCTATGCTGTACTGGGACTAGCCTTCTGGTTCCACCCCTGAACATATTCTAGGGGATGCTGCATGACGGACTCACAAGGATTCAAGGAGCAGGAGTCGAGAAACCCGTGAGCCCAGATAATTCCACCAGTCCGCAACAGCGAGCACTCGCCATGTCCGTACACCTGGGTACGGCGTCCGGCGCGCTTTGGGGACTACTTTCGTTGGAAGCGATTTTCGTCGAGGACTACCGGATGGCCTTCTTCTGGATGTTCCTCGCAATGGTAGTTGATTCAGTTGACGGACCGCTGGCTAGGAAGGTCAATGTCAAGCGTCATGCGCCACATATTGATGGAGCACGACTCGATGACATCATCGACTACATCAACTACACTTTCGTTCCCATTGTCCTTCTAATCCACGCCGGATGGCTCCCTGACCCAGCCTCGCTATGGGCAGCCGTCCCGCTCGTCGCGAGCGCCCTAGCGTTCACCAATGCCGAATCCAAAGACACCGAGGAAGGATTCTTCCTAGGCTTTCCGTCCTATTGGAACGTCTTCGCCTTCTACGTCGTAGTCGCAGCTCCCGCCGGCAGCGAGTGGTATGTGCTCCTGCTAACATTGGCGCTCAGCGCGCTGAGCGTTATGCCAGTCCGCTTTGTCTATCCGAATCGATTCAACCGATTGCGTTGGTTCTTCATTGGCGGCGGCATTGTTTGGATTGCATCGATCCTGCTCGTCGCCATGCTATACCCGAACGCTCCTCAACTGCTGGTGTTCGCTTCGATGGCTTATCCAGTGCTGTACCTCGTGTTATCACTGTGGCTGGATAGAGGTTGAATCGTTTTGGCGGCCTTCGCAGCCGTCCCCAAGAGGTCAGTGGACGGCGCGAAGGCACGCGCTTGGTTGCAGCACTGAGTTCTTCCAGAGAAGTCTCAGCGTATAGTGGCGGCTAGCTGCCTAGCAGCGCTCGCACTGACCACCCCATAGGTGATCTGCGAGCATCACTAGGTCGAGCACGTTGACCGCGTGGTCGCCGTTGATGTCGGCTCCCTGCATCGAGACAGGTGCATCTCCGTAACCGAGGATATACTGCACCATTACGATGAAGTCGCCGATATCTACGCTTCCGTCGTCGGTCGCATCACCGCGTAGCACTCGCTCGGCCTGACCTCGGTCGCAGACCGCCACAGCGGTCTTGCTGGCCTTGGTGGTGCGGCTGTCCAGAGACTGGGGTCCGGAATCGGACTCATCATCTCCCCACAGGTAGTCA
>PSPX01000035.1 GCA_004195715.1 Methanobacteriota archaeon | reverse complement strand
GCGCGGTGTTTCCTTCTCAGGTTCCTCTCTGATTCCAGCCTCCTTGGCCCAGGCGTAGGTATCCTCTACCTCATCGCTATCCTGCTTGGCCTCAGAAGTTCCATCTAACTGCTCATCCTCTTCTTCCTCGAACTCGACGAAGAAGTAAACCAGTCCGCCAATGACCGCAATCAGGACAAGAACGATGATGATAATCGAACCCATTCCCATACCCCCTCCACCGGAGCCAGAGATGGTGATGCTGGCGCCGGAGTACTCGCTTCCTCCGTACTTGAACACGGGAGTCGCAGTTCCATCTATCCTTGAGGCAGGGATTCCAAGCGACCATGTCGAGTCCTCACCGACCACGGTGTTGTTCACGGTGTTGCCGGCGATAGTGACGATGACGGTCTTACCTGGTAGACCGATGCCAGTGAAGATGGCCCTACCGTCCTCAGAGATGGTGGTTTCCTCGGGCGGCGTAATCAGGAACTGGAGGCCAACCACAGTGAAGGTAACGGGATTGGAGTTAATCTTCGAGCCGTGTGTATCAGTTGCGACAAAAACCACATTCTCTAGGGTCCAAGTGGCCATGTCGGTATCGTAGAAGAACATCGACACTGGGTTATAGGTCGCCATGCCGTCCATTCCGACATTGATGACGATGCCGAAGTGGTCGTCACTGGTGCGTGACTCGTCATCGTACACAGATAGAATGAGTTCCTGACCTAGATCGATGTCGTCAAAGTACTCCAACAAATCTATCTCAGCCTTGGTGCAGCGGTCCTGGGACTGCGAGTCAATCTCGCAGTATAGGGAGATAGAACTGGACCAGTCGGTGGAGTCAAAGGTCGGTTGGTTATTTCCTGCGTCGGGTGGGTTGTCAGCGACGATAAGCATCTCCTCCCAGTCACTGTAGTCGTAACCGTCGTATGATCGGAACCGGACGAGGTATTGCATGTCGTGCATCAGATTTGTCGAGTCCCACTCAAGGGACCAAGCTCCGCTGGGGGCGAAGTCGGTGATTGAGTCGGTGAGCACTAACAGGTAGTTGTTAGCGACGTCCATGATCTCGAAGTCTACTCTCGAGACGGAGCCGTCGTTATCGCGAGCGACCCCTTCGAAGACAGTTTCCGTGGAGACGGACAGCCTCTGACCGTCGTACGGGGTGATGACGCTGATGAACGGATAGCTGTTCGAGTTGTCAATCGTGAGGGTCAGTACCACGGGTTCGCACTCGTCCACGAAGCCCTGGCAGAAGTCGGTGTCCGATGCCCATACCGTGAAGGTGTACGTGGCGATTTCGCGCGGCTGGGCGCTGAAATCCCAGGTCCAGCTCCAGTCCTGTCCGACCGATATGCCTCCTGTCCATGCCGATGTCGTGACATCGAAGTCGGGCCCCTGTATGTGGAAGTAGATGTCCTGTATGTCAGAGCTGCACTGTATCGGGCAGCCGTAATGGTCGAAGGCCGTGCCTTCGAAGGTCACGATGTCCTCGGAATGAGTCGAGAACGAGCTCGGTGAGGTCACTGATATTGTCGGAGCTTGGACATTGAGCTTGATTGTCCGATAGATGATTGGGCTGTAGTCGATGCCGTCGAATGCCCTGAACTCGAACGCGTAGTCGCCCTCCTCCCTGTTGCTCATGTCGATCTGGTAGTACCAAGAGCTGAACGGCCGGTTGGTCTTGGTCACCTGGCCCTCTGCCATTCCACTAGTGTCGACAGCGAGACCAGCAGCGCTCCATTCACTGGTGAACGGATCCTTAATCTGGATCTCGTGGACGTAGCCCCCCTGATCCCACTGTGCCAGTTCGTCAGTGGCATAGATGCCTGCGAGCTGGCCGTCATGGGCACTCCCTGTGAGGTTGACCACCTTACGGAAGGAGTGGCCATCAATCTGAGTGACAGAAACTGATGGGACTAGGTTCGCGAGGTTGATTGTGTCCTGCAGCGTGGTGTCGGACAGGGTGAAGTCACTGCGGGCGAACCCCGAGCCGAACTTGTACGCGGTGTAGTAGTAGCGTGAAAGTTCCCTAGTGCCTGCAAGGTGATCGCAGTCCTCGTCATCGGAGTCGACGGTCAGGTCACCGTCGTTGTCGATACCGTCGAAGCAGGAATCCTCGTACTCGTCATCAGCGAAGCCGTCGGGGTTGTCCCCTCCGCCCAGCCCCCTTATGTCGAGATGGAAGTCAGAGGGGAGTGCGATCCACGGCGTGTAGCCGTCGTTGTCCGTGTACAGCGAGTACAGGTCGTTTCCTAGAGCGTCCTCAATCAGGACATTTGTGTCCTGGACTCGCTCGCCCTCAACCAGCGTCTGGAAGCGTACCATCTCGGCTCTGCGCACCTGAACCGCATATGGGGTCGGTTGGGTCTCGATGTGTATCTTGGCGCGATCGAGGTTTGACAGGTTGGCGAAGGTGAAGGTGGTGGAGTTGTTGTCCATGTTGACTGCCAAGGGGAATCCCCGAGGGGTGAAGTCGTCGCAATTCGGACACTCCTTGACGAAGGTCGGCACAATCGAGGTCTGGAACTGGTTGGCCGGCCATGCCTCCTGATCTGACCAGACCAATTGGACTGGGTATACACCTGGAGGAGGGCTGGGGATGTACTCTGACTGCACGGTAATCGCGCTGTTCGACACGTTGTACGTCATGCCCACACCGGACCAGGTGTTCTGCGAGAAGAAGCCGAGTGTTCCGTACTGTTGGGAGCCGGCGTAGCCGTCGTCGTAATGCTTCACTATCACACCTGTCCCGGGGACATTGAAGGTGTTCCTCTGAATGTCAAGAAGAGCCCCTACTGCGCGTATTCCGTCGGCGTCCGAAGTACCTGGTACGTTGATCGTGTTGTCGTACATCGAGACTCCGGCCCTGTATGCGTGCACTACCGGGCAGGTGTAGTCACCTCCCCAGGCGTCGTACTTGGTATCTGAGCAGACACCCGCGCCGTCGGTAGAGAGGGTGTTGTTGGCGAGGTATACCCTAGATGCGGACGGAGCAGGAGCGCTGTTGCCGTACGCCCCAGCACGTATCACCTCCCTAGCGATGTCGTGGAAGGTGTTGTTCTCGGCGATGACGTCGAACGAGCCAATCAGCCAGAGACCGTTCCAACCATCCACTGGTCCGATGTCGTTGTTGTGGATTACCACATCGCTGGATTCAATCGCTATCCCTGAGGATTCTGCGGCACCCTCAAGATCGTTGCCGACAATATTTGCCAAGCCGCCTTGGAAGACCGTAATCGGAGCGCCGTCACCGGTTGTAATCTCATTGGCGACAATCTCAATCGAGTAGTCGACATTGGAGACTGATTTCCTACTGTTGATATCAATGCCGTTGCAGTTCACATTAAATTCTGAATTGGAGATAATTCCAGAAGAGTGCTGCATGCTGATGCCATAGTCCCCGGTGCTAGTGGCACTGTCAATTTCGATGAATGTGTCTTCTGCCCAAATCACAGGGCGACTGGGGGCTTGCCGGCTGCATCCTACGTTGGTACCGATGAGTGTGGGAGACTGAAAAATCAGTGGCGTCACAGGAGTTCCTGAGCTATAAATCTGCACTGCAGATCCGCCGACATTGCTCTCATCGTCGTTACCCACTGTGTATTCGCCACCAATGAGGCGTGGCTGAGCGAGATTCGTCGTTAGCAAACTGGTGGTGTTGATGTCTGTGAATTCTATCTCGGTTAAGACCGGGCTTGCGCCGTCGATTACCAGAGCACCGTATCTCCATTGAGACACTGTGGGAATATAGTAGGGAATGCCCCAAGCACCGTCGATGACGATGTGCCTCAAACCGGTCTGGGAAAGGTCGATGGTGTTGCGAATCAAAACTCCCTCGTAGCACGACGGGTCCTTGACCCAAATCTGCTGGTTTCCATAACTCATCCCGTAGCACTCTCCGGTGGCGCTAGAATTGGCCGGATCGGTCCAACGGAAGGTGATTCTCTGAGCGGTGTTAGAGTTACCACTGGCGCCGCAATTAGAGACCCCTGCGCACAGATTACCGCGGACGTCCAAGTGAGTTCCGTTGGGGAATATGACAGTGGTTCCTGGCTGGATTATCAACTTCGATCCCGATGCGATAACCACGTCTCCAGAGAGGATGTGGGTGCCTGACCATGTCTCAGTGCCCGAGATGACCCCTGAGGTAGTCTCGTTGTTGGCGGAGACGGGGGCCGCTGGGCCAACTAATGCGACGAATAGGCTAGTCAACATCAGCATGACGAGGAAGTGACTGCGTACACGCTCACCGCGAGCCATGCGTTGGGGGAATTGGGGACGGATTTAATCATAGGGTAGTGTCGAGCCGTAGGCTCGATTGGCGAATTGGGGCGAAATGCCTTGAATTAAGCCAGATTCAACTCGAATGCGATGTCTGAAGCCCACTGGACTGCATCAAGGAATCCGTAACCGCCCCTGACATCGTGTGGGCTGCCATCGGTACCCGATTTGTCGCAAGAACTTGCAAGCGATCGCTTGACCATTTCCATCTCTTCAGCATCGATTACTCCGTCATCTCCTGCCAATGCAGTGCCGTACAACTCAAGGATGAGAGCCAGAGCTCCGGTGACTAAGACGGTCGAGTCGCTGGTCCCGGTGGAATAGGCGTACGGAGGCTCGATCTGTGTTGAAGTCGTCGAGAACAACAGGACACCTGGTGCCGACACCTCGGGCTTCTGATTAGGATAACTCCTGTTCTCTTGGGTGTACGGATCTACCATGGAGCCATTGGCAGAGTTCGACCAGACGTTGCCGCTGTGTGTAGAGACCCCTACTGCGATGACGCCTTGCATATTGGCTGGTACCGAGACGTCAGAGATACTGGCGTCATCGCCGGTGTTCCCAGCCGCAGCGACGACGAAAATACCGGCATCCAATGCCTCTTGGACAGCTAGAACGGTCTCTGACTGGATTCCCATGCCATCCCCTGGATCGCTGCCGAGGCTGAGACTGACTATGTCGGCCTTCTGCGTGATTCTGCACCATCTTATCGCCTGAGCGACCCGGTCTTCTTGTCCCGAGGTGCCGGATGGCCCAAGAGCGAGGGCAATCGACAAATCCACTCCGGGGGCTGCACCGTAGAACTTGCCATTAGCCACGAGAAGGCCGGCCATCATGGTCCCATGAGAGTCCTCGCCGACGTCCCTGACGAGGCCATGCTCGCCTTCGTAGAAGTCGCGGAACCCGGCAAGTGTAAGATTGGAGAAGTCCGGGTGAGCGGTGTCTATCCCCGTATCGACAATACATACGTGGACCCCTGAACCGTCCAGCCCGGCATTCTGCAATTCCCTGATTCCAGTTGTCTCGTAAGCCCATTCAGTCTCGGGGAGAATAGGGGACAGGTAGGCATTGATGTGAGGCCAAATCAACAGCATGAATACGACTCCGAATGCGAAGGTGATGGCGCCCCAAGGCCACAGAATCTCCCTCAAAGGGGAGGCCGGCCAACGCAACTCCCTCGCCTCTTCGTCCGAGATGCCGTACGCCTCCCCTGGATAGCCAGGGGCATCTGGGTCGATGGTGGTCAGCATCCTAGGCTCTTCGGGCTCGGGCAACAACTCGAGGTCGTCCCTATGGCCCATGTTCTACCCTCATCTTGCGCGCGTATAGGCGAGTCATAGCCCTATAGGTCCCCAATACGAGCATCAGAACGGTGCTGATGACCTGCGTTTGCCGCCGCCTCTTGTGAGTAGTAGCAATGCGGCTACCAGAAGTGCTCCTAGCAACCAGCCGATCCAGTCGGTGGGGTCCTCAATTGAAGGAGCGCGTACCTTGATTTGGTCGGAGTCGTACTCCTCTACTGAATCAAAGCCGGTCTGGTTGATATCGAACTGGACGTAATACGTGTCAGGGTTGGTGTTTGAGAGATCAAGTAAAATCTCGAACACGACCTCCGAATTCGCCGGCACGTCACGGATGTCAGTGTCGTTTACTGCTGTTGGATCATTGCAATTCAGGTCATTGCAAAGAGTACCGTTGAGTTGCACCATCTGCGCGTCGATCAACCCCTCGTTCTTGACGACGACTGAGAATAGAGTCATCTGACCGGATATCGCGTCCACACCTCCCCTGTAGAGTTCATGGGATACTATGCTCAGCACGGGCATAGATGTCTGAACATGAATTTCGATATCCGAATATGTGTTGTTCGCCTCGTCTATAACGGACACATATATCTTGAAATCCTCGTCACTGGCATTGGCCGGTGCCGAAACCGAGATTGTGTGAGTTGTGTCGACGAAAGGACCCAGTGTGTGCGAGGTAG
>PSPX01000011.1 GCA_004195715.1 Methanobacteriota archaeon | reverse complement strand
TCACCTGTCGACGTGTAAGGCTCGCCTGACGATCCGTTCTCGTAGTAGGTGTCGGCGATGATGCCGCACTTGTCGCCGCACTGTGCAGCGGCTGCATCTGCGGGGATTAGGTGAGAGATGGAGAATGTCAGTACCGTGACTCCCACCATCACAGGGATTAGCAATAGTAGCCTACGAACTACGAACTCGTGTAATGGTCAACCCCTCCTTACGGTGCCAATCGAGACGGCTCTATCACAGTTACCTTCTGCCTGCCATAGGCAGGCAGAAGATTGATTGACGGCGCTTACCTTACGATTCACCGAGGCAAGGTAGAGGATTGATTGACGGCGCGACGACAGCCACCCGTGGGTGGCTGTCGCCGGCCTTACGTCTTCACGGTGTTAATCAGCAAGAGCCGACTAGAGCGCCGTTGACCATTGGCAGCTTGTCGTAGTCAAACCAGTGGGCGGACCCAATGGCTGCATACGGCGGGCTGCAGATGTCGTCGTGCTTGACACCTACGCCGTTGTACTGCCCAATGATAATCATGTTAGGATCTAGGATCCAGGCTGCGAAAGCATCCTCGTAGGCCTGCCTGCGCGTATCATCGTCCTGCGATGTCCTGCCGATCAAAAGAGCGGCGTTGACGTCCGCGTTCTCGTACCCTGTACCATAGGCGTCGCCGCCGATGGAGTCGCCGCCAGAGAATGGCGACCAGTAGTTGTCAGGGTCGAGGTAGTCAGGAGCCCATCCACTGAACCTGATGTCCCAGGTCCTAGTGTAGTACATGGTCAGATACTCAGCCCAAGGCTTGGCATCGCCGGCGGTGGCGACTCCGATGGTCCCTAGGGCCTCAGCGAGTTGGCCAGCCATAGCGATTCGGTAGTCGTTACCCTCGTTCGCCATTACACCTAGGACGTTCGGTAGGCGGCACTCGGTGCCGTCTCTGTCTGCCTCAGCAACAATGACTGGTGCTTCGCTGCGTGTCAGCGAGGTGCAGTCGTACTGGCGGATGAAGCCAGCGTCCTCTAGGAGCTGCTCAGCGCCGACTAGGTCGTAGGTGAAGGTCTCGTACTGGGTATCCGCATACAGGAAGCCAGTCGGGATCGGCCCGTACTGAGGTGCCAGAGAGTTGTCGTACGTGTCCCTTCGGTGGGTCTCGTAGTCGAACGCGTAGGATATAGCCGCTCGGACCGCTCCTACTTCCATGACGCTGCAGTCGTTGGTGCCGTCGCCGTTACAGTCGTGGTTGAGGATGAGGGACGAGTTAGCACCAGTGTTGGTGTTGTCCTCTCCTGCATCAAGGGCCTTCGGGTGTAGGTTGAAGGCCGACAGGGTCGTAGTGAAAGTCTCCCTGTAGCTGCAGATGTATCCGGGGTCGGACTGTACGTTAGGCTTGTCCTCTAGGTTGGAGCAGAAGTTTACCAAATCCTCGATGTTGATGCTGCCGAAATCGACTTCACCGTCGCTGAAGGCAAGCAGCCTTGTCGTGGCCTCGGTAACTATGGACACTGTGTGGCGGTTGATGTTGTAATCGCCAGCCTCCCAGTACATCCAGTTCGGTACGAGGACGAGTCGGTCCTCACGGACCCAAGACTGTACCAGGTAAGCGTTGG
This sequence comes from Methanobacteriota archaeon, assembly GCA_004195715.1. GTDB lineage: Archaea > Thermoplasmatota > Poseidoniia > Poseidoniales > Thalassarchaeaceae > Thalassarchaeum. The sequence goes on along the minus strand of PSPX01000011.1, from coordinate 69,078 downwards.
TTCCAGCTCCGAAGGGAGCCTCGTCCATCCACTCGTGGCAGTAGTCGTCGTTCTCTCCACCGGCATCGACGCGGTTAGCCTCGCACAGCTCAGCGTTAATCACAGCGCCGACCGTGTAGGCAATCGTCGAGATGAATGCCGAGGACTGTGCGAACAGTGTGACCGAGAAAGAGGTCGCACTGTTGACAGTGAAACTTGCGCCGCCGTTGTCATCGTGGTTGCCATCGCCGTCGTTGCAGTCGAAGCTCTGCTCTAGGATCCAGCCTACGTGGCTGTCGGGCGAGCCGTAGCCAAGTACGCGGCACCATGAGTACACAACGTCAGATGCTTCCATCAAGTCACCGTTGCTGAAGTACACGTCATCTCTTAGATCGAACGTGTAGGTCAGACCGTCTTCGCTGACTGTGTAGCCAGTGGCGAGACGGGGTTCAATGATGGCGTTTCCACTTCCGTCTCCCGCGTAGCGGTAGAGCGTGTCGTAGACCTGCTCAATGACGTCACCAGATGCCGAGTCGTAAGCATCGTGGGGGTCGATGGTTGAGGCGTCGCCAATCGACATCTCAACTATCTCGCAAGGGTTGTTAGAACCCTGCTCACGGCACTTCCTGGACTTCTCTAACTCATAGAGGGCCGCAGAGAACTCCATTTCGCCAGCCGAGTAGGCTGCCATAATGGCTGCCTGTGCCATACCATAGTCACAAGAGCCGTCGTCATCTTCGGCCGCTGCGTTGTGGTTGTTAGCAGCCGGGTCCATACAGCCCATCACGGTTTCAGCGTAAGAACACGAGCCGTCGTCACGAGTGGCGGCGGAATCGTAGTTCGTAGCTGCCGCGTTGGTGCAGCCAAGAACTGGCTCCTCACCGGGCGCATACGTACATGTTCCGTCGTCTTCGTCGGCATCGGCATTGTAGTTGGTGGCATCCATGTAGGTGCATCCCAGTACAGCGTCGTCTCCGTCATCGTCATCCCCGCCGAGACACCCGGCAAGGGAAGACGCAATCATTAGCGTGCAAAGAAGTGTTGCTCTTAGCTTAGACTTCATACGTCGTGCGTGTTAGTATAGACTATTTAGTATCAATGCAATATGCGTCTCTAAACACCATTTGGACTAGTTTCAATGGTTTCATATTTTGATATTTAAGAATCAAGCTGCTGCTTGGCACACTCCTAGCAGGAATAGCAAGAATGGTGGACGTGCCGAGATTTGAACTCGGGGCCTCTTCCATGCCAAGGAAGCGCGCTTCCAAGCTGCGCCACACGCCCAGTGGCCGGGCCACCGACGACGGCCATTTAAGGAGAATGGGGCACGCTGTGGCGTGGTCGAGGACGGAAGAGGGGCGAGAGCAGCAAGCGGGCCTGAGCTGCCCGAGGGACTTCTTGACGAACTGAAGGAGTTACTCGGAGAGGACGATGCGCCGTTCCTGCGTCACCTTGGCAAGCACCTGACTATCGAGTGGCTCCCAGATGAGGAGAGTCGTCTTGGTATGACCAGATTCGAATTTGATCCCAACGAGCTGTTCAGACGACGTCGGCTGAGGGTCGCGCCGGGTGCTGTCACTATCGGCCTCAACCCTGTTCTTGCTGGAGACGAGATGCTGTTCCGCCACACTCTCGTACACGAGTTGCTGCATGCAGCGGGGATGGTCGAGCACGGTGGCAACCATGCCGATCTCGTCAAGCGGATCGCACCTGCACCTAGCCTGGCCAAGTCCCCTGTCCTCAGAAAACTGCGTCAGGATGTGCTCGACAGCCTTCCTGAGAGGCAGTGGATCTGCGGTAACTGCGGGCACACATGGGAGAGAGTCAGAGTCAGCGCCCCTACAAGATGCCCCAAGTGCGCGCGTCCATTCAGCACCAAATAGGGCAACTACCTTGAGTCGGAGCGGAGTGTGAGCTATGTGGATATTCCGACTACCCAAGATGAGGTGCTTGAGTTGCTCGTCGACTTCGGTCGCGAGACCTACCCTACTCTGATAGCTATCATCGCAATCGCTGTGTACTCCGGCTTCGTCTTCATGTTCTACCGGATTCTCGCCAAGAAGGACCTGTTGACTCTAGATCTGAGCAAGTATGCTGATGACTTCGGTGGCAAAGTCAAGAAGTATCTGAGGAGCGTGTTGTTCGTCATTCAATACGTCGTTGTCGTCCCCGTTTTGATAGCCTTTTGGACGCTGGTACTGGCGGTCATCCTGACTCTGCTCTCAGATAGTACCGACCACGCTCGCAACGCCCTCATCGCTACCTCAGTGGTCGGTGCTGTGCGGATTCTTGCGTACTGGACTGAGGATCTCTCGAAGGACGTTGCAAAGATGCTCCCCTTCGCTGTCCTCGGTGTCTATCTAGTCAGTTCGACCTCGGTCCAGTGGAGCGAGTTCCAAGAACTCCTAGAGAGTCTACCTGAACTAGCCAAGTCGTTCTTCAGCAGCCTCGTGCTGCTGGCAATCCTCGAGACCTTACTACGAATCGTCAGCACGTTGAGTAGAATCCGCGCCAAGCGCTGGAAGCGTAAGAAGATGCAGAAGGCAATCTCAAAGAAGACGGGGAGGAGTGTAGTCGACATCAGGGACGACATCAGGGACGACGGTTCCCTCAACATGAGCGCCGGTTCCGACGCCGATGAGATGCAGGAGGCGGTGGAAGAAGCAGTCGGAGAGTTACTTGAAGAGGGCTCTGATGAGGTGCAGGGTTCTTGAGCGGGAGTCCTGCGGGGATAACCGGGCGATTAGTGTAGTCTGGATATCATCCCGGCCTTCTAAGCCGGTGACACGGGTTCGAATCCTGTATCGCCCACCATCCCTCTACTGACGCCGCGAATCGCTCAAATAGGGAGAGCAGGTCGGCGACGCGCATGAAGAGAGGCTCCCGTGCATGGAAGAAGCAGGGGAAGCAGCGCTGGAAGTGGCGCAAGAAGAAGTTGCGGCGTCGAAAGGCCTCGCGTAAGCGCGCTAAGCAGTGAGTAGAATTGCCCTGTCCGGGGCAGAGTTCAAGGTTGGTGTGCATTTTGCACTGGTATGCGCTGGCTACGCGAGTACGGTGAGCAGGGTCGGCACCTTGAGACCGCCGCCCTGATTATCGTCATGCTGCTTACGCTGCTTTACTACGTCACGACAAGTGGTATCACGGAAGTCTCGCAGACCCAGGGGCATATCATCGGATCACAATACCTGCCTGACATCCTGCTGGCGCTGTTCAGAACGGCTGCCGCCGTGTTGGCTCTATTCACACTAATCAGTATCTGTATAGATGAAGAAGGCAGTGTGGTGCTACCGACATTCTACGATAGCAAACAGAGGGGCGAGGTTGTCCTTCTGGGCGCCCACAGACTGACTCCGTTCACGGCCTGGAGTTTTGTCGCATTAGGCCTTTACTTTACCATAGCAGCCGCGTCCTCATGGGTACACGTCCTCGGAGGAGAGGTTCCGGGTTGGGCTCTCGCATTAGCTTCGATAGCATTCGCCATCGCGTGCGGCACGGCACTATTAGTAACAGTAATCGTGACTTTCTATCTGATTCCTAATAATGCCGCCAAGGGATATGACGTCAGCAAGTATTTCGAGTGGCACGAGTCACTGATGCATAACGGGAACGTGATAATCCTAGGAGTGGAGCTTGTCCTAGGGGGCCTCGACATCACTCTTGGAATGGTGGCTTTTCCTCTGCTTTACGGGATAGTCTACCTCGGCTTCGCCAACGCGTACGCAGTGTTCGGCGGTGGGATCTACCTGTACGACTTCATCGACCCTCGCCTCAGAGGAGGGCCGGTCATCCATCTCATCCTGCTGCTCCTCATCTCCGGGTTCTACTGCGTAGCCCTCGCGCTCAACGCTCTAACCGATTGGAACGTGATTGCAGGAGCTTGTGGAGTTGCTGTAGGAACCTACTCTATTGTGAAGTTCAGAAAAACCTCAGAGTTCCGAGATCAGTCCGCTTAGAGCTGCTGCGGGATCATCTGCCTTGGTGACACCGCTTGCTAGCAGGACGCCAGTGGTTCCGAGTTCTATTGCCTTGGCCACATCAGCCCCGGTCTTGACGCCAGCCCCACACAGTATTTCGACCTCTTCGCTGACCTCACGAACTGCTGCAGCGGTGCCACTGACGATATCGGGGTCGGCGTTGGTCACCGAGGTATCTCCGCCAATGAGTTCGGGCGGTTCGACTGCCACGTAGTTCGGCACTAGGGCTGCCATGGCCATCGCCTCGTCGATGTCTGCAGCACACGCGCACACCTCGAAGCCCTCGGGAACTTGGTCAAGGAGCATTGCCACGTGCTCGATGCTGACCTTGTGCTCGGCGTGGTTAATCAGAGTCCCTGTAGCCCCTCTCTCGATAGCTGTCTCAGGGTGCAGCCATCCGGTATTGGAACCGAAACCAACTGGGTCGAGGTGCTGACACCAAACCTCAAGATCGGGTGCTGCTGCAACAACTGCAGCCAAATCCAGAGCGGACACAGCGGCAATCATCCGTGCATCGGTGTCGATTCCGGACATGACGCGCGCGAGTTCCTCGGCAGACGCGCCATGGGCGGTCTGGTAGGTCTTGAAATTGACAACGACCAAGCAGCCGCTCACGAAACGGCGAGCGGCGAGTTCCCTTTGACCGTGCCGGGGATTAGACAAAGGGCGGTTACGAATTCCTGCGGGCATGGCGGACCCACCCGAATGGACCGAGGGGGGGCTGAGTGGGCACTACGCGGACGGAGCAGGGGTCGGCTTGGGCTGGCTGGATAAGCCCAGCCGACACCAGTTCAGGTGGAAGTCGCTGAAGGGACCATGGATTACCGCTCGCAAGAGAATCTCAACAGGCATGGCTCTGACAGGAGTCTTCGAGGGTGCGATGCCAACTGACGTCTATGTCTCGACCTCTTCCTGGCTCGACCCGGTAAACCTGCCCCGGCTGAAGGATACCAGCCGCCCAACCCCCATACTGCTCGACCATATGGTGGTCTTCGACATCGACATGCGCCCGTTCTGCATAAGCAGACTCGAGCAGGCCCGCAAAGCCGCGTTGGGCCTGAGAAATTGGTTGCTGGAAAACACTGAGCTTGAGATTCAGCACGTTTCGTTCTCGGGGAGCAAAGGATTCCACCTAGTGGCCCACGACCCAGACAGGAGCGTGTTCGCAGAACCTAGCCCCACCAAGCGCGAGGAGGCTGTACGCGAACAACGCAAGACCTTGCTCGACAGCGTGATTGAAGCTGGTCATCCAGTCGACCCGGTAGTCACCGCCGATACTCGCCGCATCATCAGGCTGCCCGGTACTGTGCACGGTTCAACGGGCTGGGAATGTACGATACTCGAGGAGGGATGGCTCGAGTGCCCTGTAGCGGAGTGGGTCAATTCAATCCCTCGTCACCCGATGGCGGTCAGGCTGCCCGCCCGCCCACCGATTTCGCTGCCAAGACTCAGGCTGCCCGGAAGAAGGGAAAAACGGCCCCGAAAACAGGCTGACCATGGTCCAGAATACGCGAGCTTGGAGGTGAGCAGTCACGTGGCAGGTACCAAGGATCGTTCAGCAGTGGTGACTTGGCTGCCCAGTAAGTGGGGAGACGTGACGGAGTCCATCGAGAAGGCCCAGGTGGCATTCGATGCGATGGACATCGGACCGGTGGCCTATCTGCACGACGGGGAAAGGGGGCTTGCCATCGTGCCGCGGGCAATCCCGCGAGATTTTCTGATGGCCCGCCTGCCCCGCGCGGGACTGCACCAACTATCCCACGAAATTAGGCGGTTCGACCACTCATGGGTCAGAATCACTGGGAAGATGGATGATGATGGCTGGGAAGGTGAGCTTGAGCCCATCACCGTGCTCGGCTACGAGACCAGCGAGCGCTGCTTGCACCCGTGGTCGGCACCGCACCTCGAGTTGTGCAAGCGCCTCGGGTTGCCCATCAGACAGGGCGAGGGGGACGTTGCTGGAAACTCAGAGGCGTCCATCAGGGTCGCTGTCCGGGGTTGAGTTTATCGTCCGAGGTACCAACCCCGCATTGTCCCAAGGAAGGAGCCCGCGAGGGCAATGACTGCAGAATGCTACGCATTCACTTTGGCTAGTACCTCACCGACCCCGGCGCCGGGACAGCGCCGGGGTCATTCGAAGGAGTTGTGCTAGTTGACAGATGCCGCCGCAATCGAAGGCATATTCTACATCTGTTGGGCAATAATTTGGGGTTTGGTAAACTATCCGGTTCCGACAATTATCATCCTCGCCTTGTTCTGGTGGTTTTTCATCAAAAGCGAGTCTACCGCAGTGAAACCTCGGAAGCCTCGGAAGCCACTGGTTGATGCCTATAACAGACTGATTAATTCTGTTCTGGGTGGGGCAGTCGAATCTCGTGAAGATGGGATTCGCATATTGAATGAGTTTGGCGTGGCTAATCCGGAGCGTTTCTTCTCGAGCCCTTACGTAATCAAAACACTTGGACTCAAGGAGGAGCTTAGCAAGGAGCCCGAGACAGTGGGGGACGACTGGTGGGAAGAGGGATATTCTGGCGATGAGGGAGTAGTAAGTGATGCTAGTCCCAAGACGGTCGTTGAGATGGAGCCCTCACCCACTCCCTCGACGATAGAGGTGGGTTCTGAGGATGCGTGTGGAGAAGCGGGGTGCTCGACTGCCGTGACTGCCTTCGACTTTAGGTGCTTCACCTGCAGGAAGAGGTTTTGCCAGAGCCATGCTGGATCTTCGGTGCACTGTAGCAATTGCGAGTCTTGACTCACACGAAGACGCTCTTACTGTGGAAGTTGATTGATGGCGGAGAATACCCTGCTCTCTTAACGAGGTCAACCCGTTCCTTACCCGATTGGCTGTGCCCATAGACCACCTCTCCGGGACTGACCTTCAGATTCCAGTATCTCTGGAATACTGCGACCCTCTCCTTGTTCCTAGACATCAGCTTGGGTACAGCGTGAAACATGACTAACTCATTCTTCGTACCCCTGAAGTACTTGGCCAGTACTTCGGGAAGCAGGTTGCTCAGCCAGTTATCGGTGATGTACTTGACATCTCTCGATATTATGTAACGTGGGTTGTCGAGCGGCCCCAAAACCTCTTGCATCGCCTTGGCGAAGATCTCCGAGTCCTCCTCTGAGGGGCCTTCTAAATAGGTCCTGACCCATCCTCCCGAACGGCTCCCACCTGCTACTCTTGATGCAACAGGACTAATCTCTCCGACCTCCATCAACGATGAGGCGACGGCGTCTGCAATCGCCATGATCAATGACTCGTCAGTCCACTGGGCAGAACCTATGTTCCTCGCAGGAGGAAATCCTTGTGCGAATCCTTCCGTCTTCATCTCCAATGCTTCCTTCGGGACCGCATTGAAGGGCACCCCAACATTCCACAGATCCCTGGAACGAGGCCTATTCCTCGCCCTCCTAATCATATCCTCGTTGAAGACCGCTAGATTCTCCGATATCCCCTCTGGGCGAACTTCGGTGAAGGCCGCGTGGACATGTCCCACGCCCTTCTCTATGGCCCCATCATCGCAGACGCCATACAACTGCCTGTGCTTCTGCTTGAATCGGTCATAGTCATCGAACCCCTTACTGAACTCCTCTGCCAAACAGACGATGTCCCAGTTGTTTGCGACCTTCTCGGGCCATTCCTTGTCCAGCCTGAAGGACCTCCCCCTCAGTTGGTTGATGCTCATGCTTGTTGTCACCGTGGTCAGGTCAATCAGGACGTTAATCCGACTGGCATCCCAACCCTCGCCGAGCAAGCCCCTAGTCCCGACGATGCATTTGGTGATTCCTTCTTGGAAGAGTTCGGTAATCATCATCGTGTAATATCGCGGCTGCCAATGCTCACCACTCCCACGGATTTCCATGAAGCCATCACGTTCGATGTAATCGAATTTGATGTCAAGATTGCGCTCCTCTACCCATTGCTCAAATCTGGGAAATATCCTCTCCAAGAGGTCGTCATCCACAAGCACGGTGGAACCGGTCATCAGAACGGGATCCAGAATGTCAGTCGAATCGGACTCAAGAATGGCCCGATAGGCCGCTACAGCCCCTCCTGCGCCCTTGTCTAGCACACCTTCGACGATAGCGGTTGCCGAGGTCTTCTCGAAATCCGTCACTACAACTGCCCTGATGTCAGACCCTAGTGCCTGCATCTCGGCATTGAGGACATCCCTGAGGGCATCGTACTTCGCATTGGCGTATGCCATCACTCTGCCAACCGGAGAGGCGCATGCTCTAGCCCCGGACTCAGTGATTTGGACTCCCAGCATCCTGAGCTTCTGCTTGGCGTCATCGGCGAGAGCGTGGTCCTTCTTGCTCTTCGAGCGCATCAAGCCGTTCCTGATGTACCTGTCAAGCAGAGGAATCATGTCATGCTGGTTCCACTGCTCAATACCTAACTCGATTGGGGCCGGGACCCCAGGAGGTAGGCTGAGTCCCTTGTAAGATAGATAGAGCGGAGCCAGTCGAGATAGAGTAGGGTCCCTTCTGCTGAAGGAGCCCCAATCCTTGGCAGATCCGCTTGGGAGGAGGAGTTCGTCCAAGGTCTGAGCTAGCCAGATTTCCAGAGGAGGAGTTCGTCCTTTCTCTTCTTTATCGGAGCCCAAGCTAATCTGGCTGACTAGTTTGTTGAATTCGTCATCTACATTGGCGATGTATCTCAATTCGTCCTGAGTCGGGCGCACGAAGTAGGCGAGATCCTGATATGGAGCCAGATTACCATCACGGACCAAAGCAGGAACCGGTACCTCATAGTCGACTTCGCCGAAGAACTCTGAGTACATATCTGCGGACGATGCACTGGCAGAATCAATATCCGGAGGGGTCGCTGTGAGCCCGAGTATCACGGGGTCTCCAAATAATTCCCTCATCTCAACTAGGACCCTGCCCCAGTGCTCCATCAGATGATGGCACTCGTCTAGGATAATCAGACCGATGCCCACCTCCGATAATCTCCTGAGATTCTCCTTCGATGACTCGTGGAGTATCCACAGTGCATTGCCGTGCTGAGCTAAATCATCTCGAACCTTCTTGCGGTAGAATCCCAATCTCTCCGAGTAGTACTCCGAGTTCTTGTCCTGAAGATCGACAATCCAGGCCATCGCAGACTCTGCATCCTCAGCTTGGCAGGTTCCAGTGTTGTCCGGCTCCATCAGCTTGGCCTTCCAGATATCGATTGCCGCCTCGTCCAAATTATCGCCTCCCTTGGATGGCATTGTCACCGATTGGTAGGTCAGTGAGGTCAGGATTCCAGGGTCCTTCGGATTGGTCCCAATATCGGCTTCCCTGCCATCCAGCTCGAAGAGTTCCTTCGCACGCGCAATCCATTGTGCTTGGATGGCAGAATTTGGACTGAGGACCAGAGTGGGTTTCCTAATCAAGTCGGACCAGACGTACAGGCCGAGGACTGTCTTGCCAGAGCCGGGCGGCGCCACAATCAGGAGTTTCTTCTCTCCGGTCGAGAGTTGGTTTTCGATTATCTGCGATGAGGCTACTTGCGAAGGACGCAATTTGCCCGAAAAACCGATGTTGCCGAAGCCGGGCATCCTACTGGCCTCAATCGGTCCGGTATTTGCGGTTTTTCCCGGCCTAAACAGACGCACCGTGGCCTATCACAAGACCAGAATAATTCGAGTCAGGGCCTACATTGGCACCCTGGCCCACTAGACAACCATCTAGTCGGGCCCCTGTCCCTATGTTCACCCCCGACAAGACGACGCAATCGGACAGCGAAGCGCCCTCCGCGATGTTGCATCCCGGACCGATAGAGGAGGAGTGTACCGTGCCGAAGCAGTTGGAGTCTTCTCCGAACCATGAATCGCCCTCAACACGGCCGCTGTCGTAGCGGCCGTTTGCTATGCATACCTGTGCGGCCTCGATGAACGAGTCTGGAGTGCCGGCATCGACGAAGTAGCCGGTGAACGCGAGGCCGGCCATCCCTCCTGCCTCGGCGAGACCGGGGAAGACCTCGCGCTCCATGCTGTGCTTGTCACTGGAAAGATTACTCAACACGTCACGCTCGATTAGATAGCACCCTGCGTTGATTAGATTGGAGAACTCTGTGCCCGGCTCCGGTTTCTCTTGGAACCTACCAATCATGCCCGACTCGTCGAGATCGCAGACCCCGAAGCGACTCGGGTCCTCGACCTCCCAAAGGGACAGCGTGACCTTGGCGCCTGTTGCCGTATGATGAGCGGCCAGAGCGGCCACATCAACGCTTGAGATTAGGTCCCCATTGAGCACGAGAACTGGGCCATCTCCGCTGAGGTGCTGCCGCGCCAACGCCACCGCACCGCCCGTTCCCATGGCCTCTTGCTCGATTGATAATACGACATCATAGGGCATGCTCGAGCCTTCGAAGAAAGATTCCATCTCGTCGATTCCATATCCAGCAGCGACCACTACTCTGTTGACCATCTCTGGAGGAACTGCCTCAACCACCCGCTCCAGCAGGGTCTTGTCGAGAAGCGGTAGCAGCGGCTTGGCCCGTCCCTCTGTCCACGGTCGCAGCCTTGTGCCGAAGCCCCCGGCCAGAACTATGACGTCCATACCCTGTCGGGCGTGTGGCCGCGTTTGAGCGCTTCGCGTCCGCGCCACACACGGCGTGCATGCGCATCGTTGAAAGATGGCGCGGGGGTCGCCGGGTCGTGAATATCCACGAGTATCAGGGCAAAGCCCTGTTCAGGGAGTCAGGTATCGCAGTTCAGGACGGTGTTCACTGCACCAGCGTCGAGCAAGCCCTCGCAGCCTATGATTCGCTGAGCTCTAAGGTAGTCGCAGTCAAGAGTCAGATTCACGCCGGTGGCAGGGGCAAAGGCAGCCTGTACTCTCCGGACACTGGCGAGTTGGTGATGGAGGGCGGTGTGAAGATCGCGTTCTCTCGCAAGGAGGTCGAGAACTACGCCTCAAACATTCTCGGACACAGACTAGTCACCAAGCAGACTGGACCCGCTGGCAAGATGGTCAACAACCTGTATATCGAGGCTGGCTGTGCCATCGCCCACGAGTACTACCTCGCCCTACTGGTCGACCGGGAGGCTGACTCTGTCCTGATCATGGTATCGACTGAGGGCGGCATGGATATCGAGGAAGTGGCAGAGAACACTCCCGAGGCTATCCACAAGGCCTGGGTGGATCCTAGAGAGGGCCTGCAGGACGAGCAGAAGGACTCCCTCGCTGACTCACTGGGACTTACAGGATCGGCCCACGACTCCTTCGTCGAGATGATTGGTCAACTAGAGGGGATGTTCGTCGAGCGAGACTGCTCCATGATTGAGATCAACCCACTCGTCCGAACCGAGGGTGGCATCATGGTCGCGTTGGACTCGAAGGTCAGCTTCGATGACAATGCATCGTTCAGGCACCCTTGGAGGGATGAATTACGTGACCTCTCCGAGGAAGAGGAGGTTGAGGTCAGGGCGAATCAGTCCGGCCTATCCTATGTCAAACTCGACGGCAACATCGGCTGCTTGGTCAACGGCGCTGGCCTCGCGATGGCCTCGATGGATGTCATCAAACTGTATGGCGGTGAGCCAGCGAACTTCCTCGATATTGGCGGCGGAGCCAACAAGGAGTCTATCACAACCGCCTTTGGCATCATCCTCGAAGACCCCAATGTCGAGGGAATCCTCGTCAACATCTTCGGCGGTATCATCCGCTGCGATATGGTCGCTCGCAGCATCATAAACGCCTCTAGGGAGATTGGCCTTGAGGTCCCGCTTGTGGTCAGGTTCTCCGGAACCAATCACAAGGAGGGCAAGGAAGTTCTCGAGTCGAGCGACCTGGCCGTCATCACGACCAGTACCCTCGCTGAGGGTGCTGAGGCAATAGTCGGTGCAATCGGAGGTGGGAACTAATGAGCATCTGGGTCCATGAGGATAGCAAGGTGCTCGTGCAGGGTATCACCGGCAGTCAAGGAACCTTTCACGCCACTCGGATGATCGAGTACGGCACCGATATCGTCGGCGGAGTCACTCCGGGAAAGGGCGGCCAGACAGTGGACCTACCCGGTCGCTCAGTCCCCGTCTACGACAGTATGGCCGAGGCAGTCTTGGATACTGGCGCTGACGTCAGCGTGATTTACGTGCCAGCTAGATTCGCCGCTTCAGCCATCATCGAAGCCGCCGAGGCCTTCCATGAGCTCAACGAAGGCGGCGTAATCGTATGCATCACAGAGGGCATTCCAACCCTAGACATGGTACGCTCGATTGGCCACATCGCTGACAAACCTGGAGTCCGACTGATTGGCCCCAACTGCCCAGGAATAATCACACCTGGGGATCAAGGTGGTTGCAAGGTTGGCATCATGCCGGGGTACATCCACGCCAAGGGCAGGATAGGAATCATCTCCAAGTCAGGCACGTTGACCTACGAGGCTGTGGCTCAGACAATGAGCATAGGTGAGGGGCAGACCACTTGCATCGGCATCGGTGGCGATCCGGTCAGCGGGACCGGTTTCATCGACTGCCTAGCCGCCTTCGAAGAGGATTCGGACACAGAGGCAGTGGTTCTGATTGGTGAGATTGGCGGCACCGCCGAGGAGGATGCGGCCGCATGGGCTGCGGATAATTTCAGCAAACCCATCGTGGGTTTCGTCGCCGGTGCCACTGCGCCTCCGGGCAAGAGAATGGGGCACGCAGGGGCCATCATCTCAGGTGGAAAAGGAACTGCAGAGGAGAAGTTCACAGCCTTCGAAGCAGCCGGCATCCACATCGCCAGAGACCCGTCTGCCATCGGAGAGGTTTTGCTCGGGGTGCTTATCGAAGCAGGACTGCGAGAGTCTTAGATGAGGGACTGACTGAGTTGAACCGAGGGATTGCCATGGCAGACCTACTGGACACGGAGTTGGATGCAATACTAGAGGGCACCTCGCGCTCCTTCTATCTCAGTCTCAAGGAGTTGCCTTCAGGCGTCCGCTCACAAATCGGTCTGCTCTACCTTCTGGCCCGGACCTCCGACACCATAGCAGACTCAGAGAGAGGATCTGCTGAGAGTAGGTTCGTAGCACTGGAACAGTACAATGAGTACGCGCAGGGCCGCTCGGACTTGCTGCCAGACCTCTCAGAGCTCGCTCGTCTACAGAGAATCGATTCCGAGAGGAAGTTGCTGGAGAGCATGCCAGCCACAGTGGCGTGTATCGACCGGCTCTCCGACTCCGACCAGCTCCATATCCGCCGCTGTCTCGATGTTATCGTGGGAGGGCAGAGCCTTGACCTGCAGCGTTTCTTCGGTGCAACAGAGGAAAAGGTGGTCTCCCTGTCAGAGGATACTGAACTGGACGACTACGCATACAGGGTCGCAGGTAGCGTAGGGGAGTTCTGGACTAGGATGACCCTCGACCATCTGTTCGATACTGATGCCGAGACCGAGGCGGATCTTTTCGAGAAGGGCGTTCGCTTCGGCAAGGCCCTGCAGTTGATTAACATCCTACGAGACATCCCTGTAGACTTACGAATGGGACGCTGTTACATCCCAAGCAGTTCACTGTCGGCTCACGGCTTGGATTCCTACGACCTTCTAGACAAGGGCAACATGGAGCGTTTCAGACCGCTATTCGACTCTTACATCGACGTAGCCGAATCCCATCTCGATGCAGCCGTGAGTTACATCGGAATGCTTCCGCACAGCCAGTTTCGACTTCGTGGGTCCTGCATGCTGCCCGTACTTATCGGGCAGCGTACCCTGAAACTCCTGAGAGGAAGTAACGTGCTTGATGAGAGCAGCAGAATCAAAATCACCAGATCGGATATCAAAGCACTTCTGAAGAGGGTTGCTTTTGCAATTCCCTTTGCCAAGAGTAGCAAGACGCTACTCAACGAGTATCGCAATGCCTGAGGCAGTTGAGGAAAACGTTTCACTGCGGCCCTTAGGGCCGCATGACGCGTGGTCCGCGCGCACGAGGGAGAGGTTCAAAGGCAGGCTGCAATCGCTCGACTCGGGAATAGCATGACTCAGCGTCAGGATTCAGATTCGGCCACAACAGCCGAATACGGCGCCGGGCAGAGCATATCCCTGTACGAGGCCGATGAGCCAGCAAGAGGTATCGAGAGGGTGCGTTCGACTGTCAGCCTGACCAAGGAGGCAGCCCGTGCAATCAGCATCACCGCCCTTGAGGCAGTGAGGGAGGGGGCCATATTCATGGGAGTTATCGGATCTCGTGGCGAGTTAGTCAATCCATTCAGACACATCGACGCGGCAATATGGACCGAACCGGATGTTCCTGACGAGATGACGGAGACTGCTTACGACTACTGTGAGGAACTCACTAGGAGAGAGGCGGGCAACTTTTACCACTCGTTCAAGTATCTGCCAAATCTTGAGCGGCGGGCCATAATGGCCTACTATGCGTTCTGCCGACGTGCTGACGACATCGCCGACGGAGACTACGTGGATGTATTCCCAGGCGGCTCATCGGACGAGCCTGAGTCGGTTGACTACAGGTCCAAGATCGAACTGCTCAGTCCGGGCAGGCCGGTCGTAGACAGATCGGCCTACAACGACAAGATGTCACAGTTGTTCTATTACAGAAAGAAACTCTCCACTGCATACGGCGAGATTACCTCAACTGATCCCATTTTTATGGCGATGAAAGACACCGTCGAGACCTTTGGAATCCATCGGCAGTTGCTGGACGACATGGTCAGCGGGATGGAAGATGACTTCCATCGCAACCGCTACCAGACCTTCGAGGACCTCTACTCATATTGCTACCGGGTCGCCTCTACTGTCGGCCTCGTGTGCATCGAGATCTACGGCTACGACGACCAGCGGGCCCGTGAGTATGCTGAGTCATGGGGGGTCTTCATGCAACTTACCAACATCCTACGTGACGTCGCCGAGGATGCCGAGCGCGACAGGATCTACTTGCCTCTCGACGACCTTGCCCGATTCGGCATCACCGAAGATGATGTGAAGAGCGGTAAGGAGCTACTCAAGCACCCCGGATGGAAGCCTTTCGTAGATGAGTACATCGAGAGGTGCGACGGGTACCGCGAAAAGGCGTTCAAACTATTTCCTATGCTTGACAGATCATCTCGCTATTCCCCTGCTGCAATGGCGACATTCTACCAGTCCATCCTCAAGAAGATTCAGAAGAAGAATGGTGATGTCTTCACCGAAAGAATCCAACTCAGCAAGACCGAGAAGATGGTCTTCGCCGCGTACGTGTACGTGCGCTACCGCTTCCTCGTACTCTGAGGAGAAGCGGCTGCCTATGGCAAGCCACACAGAAGAAGTATTGAGCGATTCGCAACGGGGAAAGAAGCATGAGGGTAGCAGTTCTGTTGGAGGATCGTTGCCAACCGAAGAAGTGCAACGCCGAATGTTGGGCATTCTGCCCGCCGGTGCGCAACGGCATCGAATGCATTGTCCTTGACGACTCCAGCGGCAAGCCGCTGGTCTCGGAGGCCCTGTGCATAGGTTGCGGCATTTGCGTTGTCAAGTGTCCATTCGACGCCCTCATTATCACCAATCTGCCCGAAGAACTCGACGGTGAGATGACACATCGCTACGGCGAGAACGGTTTTCGTCTGTTCAGGTTGCCCGCTCCCCGCGAGGAGCAGGTGGTAGGAATTCTAGGCCCCAACGGGATGGGGAAATCGACCGCAGTAAACCTACTCGCCGGAACCATCCAGCCCAATCTAGGTGACTGGACTGTGAACTCTCGAGACTGGTCCGAGGTTCTCGAATCGTTTCCACGCGGAGAATTGCGCGATTACCTTGGAATGGTCGCTGAAGAGGGGGTGTCAATCGCTGTCAAGCCACAGTACATCGACAAACTGCCGAAGATCTTTGAAGGTACTGTGCGCGAGCTGCTCGAGAAGGTGGATGACCGTGGTGAGTTGGTCGATTACACAACCCTACTAGCGATTAATCACGTGCTCGACCGTAAGCTCGGCGCTCTGTCGGGCGGGGAACTACAACGCGTGGCACTATGCGCCACTCTTCTCAAGGAGGCTGATGTCTACTTCTTTGACGAGCCGTCCTCGTATCTCGACATCCACGAGAGGATAAGGATGGTTAGAATTATTCAGAATCTGGCCGAGCGCGGCAAGCGTGTCCTAGTCGTTGAGCACGACCTAGCAATCCTCGATGTGTTGTGTGACCTGCTGCACGTGGTTTACGGTGAGCGCGCAGCTTACGGAATCTTCACCCCCCCACGTTCGACGCGCACTGCAATCAACGCCTATCTAGACGGTTTTCTTCCTGAAGAGAACATCAGGATTCGTGAGAAGCCGATACAGTTCCTACGTGGCCGTACTAGGGGAGAGGGGGTCGGCGCGCCGATTCTGAAATGGGGCGGCATCGAGAAGACGCTTGGCGATTTCCACCTCAAGACTGGAGAGGGCGAGGTCAAGTCAGCCGAGGTGGTAGGTGTCGTAGGCCCCAACGCCACCGGGAAGACCACGATGGTCAGAATCATCGCTGGAGAGATGGACCCTGACGAAGGATGGTGCACAATGGATGCCAAGGTATCCTACAAGCCCCAGCACGTCAGCGCCGACTTCGACGGGACTGTTCAAGACTGGCTCGACACCGAACTGGGCAACAAGTGGCGCACTGGGGAGTTCCACACACAGGTAGTTCGAACTCTGCAGGTCGACAAGATGCTGGAGTTACAGGCCAAGAAACTCTCCGGTGGTGAGCTCCAGGCAGTAAGCATCACCATCTGCCTCGGTAAGGAGGCGGACCTATACTTACTCGACGAGCCGAGCGCGCACCTAGATGCCAACGCTAGGATGGAGACAGCCAAGGCTATCCGCAGGACCATGGAGAGCAACGAGAAGGCCGCCATGGTAATTGACCATGACATCTACTTCATCGACATCGTCAGTGACTCTCTTCTGGTTTTCGATGGTGAGGGCGGCAGTAACGGCAACGCCGTTGGCCCTCTCAGTCTACGCAGGGGGATGAACCGCTTCTTGTCTGACGTGGACGTCACCTTCCGTCGTGACCATGACTCCCACAGACCCCGGATTAACAAACCTGGGAGTGTCAAGGACCGAGAACAGAAGGCCAAGGGAGAGTACTTCTATGCTGAATAGAATACCATTGGATTATTGAATGGGCCACAGGACGCGATAGCGTGACAGACGACGCTGGCGACGAGGCTGTCGAGCAGGACGAAGAGTCCGACCCGATTGAGGATCTGGGAGCCAGAGTAGCAGAACTCGAGAAAGAGCTCCAGTACTCCGCTGCAGAGATGGTCAATGTGAGACAGAGGGCCGCAAGGGAGCGGTCCGAGGCGATGCGTTACGGAGGGATGTCGATGGCGCTGAGGATGCTTCCTCTTGTTGACAGTCTCGAGAAGGCCCTAGAAGCTACTAACGGAGATGATTCAGATGCCCTCAGCGAAGGGGTCAGACTCACTCTCGGGGGAGCCAAGGCGGCTCTGGAGGCCGAAGGAGTGAGCCAAATCGAGGTCGAATCTGCATTCGACCCCACGATGATGGAGGCGATTGCAACAGTTCCAGTCCCAGAGGGCAGCGAGCCGGGTAGCGTCATCGAAGTTATCGAGGTCGGTTACATGTACCATGACCGTGTCCTCCGCGCTGCTAGAGTGATAGTGGCCGAGGGTGAGTGATGCCGGACAGTGGAGTGATTGACCCCGATATCAAGAAGGCGCGGACGCTTCCCTCGCGTTACTACACCAATGAGGAAGTTTTCTCAGAAATAGTAGGTGGATTCGCGGATTGCTGGCACTTCGCTGCTCACGAGAGTCAATTGGGAAAGCACAACGTTCTCCCTCTCGAACACATGGAGAGTCTAGTGGGCGAACCAATGCTGCTCGCCCATGATAATGCTGTCAGGTGTCTTTCCAACGTCTGTACCCATCGCGGGATGCTGGTGGCCACTGAGGCGTGCAATGCCTCGACTCTTCGCTGTGGTTACCACGGCCGCACATTCGGTTTAGACGGTTGCTTTCGAAACATGCCAGAGTTCGATGAGGTGGAGGATTTTCCCAGCCCTTCAGACAATCTCGCTGCTTTCGCCCTGAAGCGCTGGAAGGGGCTTCTCTTTGCTGGGACCAAACCGAACCGCTTCGAAGATTGCCTTGAAGAACTGGAGTCGCGGATTGGATGGATGCCCATTGAGTCATTCCAGCATGACCCTTCGCGCCACCGCTCGTACGACATCGATGCGAATTGGGCACTCTATGTTGACAACTACCTCGAGGGATTTCACATTCCTTACGTCCACGGTGATTTGCATGAGGAGCTTGACTATGACTCATACCGGACTGAGCTTTTTGAGGGAGGTGTTCTGCAGATTGGCATCGCCCGCAGTAACGAGTCATGCTTCGAACTGCCCGATTCATCGCCCGACCATGGGCAGCGAATTGCAGCCTACTACTACTGGCTCTACCCTGGTGTGATGCTGAACTTCTACCCATGGGGGCTGTCTGTCAATATCATCACCCCCCTCTCAGTAGACCGCACCAGAATAGTCTACCACGGCTTTGTATGGGATTCTTCGAAGCTCGGAATGGGAGCAGGGGGGGATCTTGACAAGGTAGAGGGCGAGGATCAGGGAATCGTCGAGGCCACACAGAGAGGAGTGGCAGCAGGAGTGTATGATAGGGGGCGATATTCCCCTACAAAAGAGACGGGGGTTCACCACTTCCACAGGATACTCGCATCCTAACGATAGTTCATAACTACTCAGAGCCTCACAAAGGAAGATGAATGGCAACTCTAAGTCTAGAATAGCGATTTTACTTGTGATTTCCATGCTGCTGTCCGGCTGCACTGGAGGAGAGATTGAGGAGGAGCCTGAAGAGATTGCAGGTTGCATGGACCAGTCTGCGGAGAACTACAACCCAGATGCGACTGTGTCCGACAGATCCTGCGTCTACCCCGAACCGGAACCGGAACCCGATGTGAGACTGACCTCGCAGTCAGAATTCTGCGATGATACCAATCCGCACCACTGTATGCTTCCCTTTCCGGCACCTGCTTTCCTTGTAGACGACGAAACTATGGCAACGGGTTACAGATTGCATATACCGGGTGAGGCGATTCCCGATTCAGGTTCAGGGCCAACTGATGAGTTCCACATGCTCAACAGATTGGACGGCTACAGTCCCTCCACTCAGATATTCACCACATTCGATTCTACTCCAGACGTTTCCGGCATGGCTGGCCAGTACAGTATCGCAGAATCCCTCGACTCAGCGCACAGCACTTTGCTGATGAACCTCGATACGGGAGAGCTCCTACCGCACTGGGTCGAAATTGACATGAGGAGCCAAGATGACGAGCCGACCTTCGTTTATGTCCGCCCGATTAGCGGTCTCGACCACGATGCATCCTATGGCGTTGCGTACCGAAATCTAGTAGATTCAGAGGGCATTTCGATTGAGGGTTCTGATGCTTTTGTCGCACTAAGGGACGGCCTGACCACCGACTCACCACAAATTGAGTCACAGCGAGACCAGTACGAAGGGCTGTTTGATGCCCTAGGCGACGCGGGCGCAGAAAGGACGAGTCTGCAGGCTGCGTGGTTCTTCCACACCGCTTCAACAGCTTCCATCCTGCAAGATATGGTCTCTATGCGTGATGATGCATCTCAGAGGCTTGGAGACGAGGGAATACGCTGCAACATCACCGAGGTCGTCGAAAACTACGGCGAGGACAATTCCACTTTCCGACTTATCCGAGGGACATTCAGTACCCCTCAATACATGGAGTCAGACTACCCTCCTGCAGAGATGCGGAGAGATTCAAGCGGTGCCCCTGAATTTATCGATGTCAGAGAAGTGGTCTTCACTATACTCATCCCGCAGGTTCTTGCTGATGAGGGACGTTCGGGACTCCTGACTGTCCTGGGTCACGGATTCATGGGCGACGGTGATGGGATGGCCGGTGGGAGTCGGGAATTCGCCAATCTTACTGGGAGAGTAATGTTAGCGACTGATTGGAAGGGGTGGAGTTCTGATGGCGATTTCGATGCTCTGACCTACTCGCTGATTAATGTCGAGTACTTCCAGCACCAGCACGAGCGTCATATGCAGTCCATCGTCAACAACCTAGCCATGATTAGAACATTTACTGGTGTGTGTGCTGACCTTCAAGAGTTCGTCCACGAAGGCATCAATTTAGTAGATGGATCAAATGTTGATTATTGGGGAATATCGTTTGGAGGTCTGCGTGGGCCCGCTCTGATGAGCATGGTTCCCGAAGTAGATCGCGGGGTACTTTGGGTTGGAGGCTCATCTTTCTCTCAGCAGATAGAGAGGTCAACTCACTACATCACCTTCGAGATGCTCTTTGCCGAGAGCATAGCATACCCTTCTAGGAACGATAGGGGAATCATGATTGCTGCACTGCAATCAATATGGGATTCCCTAGATGCTGAGACTTTCTTGCCATACCACGAGAATGGTCTCGAGGGATTGATTCAACCGTTCCAAATGCTCTACATCACCTCGATGAACGATTTCCAAGTATCGACTTTGAGTTGCGACCGGGCTGTTAGAACGGCAGGAATCTCGAACCTGCAATCCTCTCCTTGGCACCCTTGGGGAGTACAGTTGGAAAGCGGACCAATCGAGGGATCGGGGGTCGTGTACTTCGATGGAGGTTTCCCCGAGGTCCCAATCGGCAATCTAGCTGGATCATTGGACTACCACTCTAATGCCCATGGACAGATTTTAGGAGTTCCTGAGGCCTACAACATGGCCTTTGAGTATCTTGACTCAGGGATTATCATCGACACGTGCAACGACTCGTGTACCTTTGAAGGCGTCTGGTGATTAGCCAACCGGTTCACCGCCTTCGCCGAGGAAGGCGAGGCGCCTCAATGCATTGCAACTGATGAGATGTTCGACAACCACTAACGGAATAGAGTGTGATAAGACACTGCGCACTGCTTCCTCATCATCCACGGTCGACATCATCCTCGCTGTCTCCCTGACTCGCCATCCCTCGAAGCTGTCTCGCTGCTCTAGTGACGTCATTACGACGGGCCAACCAGCAGTCTCGTAGAGCTCTGCTGAAGGGATGTCGCTGGTGAAGAAGACGCCGGCTGCTCCGTGATACATTTCAGCGTGAACTACCCAGTTAGGCGGATCCTCGATATCCGGAACCGAGACTATGCTAACATCAACAATACCCTCTGCCTCCAACCATGTATTGAGCATTGCAATTCTCTCTGCTGAACTCCACGGGTTTTCCATTGACTCTGGCCTGTTAGAAGATCCTATCACGATGATAAGTGGCATCTCTGAAGCATTGAGTCTGCGCCACTCCTCGGCGGCCTTGATTAATAGTGCATGACCGTGGTGAAACGGCTGGAATCGTCCTAGAACTACTAGGCTAGGATCTGGCGGCGATACCGGTGGCTCCGGGTGCATGGGAAGATCTGTCATGCTGCCACCCCCCTCACCTCGCCCAGACTCTGAGAGTCAAGATTCCAAAGTCCCGGCTCTAGGAACTCTCTGCCGATTAGCATAGACAGTCCCTCACTGCGTACCCTGTAAAGAAAGTCAAACAGCGATTCGCTGGCACTGCGGTGGGACTCCATGGTAGGCAATATACGAGGATCCTCAGAAGGCTCCATCGTCTCGCCGAAACCCTGTCGACGTGACATCCAGTCAAGCACCACTGACTCCGAGTAAGATACCCTATCTATTCTAGATAGAGACTCAGAGAACTCTGACCAAACCTGCTGCTTCAGAAACTCCTCCCTAGATAGATTTCTGCCTAGAAGCGGCTCGATGTACAGAAACAGTCTGGCATCCCAGCAACTCCACTCTCCGAACGAGCACCAGCGTGCTAGTGCTAGTGCCAGTTCGCAGGACGATTTGGAATCCAATCCCTGCTCAGCGAGTGGCTTGGAAAGGTCCAGATTGTCCTTTGTATCCGACCACTCCATCACATCTCCCTCGATATCGACATCGAAGCTCCTGTGGAAGCGCGCATCCAGTTCTGGTCGTAGCGCCCTGAGGGCACGACCTTTCATGCCATGTAGCAGTTCACCGAGAGGCTTCGAACATAGGCTATCAAAGCCCTCTCGATCGACTAGAAGGAGGATGATATCGGCCAAAGTACTCGCCCCATACACACCACTCGGTGGTACGCAAAGAACCCTCGCTCGCCTACGGCGAGCGCTGAAGCGCCACCGGATTCAAGAACCCGGGGCGAGGCGTGGGTGGCGTCCGAATGGGCGCTGGAGGGATTGTACTGGCCACTATAGAGGAACAGATTAAGTCTCTCGAGGATGAGATTAGCAAGACCAAGTACAACAAGGCTACTCAAGGCCACATTGGCAAGCTCAAGGCAAAAATCGCCGCTCTCAAGGCCCGCAAGGAGAAAGCCCAAGCGCATGCCAAGTCCAGTGGTGGCGGGCCGGGTTTCGAGGTCAAGAAATCAGGCGACGCGTCGGTCGCACTGGTCGGCTTCCCGAGCGTCGGTAAGTCAAGTCTAATCTCCCAGTTGACAGATGCAGAATCGAATATCGGAGACTTTGCATTCACCACACTGACCTGCATCCCTGGATTGATGGAGCACCGGGGGGCTAAGATCCAGATTCTCGATTTGCCTGGGCTGATCAAGGGGGCGGCTGAAGGGAAAGGCAGGGGACGCGAGATCCTCAATGTGATTCGCAGCACAGACATGGTACTGTATGTGATGGATCCCTTCCAGAAGTCGCACTTCGAGATACTGGACCAAGAGCTATGGAAGTCAGGAATGAGGCTCAACCAACAGCCGCCACAGGTCTTCATCACGAGGACGGAGCGGGGAGGAATAGTCGTGCGGTCGACTCTTGAGCAGACCAATCTGACCGAACAAGAGATTCGGGAGATAGTCCGCAGCTTTGGAATCGTCTCTGCAACGGTTACTCTGCGCACCGATGTAACCGACGACCACATCGTCGACACATTGGCTGGGAGTCGCGTCTACAGTCGCGCAGTCGTGGTCCTCAACAAGATCGACCTAGCTACCGAGAACGACCTTGAAAGATCCAGATCGAGGTTGCCGGAGGGCTGGCCGGTGCTAGAGGTCTCAGCGAAGACAGGTGAGGGAATCGACCAGATGAAGGACTTCATCTTCGATAATTTGCACTTCATGTCGATATACCTCAAACCGCAGGGCCAAGAGGCGGACCTAATCGAGCCTCTGATAGTCAAGGACACCTCAACGGTTCGCGATATCTGCACCAAGTTGCACCGTGATTTCGTCCGCAAGTTCCGGTACGCCAGAGTCAAGGGTCCGAGTGCAAAGTTCGACTGGCAGAGAGTCGGATTGGACCATGTCCTCAAGGACGACGATCTACTGACAATCATCACGCGGAAATGAATCCGCGAGACTAGTCTGCGTTGCGATGTATTCAGGAACAGGACGCCTACCCACAGCATGGCCGAGGGCTCAGCCGATGTACTACCTCGTGCCGCCGTTCGCGGGCTCATCGAGCATATGACTCGCAGACTGTATCTGCTCGTGGCAGTATTCATGATCGGACTCATCGGTGGCTACCCCGCCGCTGGTGATGCCATAGAGTGGCTCCTGCAGGCCGATGGATACCTGCCTGACGGTGTGCAGGTGATCATTTTGCAACCGATGGAGGTTGTACTATTGAGACTCAGGATTGCAGCAAATCTCGGCATTGCACTCGTGGTCCTAGCGATTCTCTGCGACATGGGTTGGAACGGTCGCAAAATCCTATCTGATGCCTACCGCAGGAAATTCGTCCCTATTGGAGGGGGGCTAGGTGGACTGCTCTTTGTTCTTGTTTGCGCTCTTGGACTCGGTGTCGGAGGAGGAATGTATGCGCACGAGATACTGGTGCCGATGCTTCTTGATTACCTGTCCGAAGACGCTGCTGCTGCGGGGCTCGAGTCGACCTGGCAACTACAATCATGGATAGGATTCATTGTTGGCTTGTACTTCGCCTCCGTGGTCGGATTCCAAGTTCCACTAGCAGTTCTACTGCTGCTTCGATACGGTGTGATTGAGCGCTCAAGCATCACTGACAACAGAGAGATTCTGTGGTTCTCAGCAATGCTCGTCGGAGCAATGCTCTCCCCTCCTGATCCGCTCTCGCTCTTCCTCGTCGGCGGCCCTATGCTGATCCTACTAGAGATCGCTCTGGTTGTCGATCGCCTGACTAATCGAGGCTGATGCCGCGATTACGGGCATCCTCTTCCATTGCCGCGCGGCGGCCGTCGTCAACATCGACCCACTTCATCATAACCGAGCCGATGACAATCAGGACGCAGATGCTGGCTATCCCGACTCTGCTGTCATACATCACCGTGAGAGTGCCATACAGGAGTGGCCCTATGATTGCTGCCACTCTGCCGAAGAAACCGAAGAAACCGAAGAATTCGGCGCTGCGGGTCTCAGGCACCATCTGCCCAAATATGCTGCGCGCCAATCCCTGTGAGCCACCCAGCAGAGCCCCTGCCATGCACCCCAGTAGCAGGAACTGCATGAAAACACCGAATCCAATGGGCTTCCAGAGATTGTCACGAACGGCTTCTGAAACGAAATCCAGAGGACCATCGCCTAAACTTGTAGGGTGATCATCGCCCAGTGCAGTGGTGCCGCTCAAACCCCCACCTTGGACACTCATGCTCAAGCGGCTGCCCTCGTCGAAGGTAGCGGTGAAATCAGATATTCTGCTGTCATTTAGGACTGCTGAAGATGGGCCAGTAGGGTTATCGAACTCGTAGATTGTGTCTCCGGCTTCATTCTCAACGAAGTGAAGGGGGAGGACATCCGACCACTCTGACCCCCAAGCCTGCTCCCCAGCGCTCTGAGACAGGCCGTTTTCGTAGGTGCCATCTCCAACGGATACGATATACTGCCCCTTTCCAGCTAGACGTTGCTGCAACCATATCGATGGATTCGGGTTGGGCGTGCTTGAAGGGTCCAGCGGATCGGTGCCTGCCTCTTCCTCCGCCGCATTGGAGTACCAATCACCATCGGTGTCATCATCTTCGGCATCGGCAATCCCATCGCCGTCCGCATCCCAGTCGAACTGGATGTCATACTCGTCATGCGACTCGAGAACTAGGGGGGCGAAGGACAAGGCACCAACGATGACAACAACCCACATGACTAGAGAGAAGGAGAGCGCGTAGTGTGTGGATGTCCTTTTCGCGAGTATTGTGAAGCCGATTGCACATGGTGCAGCCACGAACTGAATGATCAAGATAATGGCAATCAGATTTCCAGTAGTCAGACCGAGTACGGTTACTCCGTAGATTCCAGCTAGGGCTGAGACGCTGTTAATGCCGTCTATGAAGAAGAAGTAGGCAATCATGTAGATGAAAAGCGTGCGGAAGTGAGTGACCTGGCCGAAAGTCTTCTTCAGCTCGCCGAAGGCAAACTTCGCGGAGTCGGCGACCCCGAGTACTTCCATCTCATTCTCAATCGGCGGCTCGGGCACCCAAGCGAAGGTCAGGCAAGCGAACCCCAGCCACCACACTCCGGATGAAGCCATTATGAATGGAATGACCCAGTCTCCGGTAATCGAAAGGAACATGACCAGATGGACCGCGAGCAGCAGCCCCCCACCGAGGTAGCCGTAGGCGTACGCCCTGTTCGAAATGGCGTCCATCTCGTCGTCGGTTCCCAAATGAGGGAGTAACGCATTATAGAACACGCCAGCGCCGTTCAAGCCGACGTTTGCCATCAAGAACATCACAATCAGCCAGACCCACTGTTGAGATACTCCGAGCATCGGAGCGAAGGCGAGCAAGAATGTCGACGCGGCCCCGAGGTAGGTTAGAATCCTTAGCCACCATATCTTGATGGCGCGTCGGTCGGCTATGACACCGAGGGACGGAGCCAGTATGGCGACGAAAATCGCGGCGATTGAAACCGAATATGACCAGATTGCGTCGCTGGTCATTGATACCCCAAGAACGGTGGCCTCCAGCCCGTTCGCCTTCAGGAATATGTAGGCGAACCATGCTGGTAGGACAGCGGTGGTAACACTGGTCTCGAAAGAGGACTTGGCCCAATCGTAGAATGCATACCCGCGTATTGCTTGTGGATTTGATTCGAGGTCTAATTCAACTGTGTCTGACATGGTACTACCTAGGCAGCGCTGGAGGTCCGAGGGTTTGAGCATTGGGGAGGTGGCGTACATATTCCGTCATTGCATTCTTGGACTGGACACCACACGCGTGGAGTGTTTGCATGACTGTCTGGGACCAGCCCAAGGAGAATTCCCTCGCAGCACTGCTGCATGGCATGCAGTTCGCCGACGGAATTGAATTCGACCTTCGCCTCAGCAGCGACGGCGAGTTCGTGATCTATCACAACGAGCTGGTTCCAGGGGAAGGGAGTAAATTCGAGAGGAGTATAGAGAGGATGAGTACCAGCGAAATACGCTCTCTAGGTACCGTTACATTCGATGAATTACTCTCTCAAGGAGTATTGACAGATGTCTGGCAGGCCGGTGGAAAGACTGCGAACATCGAGTTCAAAGTTCCGCATCCAGCAGCGCAGATAGACGACGTCGATGCTCATCTGAGTGCCATGATGAGTCTCCTAGAGGAGAGTCTTGACCCGTTTGACCTGCCCGATAGGTCGGCACTGGTGTACAGCTTTAGCCCGAGAATCGGCCCTGTCGCCAAGTCAGTCGGATTCGGATTTCCGGTGACTCGTCTGTCACCCTATCTCAGACCTTGGGGGAGTTATCGTATCAAACGACTCGTCGGAACTCCGGGCTTTGTGCTCAGTACGGTCACAGGTTTGATCAAGGAGCATCGAGAAGAGAGGATGCCTGCTATTGCAATGACACTCCAGTACCTACAGGGGTGGGAGCGTTTTGCACATCCCGGAACACCGATGGCAATCAGTGGAGGGGGTCTCGAACGTCTCAACAGAGCTCGAGCGGGTATGGGGCTGCATGTTTGGCCCGCGCCGCTGGAACTAGAGGCTTCGATGCTAGAAGCAGGAATATCGCTCATCTCCGATCATATGGACCCGGGTGTCTTCTCCCTACCTGATGGCAAGGCACGCTGGATGAGGCCTGCCAGCCAGCCGCTCGACGATGAGTGGCGTGGACGCCTTGATACTGCCACGGACTCGGAGCGAGGTGACCTGATCAGGGAAGCGGGAGAGTCCCTTCCCACATGGCCCGAATTGGAGAGTCATCGAAAGAGGGAGATGATTATCGAGCAAGGTCACCGCATGTTCTGGGCAGGATCGGAAGACAAGTGGGCTGCAGAGGCTGAGAACGGACTGCCATGGGGCAGTCCGAGACTGATTGGGCATCGTGGAGCAGGTGACACCGACTGATTACTCAAGTCGCTGGTGCGGCTGATTGCGCGGGATGTACTTGGGCCTGTAAATCGGTGTGCCCCGACCTTCACGCGCATTTCGCTCATCCAGTATCTGCGCGCATATTCCAGCGACCCGTGCCCAGCCGAAGAATGTCGTATAGTAGTCCGGCTTATGGAAGCCTACTGAGTTCAGCAAACTGCCACTGGCGAGATCGACGTTGGGGTAAGGATTGCTGATCTTCGGTATTTCCTTCAGGATTGGAGGTACGATCTCTCGAAGAGCAGTGACGGTCCTGAAGTTCTCGTCATCGGGGCATATCTCCTCACCGAGTTCTATCAAGAGTTTAGCCCGTGGGTCTTCGGCGCGAAGAACGCCATGACCGAAACCGTAAATTGGTCGACGGGCAGCCAACTCCGAGCGCACGAAGGATTCGATCTCACTGGGGTCCGAGGTCCCTATCCTCTGGACGAACTCAAGGCAAGCCTGATTGGCGCGTCCGTGCAGAGGTCCTGACAGCGCGTTCATCGCGCTGGCGATAGAAGCGTAGATTGAGGCGCGACCGCTGGCAACGGCTTTACCTGAGAAAGTCGAGAGATTGCCGCCACCGTGGTCCATGTGCAGTATGAAGAAAAATCGCAGCATGCGCTCCATCCTCTCGGCCTCGGCGCCCTCGACTCCCAGCATGTGGACGAAATTCTCGACCAGCCCGAGTTCGGGCTTGCGTGGCCTGAGTTCCTCCGGCTTGCCTCCTCGGAGCAAGAATATCCGGGCCATCAGCTCCGGCATCCTAGCGATGAGGTTCATCGAGTCGGCCCGTGCATCTCCGGTGGTGTCAGCAGCGCCCAGCGACATAATCCCGATTGCTAGCCAGTCCATCGGGTGACCGCTTCCCGGAGTCAGTGACTCGAGCACGCGCAGCGCTCCGGTTGGAACTTCCTCTGCCCTGTGTGCAAGTTCAGCGTGGAAGGCCTCGGACTCCTCCGGATTGGGGAGGCGCTTGTGCATCAGGAGGTAAATCACATCCTCCTCTTCGAGATTGGCTAGGTCGCCCACAGGATAGCCGACGTAATGGACTCCCTCTAGGGGGTCAACGAATGAGGTCCTACAGGTGCCCACCGGTACGCCCCTGAGGCCTGAGTCGAGATTGGCTTCGGTGATTGTGAAGATTGTATCCTCGTCGCTCATGTTATCCCTTAGCAACCGACGTATAGATGGTCACATGATAACTCCTCCGACATTGAAATCAGCAAAGACCGCGGCCTCGCAATAGCACAGGAGCGCGATTTCAACGCAGGAGAAAACGCCGAAAACCACCCGTAACGGTGATAGCGGAGGCGTCTGCGGGCAGGGTCGTGTCAGGTTGGCGTGACAGGCTCGATGAGTTGGATTTCGAGCATAGGTACATGCTCGAGGGTGGCTCGCTCAGTCAGATGTTTCTTCGTTATCCTCTGACGGTTTCGCATCCGGTTTTCGTCGGCGGGTTCTACGGGCTTTTGATGGGCCTGACTCTACTTCTACCCTACGGCTACATAGGAAACAACGAGGGACAGGCACTGGAGGTGACCCTCAGAGATTGGAGTCTGCAGACGCTGATTCTAATCACCCTGACAGCCTTCCTCGGCGGCTTCTCCTCGATGCTCGCCTCGGTAGTAAAACGTCCTCCAATCCGCCTTGAGAACCGACGCAGATATCTGTTCCCATTCCCTTTCATCGGCTTGGCGGTGCTCTCCATCTCGATGATGAACGAGGTCCCTGAGTATGCGACTTGGGTAGGCTGGTTCTGCTTCGTCTACCCCGGCCCTCTCTACATCCACCTCTCGTACGCCCCCCGATGGAGGATACTCGACAGGCTTGATCGCGGCCTTGCACCATTCGAGGGGATGCGCAGGACGATTGATGAGAGGTCTGTGGACGAGCCTTCGGAAGCGGATGATGGGGATCTTGAGGAAGTCGTAGAGGCTTCTTTCTAGACGCTTCCGGTAGCTTCGAGCTGTAGTATACTGGCTCTCAAGGAATCAGGCATCGGTGTGCTAGAGTCGGAATTGTAGTCGAAGACGACGCCTGAGACAGTACCGGTAGCGACGTCTTCGTCGCCCTTGGCAGAGCTAGTGATTCGGTACCCCATTTCAAACGACGCGTTGCCTATGCGAGTGACAGTGGTATGGACGGTTACAGTGTCTGGGAACCCGACCGGGGCGTTGTAATCCACTTTGAGCCCGGCGAGAATAGGTCCGATTCCCTCAGAATCGAACAAGTCAGTGAATCCACAGGCGATGAAGTAGTGCATGCGAGCAGTTTCCATCCACCTGATGAACACGGTGTGGTTGACATGATTGAGGGCGTCCATTTCACCCCACTGTACAGGAATCTCGCAACTGATTGGCCAGCGTCCCAACTCACTCATCACCCGGGCCCCCTGACATAGTTCTGGCGACAATCCAATAGAGAGTCAGTCCAGTAAACACGGCGAGCAGTCCTTTCCATGCCCCCAGTTCATCGGCAGGAGGCAGGATTCCCGATTCCTGCATCCAGGATAGTACGGCGAACATTATGCCGAAAGCCGAGGCGATCAGCCATACCACAAGCAGTCTTTCCCTATTCTCAGTTGTCTGTGTAGTCATCTCATCACCTCAAATTAATCCGAGTTCCTGTCCACAAGTTTCGAACTTACCCAAAACCACCTGCAGATCATCACGGGTAAGTCCGGCAGACATCTGTGTCCTCACCCGTGCCTTGTCACGGGCTACCATAGGGAAAACAATGGCGCCCACCATTACTCCTTCCTTCCTCAATGCAGCAGACAGGTCCTGCGCCAATCGGCTCTCTCCGCACATCACCGGGATGATGGGAGTCTCACTCATGCCCGTGTCGAAGCCCAATGAGTCAAGTTCGCCTCGGAAGTATTCGGTATTGTCCCATAGTTTGCGAACGTGCTGTGGTTCGGACATCAAGACCTCTATGGCCGCCTTCTGTGCGGCAGCCACTCCTGGTGGCTGGCTGCCCGAAAGCAGCCACGAGCGGCTGTGGTTGAGAGCATGCCTTCGGACATCTTCTGAGCCTGCGACAATACCGCCTTGGACGCCCAGTGCCTTGGAGTAAGAGCCGATCTCAAAGGTTACTCGTCCCTGCAATCCGAAATGCGCGACAATCCCCCTGCCGTCACCAAGAACTCCTTCGCCGTGGCAGTCGTCGACGAACACCATAGCGTCGTGCTGCTCGGCGAGCTCGGTAATCTCGTCCAGCGGTGCGATGTCACCGTCCATGCTGAACACACCGTCGGTGATGATTAGTTTCCTCTCGCTGCCCGAGTGTTCTTTCAGGACCTGTTCAAGCGCAGCCATGTCGTTATGCTGGTACACAGCCCTAGATGCCTTGGTCAGTCTGACTCCATCGATGATGGAACCGTGATTCAATTCATCTGAGATTATGACATCCTCAGAGCCGCGAACGAGGGTGGGGATGAGGCCCACGTTGGCAGTGTAGCCAGCCGAGTAGATCAGCGCTGCCTCGACCTCCTTGAAGTGGGCGCATACTCGCTCGGCCTCAAGGTGTAGGTCGAGAGTTCCGGCTATCGCGCGCACCGAGCCCGAACCGGCCCCATACTTGCGGGTGGCTTCCACGGCTGCTTCGACAACCTTGGGGTGAGTTGTCAAGTTGAGGTAGTTGTTGGCTGAGAGCAAGATCATCTCTCTGCCGTCGACCATGCAACGCGGTTCGCTAGCCGATTGTAGGGCTGGCGGGTCCCAGTCGAGGCCCTGAGAGCGTAGTTGCTCGTAGCGCTCGCGCATCCACGACAGGTCGGCCGCCATGCCCCGCAAATACCGGTGAGGTTCATGGCTCCATCGGAACAGCCCACGCGGTTTCGGCATCCGAGTGCTTCATTTCTGATACCGCTACCGCGAATTATGGAAGTGACTCTGGTACTTCTCGGAATTGCGCAAGACGGAGGTGTGCCACACGCGGGCTGCTCGTGCGTGCGATGTATGGCGGCGCATCGCGATCCTTCGCTCCGCCGGCACCCTGTGGCGTGCGGAATCCGCGGAAGTGACGGCAGCCTGCATCTCATCGAGGCGAGTCGTTCTCTGCCCGATCAAATGCGGCTATGGGCAGAGACGATGGGTGCCGAGGGAGTTGCACGTCCTGACAGCGTCAGTTTGACTCACATCCACCTCGGGCACATAGACGGACTAGGACAGTTCGGAAACGAGGTGATGGGATGCTCCGAATTGCCGCTGTTCGCTAGTGCATCTGTCTTGGATGAGTTGGCTAAGAGAGAGGCGCTGGGGCCATTCGACTCTACGGAGATAGTGCCAATGGAGCGATTTGGCCCGAGCGGGAGTTGCGGCTTCGAGATAGAGTTCGTGCCAGTCCCACACAGAGATGAGCACGCCGACACCCACGCCGTGATAATCAGGGGGCCTTCTCGCTCCGCACTCTTTCTGCCGGATCACGACGACTGGGCTCAGACTCTTGGCAGACACGGCGCTAACTCGATTCGCCAGTGGCTGTCGGACCTCGGAGTCAGCATCGCCCTGCTCGATGGCTCGTTCTGGGACTCGAGCGAGCTGCCCGGTCGCGATATGTCAGAGATACCTCACCCGACCGTGACCGAGACCCTAGCGAGACTGGGCGAACAAGTCGAGGGCGATGCCGAGATACACTTCATCCACCTGAATCACTCCAACCCCCTTCTGGGCCCGGGGCCAGAGGCCGAGGAGTTGTTAGACCTAGGTTGGCAGGTTGCGGCACAAGGGCAACAGTTTGCTCTCTGATTCACAATGAGGAATATTATGAGCGGTCGCCTCGAGGCAGGGCCGTGCATCTGAGTGGAATTGTGTCGAGTGGTTTGGGCAGGGCCCATGTCTTCATGGCACAGCCGCACTACCAGAACCAATTCAAAGGCGTTTTGGGCACTGGTGCTTGGCCCGGTACTCTGAACATCGACCTGTATGGAGATAACCTGTCGAACTACAAGGGACTGAGGGTCCTAGCAGGCCTCGAGGAAGGCGAGAGTGCCGAGAGTGCGGAGCCGATTAGGATACATGGTTTCGAGCGGTCAGGTCGCTCGTTCGGAGGGGCGACCGCGTTCAAGGCTGAAATCGGCAGGGGCGGGAACGATTGGATATCCTGCGCCATCCTCATCCCAGACCTGACCCGACACACCCAAACAGCCGAGGTGATTTCGTCCTCGTTCCTGCGCGAAGCGTTGCCATGCGAGGATGGCGACGAGATTGCCGTCAGGCTCAGTTGAGCCGTTTCAGCCACTCCCGCTCCAGTAGCGTATCCATCTCAAGACGGGCGAGTGCGAGCCACCTAGTGTGCCCCCTCATATCACTCGGCGGCTCGGAGAACCAACTTGTTTCGGGCAACAAGCCGTCAGTCATCCCATCTGAGTGCGGGTTCTCTATCGACCATAGGACGAGTCCATCCGAAGGAGAGCGACCGAGGTCGACGGGGTCTTCAGGACTGTCGAGGGCGGTTCGGATGTCATCCAGCGTGTTCCTGCCCGATACTGCTCCGGAGATCGCACTGGCCATCCTACGCACTTGATTCCAAAGGAAGGAGTGGGCCCTCACCGAGATACCGATTACCCTACCGTCGGGGGCGAGCCACGGAGTGCACTCGTCGATTGTTCTCATCGGATCCTTTTCCTTCTCCAACCTGCACATGTTGGTGAAGTCGTGCTCCCCCTCAAACAGCGAGCATGCCTCGGCGAAGACCTCGGCATCGACCTCGCGTGGCCAATCGTGCATGACCTCGGTGCGAAACAGGTAGTGACGCGAAGTCGAATGCCTGATACGGGTCTTCTGAGGTATGCCCCTTGCACTCCAAACCACCATCCCGATGGGAAGATTGTCGTTCATCGCCCTCAGAAGATTTGTCTCCTCAATGGGGCGAGCGACCTCAGTAGGGAGATCTATTCGGGCCAGATTCATCCGGACGCTGACTCCAGCATCGGTCCGGCTGGACATCTCTAGGCAGCCCTCTCTCCACCAGCCCAGCCGCTCAAGCGCTTGGATGAGCGCGCCCTCGACGGTTCGGATGTCGGGCTGGACCTGGGAGCCGTGGAAGGCGTCGCCGTGATAGCCGAGCGCGACCATCACGCGGTCGCTGTCCAAGGGCCTGTCACCCCTCAGTCCTCAGTGAGGTACTCCGTCGCCTCGTTAGCAGATGGGAAACCGAGGCCGAGAAGGGCGAACTCAATGGCAACCGGGACGTACTGCCTCGCGAACGGGTGGCTGCGGTCAAAATTGGTCTTGAGGTCGACTGCGTCGATTAGCATGCGAGCAGCTTCGTAGAGATCGATGGAGACATCAATCTCATCGGACGAGGAGCCGAGATCGCGTAGCTTCTGGAACTCGCGCACGGCCATAGGAATGCGATCGAACGCCAGTAGCGCGTTAGCATACGAAGCCAGATACTCGGAGTTGTCAGGAGCCAGCCCGGATGCCTTTCGGAAGTATGCGGCAACCTGTCCTTCGTTGATGCGGTCGTTGCCGCTGTCATCGGTATTGCCGTTATTCTGAATCTCAAAGAGGGCGGCCTCGGCCCAGCCGTGGTATCCTGCGGGGTCGTCCGGATTGGCATCGACAAGCGACTCGAAAAGCGCCATCGCCCCCATGAAATCGCCCTGTGTAATATGCTGGGCTGCGCTTGTCACCAAGTCCTCATCGCTCATTCCATCGCCTCGGTCGAGACTTGGTGGGCCCACCGTTATGAACGGTGCGGAAGGGGCGGTTACCTGCTGCTCTAATGCAGGATGCCCCAGGTGTGCTCTGCGTTGCCCATAATCCACTCATAGTCGTCAATTGTCCTGAGGCCTTGCTCGTCGAGGATGGCGATTCTCTCCACCTCGAGTGGGTACTCGTTG
The DNA here is from genome assembly GCA_004195715.1 of Methanobacteriota archaeon. GTDB lineage: Archaea > Thermoplasmatota > Poseidoniia > Poseidoniales > Thalassarchaeaceae > Thalassarchaeum. Next base: position 35,011 of record PSPX01000011.1, on the reverse strand, counting down.
TAGGTCAGATGACTCACCATACCAGCTCGCGTTGGTTGGTCGAATGTCCAACGTGCCCGGCTGCACGCGCGGACGTCTATGGATATCTGCGTGCGACCATTCCATATCCTGATTCTGAACTTCGGCAGTACGTTGCCCTGCTCATCCCTCAGCGGCTCCTCATCATCTGGCTCAGAAACCTCGACCTCACAGCGCTTGAAATTCTCAGTCCTACCTCGGTTCGCGTCGTGGAATATTCCAGTCCCTATGGCAGGATTCCTGAGGAAATCTCGAAGACGCCACGGTTTGTCGTCCATCGAAGTCATCCCAGGGGTAGTGTGGGGCATGAACCAGTCAAGGTAGGAGCCGTCGTCAAAGTGCAGCATGCCCCAGAACCACGGGAACGAAGGGGCCTGTACAGAGACCTTCTGGAAGTAGGCAGTACCCTCAAACTCCTCGCCGTCCACCTTGAGGCTCAGTTTGGTGCCCTGTAGCCTCAGTATGTCGTATCCCATGTCAAAGCCGTAGACGTTGTTGCTGTATGTCAGGGTGCTCGGAGGGCCCCACCAAGGGGTGAGTTCGGCCTCAAACGATGTTGGCGCCCCCTCGGCTCGCGCCTCTGCATCGCTTGTGAGGCATAGCCAGAATCCCTTGTTGCCGGGCCGCATCCCGAGCGAGAAGTCTTCATCGAGAATCGGAACGATTGCACCCGTGCCCTCACCCGTGCCGTCATCATAGCCATTCGGCACTCCTTAATCACAAGCGGCTCGAACATCCGCTTGCCATCGTACCACCACGCGCAAATCATCCCAGGAATCACGTGTCCGCCATCCTCGTCTATCGACATCCTCGAACCTGGCTTCCACCAGTGCCCACTGACTCGGATAGCAGGAGTCTCCTTGGTCGACCACAGGACCATTAATTGACGCGAACGGCCAGGGTTGTCCGGATCCGGCACGAACATGATTACCCAGTACCACCACCATGACAGACGTGGAATTGGGGGCATCACATCGAGTCGCCACAGTAGCGACAGGTCTCCGACGAACTTCTCCATAGAGCGCATTATTTCTACCTCACATAATCTCTCGATTCTTGAAACTGGCCTGACCTATCCCTACCATCGCGACGGTGATTAGTAACAGGACGGTAATGCTCACCAGAAGGGCTACCACCGGGCTCTGGGTGCCCAGAGTATGCACCGGGGGCTGCCAGAAGAAGGAGAGTCCAGAGTCGATTCCGAATGCCGAGGTGATTTGTGTGTACTGCAGGGTATCGGGCCAAGCGATTAGCACGATGGCGTCTATCAGTTGAAGCGCCCAGTGAGAAATCGACAACATCGGTACTGAGGCAGAGGGCAAGGTCATGGTGAACATCCCCATGATGAACTCCCAAATCCCGAGAATAATGCAGAAATAGACTCCGTACTTGGGCGCAATCAGGCCCAGTGTGTTATACAGCGCCCCATATGCAGCGAGCACTAAGACTGTGGCGAGGCCTATGCCGAGCCACACCGGGAAATCCGAGAGTCTGATTAGACTGTCTCCAGGCCCTATCAGCGAGGTGACCAGAGCCATCAGCAAAACCAATACGAGGATGTAGGTACCCGCCAGCAGCAAGTACCCAAGCAGCCTGTAGATGATGAACTCGGCACGATGTATAGGCTTCGACAACAAGTAGTGCAAAGTGCCGTTCTCGGTCTCATCTCTGACCAGTCCGAGAGCAAGGAAAAGCGGTATGAAAATACCAAGCATCATGACGAAGGCCATCTTGCCGGTGCCGATGATGAATGTCCTGTGAGATAATTCTCCGAGGTACTTGCTCTCCTCGGGGTCCTCATTAACATTGTAATCTGCACGAATCTCGATAATCTCATCCCCATCGGCGTCGAGTATCCAGATTACATCGCAAGGAATGCCGTTGCGGTTATTGTCATTCATATTCGCCAAGCAGTCGCCGTCGTCGTCCACCTCTTCGATAGTTTCCAAATCGGAGACGTCTTTGCCGTCCCATAGTATGCCGTCCTCGTCTATGTACATAGAGGCAGGTTCCGGCTCGACGTAGGACGCTAGCGTCATGTGGCCCCACTGCATGTAGCCACTCTCAGGCACACTCACCGAACCGGATGCCCTGAACTTTCCCGAGACGAAGTAGGATCCGTCGTCGTAGGTACAGGCCTCGCCCCAGTCGAGCCACCAGTCATCTAACACATCGCCCTCTGGACAGGGGTTCACCTCGCCCCAGTCGATGAGTCCAGACCATCTACTGCCAGTGTAATCAAGGTCTACCCACTCGGAATCAAGATAGCCCTGTCCCTCCCAAGTGTGATTCCCACTGTGGAATCTCGAATCATCGTTCCAGACTATCTCTCCGGTCATGACGTAGTATCCCGAGCCGGGATACTCCTGTCCATCCCAGTCACTGGTTCCATACTTGTTTTCTTGGCCCTGCGGATATCCATCGTTGTCCCAGTCAACTGAGTCACCGTCATTGTCGACTGGTTCAAAGTCGTCCCTAATGGCATCAACGTAGAATGCCAGCAGCAGAGCCATGACGAGGACGCCGACGATGAGGACGACCCAAGTGGATATGCGATGTCTGAGCTGCCTGATTGTTAGTTCGGTAATGGCCCCGGCCTTGCGGTCCAGACGGGTCCAGACGGTCTCGCTGAGCGCCCTGCCCTTGGCATCCATCAAGAATCGCCCCCTATCAGATACCCGAGCAGCGACTCAAGGTTGTCGTCGGGATTCTCGATTGCCGAGACATCGGTCCCGGAATCCACAATAACGCGTGGCAGTATTGCATGGGCGGCCGACAGATCGTTGGTCTGAATCTCTAGTTTCCCCTCCTCGGGGAAACGGACCCCATAGACCGGATCTTCGGAGATGAACTCGGAAGCGAGGTGCCGCGGATCGTCACAGGTAAGCAGGATGCGATGTGGATGCTTGTCGAGAAGGGCCCTGATGGCATGCAAGTTACCAAGCGCCAGCAATCTACCGTTGTGGAGTATGACAATCTGCTCGGTGATGCGCTCTATCTCCTCGAGGATGTGGCTCGAGATGATGACGGTCTTGCCCTGCGAGCCAAGCTCTCTGATTACGCTCATGATGCTTGTCCGGGCTATCGGGTCGCAGCCGTGCAGCGGCTCGTCGAGGATGATGAGATCGGGATCGTGAACCAGTGCGTGGGCTATCTTCACGCGCTGCCTCATACCCTTGCTGTACTTGCCTATCTCTTTGTTCTGGACATCAGACAGACCTACGAAATCGAGCACGTGCTCGGCTCTCGCCGTAGCCTCCTCCCGTGTCATCCCGTGCAGCCTCGCGAGGGTGGTGACGAAGTCAAGAGCGGTCATCCAGTCGTACATCCTCTCAGACTCGCTGACATATCCGACCCGTCGGTAAGGAGCGGTGTTGGTCCACGGATCGACACCGAACAGCCTGACACTGCCCTGGTTTGGCTTGAGTCGGCCCATCAGGAGCTTGAACAGAGTCGATTTGCCGGCCCCGTTGGGACCAAGCACGCCGGTGACGCCACCATCTATGGCCAATGACACGTCGTTGATTCCAATGACTTCTCCGTACCACTTCGAGACCTGATCAACGAGAACGGCAGGTGTCTTGTCGCTCATTCCCTAGTCACCTCCAGAGAGCTGACGCGTGCGACCAGAAGGGCTATGCAGACCGCATTGATTGTGATGATTGATACCAACGAGAAGGCCAACGGATGATTGTAGTTGGAATCGATGCCTAGCAGCCACTGACCTATTTGAGCCAGACAGTCGTAAGGACTGAGCACGTAGAGTATCGAGGTGTCGAACTGGGTTTCGATTAGCATCGCCAGCAGCTTGGTGCCGTAGATTACGCTGAGGAACGCGATTGCAGCGAAGAAGCGACTCTGGCTGATGCTTGAGAGGGCGAGACCAATCGAGGTGTAGGTGATGACCACGAGGATTCCGGCAACCAGTCCGCCAACGAACATCGGCAGAGTGTCGACGAGATAGGCCCAGCCCTCGCCGTTGAATACGATTGCAGAGGTGTAGTAGACGAAGTAGGACAACACGATGACGAAACCCAGCACCACAGCGACGCTGAGATACTTCATCGCGGTGTAGTCAAGCCTTGCCGTTCTTGCGGTCATCCGAGATCATTCCACCCACTACCAGAGCGGTCAGTAGAGGCCAACAGCACAAATTACGAGGGAAGTACCCGAGGACCTGCCCCCACAGGTTGTAACGGTTGATACCCCACATCCTCGAGAAGGTGTCGGCCATGAAACCGTCACCAGAGAGAGAGGCGAGAAACAGCATCAGCACAGGCAGTAGGGAGAACAGAAGTATGACGAAGATAGTTAGCCTGACCATCGGATGATAGTGTCGGTGCCCTGTGCTTCGGAACAGTCCGTAGACGTGGTGCCTGAAAATCGCGTAGTTCCTCGCCCATCTAGGGCCCAGTTCGCCATCCCACGGCCGATAGGACTGCTCGAAGATAGCGCCCAGTTCGGCTTCCTTACTAGCGACGATGGCCTTGGCTTCGTCGTCGCCATCGCCGGCACCGTAGGCCACCTCCATCCGAGTCTTGCTGCCCCCGATGTCTATGCCATCATCACTCATCGCGATCACCTCCTGTGTGCGCTGCTGTCATTAGATCCGAAGTGCTCCTGACTTCGGCACCGAGCCTTTCCATGATGAGCAGGAAGATGTCCTCAAGGTCCGGCTCATACTCTTGCATCTGCCTGACTTGCACGTCGGCGGAGACAGCGGCCTCGAGGATATTTCTCGTGGTGTTATCATCGGCTCTATCCACTCGAAGCACCCTCCCGAGGCGTCGCACCACGAAGCCTCTGGACTCAAGTTCCTGCTGCATCCTACTAGCACCGCCCCACACGGAGATCTCTATTTCGCGCTCAATCTGCCTAGCGAGATCCTCGATTCGTCGCTGCACCACGATTCTGCCGTTGTGAATCATCACTATCCTGTCGCAGACTTCTTGCACATCGTCCATCACGTGACTGCTCATCAGAACGGAGCGGTTGCCCTCCGAGACCGTGCGGCGGAGAGTTTGGAGCATGAATTCGCGGGCCCTCTGGTCGAGTCCATTCGTGGGCTCATCGCATATCAGGACGTCAGGGTCGTGAACCAAGGCGCAGGCCAGTTTGGCGGCCTGCTTCATCCCGGTGCTGTAGGTCTCGATCTTTCTGTATCGCTGGTCCTTCAGGCCAACGTACTCAAGCACCTCGTGGGCCCTGCGTGTCGCGTGTGCTGGATTCATTCCCAGCAACTCGCCGGCGTACCTGACTTGGTCGATCGCAGAAAGGTCGGGATCGAGGGCGTCGTACTCCGGCATGTAGCCGATGCGGGAGCGAATCTTGTCTCCCTCTGTCCTGATGTCGTAACCGAGGACGGTGCCCTCACCCGAAGTAGTAGTAATCAGTCCGAGTAAGCACTTGAACAGGGTCGATTTGCCAGCTCCGTTCGGACCAAGAATGCCGACCGCCCCTGGAGGAATCTCGAGATTGACGTCGTCCAGTGCGAGATGGGGGCCGTACATTTTGCACAAATTGCGCGCCGTGATGACAGATTTACCATCCCATTCTTCGCCCATTTTTCAACCCCGACTCCCTTAGGGGAGTCGAACTACGCTAGTAAGTGCGCCACTTGAATTAATCCCCAACGGGACCGGGGGGGAGTCTAATCGTCTCTCAGCGCCCCGTCGCGCACCCTGACTGCGATTCCCTTCTTGAGATGAGCCATCTCTCGTGCGGTTGTCACAGCAGTGCCATGAGCAATCAGCCCACCGTTTCCGTCGACCACTAGACAGGGCTGGCCTGGAGTCAGATGGGAGTCTGCACCGAGTACGTAGCCCTGCATCACGTTGCGGCCCCTGCCAACGAATGGAATGGCGTCATCGAGCAGCCAGACACGCGGCATCCCGGGGTGGTCTAAGCCGTCATCGGCCGGATCGTCGAAGCGGCTAGGGGGGCCGGGGTTGAGGGCATTGAGGCGCTGGGCGCCGCCGAGCGCGAGGCTGATGCCGCCATCGGACAGACGCGGTGAAAGGATGTGCTCATCCTCCAGCAGTACGTTGACCCGGCGGGAGCTCATGCCCTCAGTCAAACTGCAGCCGTCGCTCGGTGAGACTCCGCACAGTACTGCGAGTTTGTCGACCACTGCGCAGCGGTCGAGCCAATCCCTCACATCGCCGACGTGTTTTCCTTCGGGCATGGCGCATTGCTCGATGCGAACCAGGGGTAATTCGGCGAGACCTAGTTCGGCTAGTCCTTCGGCAATCTCCTCGTCTTCGTACGAATTCAACCAAACATCGTCGGGGCAATCAAGGTGGCACCAGGGGGAGACATCTTCCAAGGTGAATGGGATGGGGCCGAGGGGAGTCGAGAGCAGGATAATGCTCCTAGGCTCTTCGAGCAGTGCCGAGACCACCGCTCCGAGCGCGGAATCACGCCACGGCGGGGTTGTCCCTTCAATCAGCACAACCCTCTCGGGACCGGAGTCGGAGCCGTCCCACCATGACCCAGGTAATCTCCATCGCATGGAGAGGAGGGTGTGTAGATGTAGGACGTACGGCCTTGTTCCAATGTCGTCACTGAGCTTCTCACCCCCACTCCTCACAGGATTGGTGGATACCATGAGATCGATGGCCGAGACGCCGACGGGACCGTCTGGAATTTTCTCTAGTTGCTCCAGCACCCAAGTGAAGGCATCTCTGAGTTGCGGTGAGGCGTGACTGCGCCGTTCTGCGAGTTGCCAAATCGAGCCGTTGCGAATCGCCTCGCGGCAACGTGCCAACTCGGCTTGAGTGATCTCGAGGTTGTGGTGAGCGAGTAGGACCGAGCGTTCCTCTGGATCCATGTCGCGAACCTCCTCGGGGGTAAGGCCGAATAGGGCCACGGAGTGAATCGGCCACTCAGTGAGCCCCTTCAGCCTAACAGTGCCATGAGGGGATAAGATTCGGTCGTCGGCACCTAGAGCGATGGCCAAGGGGAACAGCATCGGATGACCGCAGCCAAACAGGTGCACCGGGCGGTCGGGGGGAGTAGTCGATCTAACAGCGAGCAGAATCTGGAACAGCTCTCGGTAGCGCTGCTTCCCAATCGGATGGATGGTGAAGCCCCTAACTCCTCCTTCGGCAGATCCCATCAGGTTACCGGATTTAGCCCTCAGATCTTCATACAGACCCCCTTGGACTGGCCCGTTTAGAAGCAAGGTATCTCCTGCTGATTCGAGTGACTGCTTGGCCCTACGAGCTGTTTCATCAACACATTCCTCGAGCTCTTCACGGCTCATGTCAGGGCGACCGAAGACATCGAGCATAGTGCCGATGTCGACGCCGATTTCACGCTGGAACTCTACTATCTCGGAAACTCCAACCTCGACATCGCCGTAGACGTAGGACTGGAAGGTGCCCGAATCGGTGACTACCACGCCAGGGAAGTCGAGCATCGAGTGTATACCCTCGTCCAGCGCCCTTTCTTTCAGGTCATCGTGCTTCCAGATAACGTACGAATTAGTAATCAGAGCGTCGATGCCATACCTCTCCCACATCTCACGCGGCTCGATAGTGCGGAGGTTAGGATTGACGACGGGGAGCAGGGTGGGTGTGTTCATCGGACCGTGTGCTGTGTGCAGCCGCCCTATCCTCGCAGCACCGTCCCGGGTGATTACTTCGAACAGGCCGAGGTCCTGATCTCGGCATGGCTCGGGGTCGCTTCGCTCGGACACGGAACCGGTGCGAAGCACCGGGAGTCATCAATCCTCTCCTGCCCTACTGACGACCTTGAGGGTCGTCACACCACCGTCCAACGAGATCTCAACAACGTCTCCGGAGTTGACCTCCATTGTGGGATCGGAGCTGAAACTGTGGGCGTAGGGAACTCCCAGAAGGGAGGCGGCAGGCAGGGTAAGCGGGCAGACGTCACGGTTGACGATTGCAATCGGACCCTTGTCGGTGTAGATTAGTCCCATCAGTACGAAGGGCGCGACAGTAGAACCCGAGCCCTTTGGGTAGATTAGTACGGTGTCCTCAATGGAATGCCCGTCGAGAGGGTGGCCGGGCTCCTCGATGAATCCAGTGTCGCAGTTGACATAACCAAGGTAGGTGATTGGAACGTCAGTCACCAACGCCTTTCCTGAGACCATCCACTCGCTCTGGCTGGGTATCCCACTTCCAATGGACTCGTATTCGCCACGGCGCTGCGTCTTCGCAGATGGTATCAGCTTGGCAACTCCCGAACCCAGTACCGGGCGCTCGCCGGCAACGAGGGTCGGATCAAAGGCGTGGGCGACGCACTGCTCAATGGTGGCGACACTGGTAGGCATCCGGTTGAGTCCACTGGTCAGGTAGTGCTCAGCCTTCAGGGAGTTGGTCAGCAAATGGTTGTAGCGCGAGCGGTTGTACGGCGTGACCTCGGGGCAAGTGTCGCGGAGAACGAGTGCCCCTGCCTCCTCTAGCACGTCGAGAGTGCCATCGGCGGAGATTAGGTCGTGGTTGTGACCGCTCATGAAGACCCAGAGCCGCTGGTCTGGTATGGCCTCACCCAGTTCCATCCTTGCCCTGACAGCAGCAGCAGCTGTGCGGGCCTCGCCGACGCTGGCCTGTGGACAACCGATGACCACTAGGTCAATCTGCCCTCTCGGTGCGAGTTCGCGGTAACGTTCAGCGAGGTCTTCCTCAGTGAAGGTCAACTCGCCCTGATAGTTTTCTACAGAGGGCGCGTCAACGGTGTGACCGTCTGCCCAGAGCAGTGGACAACCGTAGTTAGCCGCGGCCGCTGTGAGTGCCTTTCGCATCTCAAAGCTGGCCCACTCGGGCAGTCCGGTGATACGTGGCATCGGACCCCAAGGGAGTTTCCAACCAGGGAGGATCTGTTTACCGATCCAGTCCCCAAGCACGCTCCAGTCGGTCGGGTCCGACATCGCGCACTCGATGCTTACGAGGATGTTTGGAATACGGTTCTCTTCGAGGTGAAGTCCCCACCGGGGGGCCCAACCAGTGAGCGCAGTGGCGAGCGCAGAGAGGCCTGATTCACGATTGGTGACGAGCGAAGTGTAGGAGTTGGAGAAGCAGACTGCATTGGACTCCGCCCATGAGCCGATGCCGTCACCAGATTCGATGCCCCTGTCATAGGGCGTGCATGATAGGATGGCATCTATGTCAAGATTGGAGTAAGCGTGGACTATCTCGAACTGCTGCTCTAAGAAGTCAGGGTGATCAATGCCCATCTCATCCATCCTCTCGTGATCACACCCCGCTGAGTTCAGGGTGGTAGGAATCACTACCTTGCCCTCTGGATCGCCTGCAAGATCGGAGAGGAAACGCCTGAGGCCGTGACCGCCGGTAATCACACTGACACCTGAGACGTGGGCGTGCTCGACACGGACGAATTCGTCCGCACCTGCTGCGGAGGCCAAATCGACGACCAGTCTGGCTGCCTTCTGTTTGGTCGGGCCGTGCCCGCCCTCGAGCATTGAGCTCAGGTCATTTGGGATGTCCACACCTTTCTCGCGTATGGAGACCCCCTTCAATACGACGCAATCCAAATTTCCAATACGCACTTTTCAAATCCGATTACTGCGGCGCAGTGACATGGTACCACCATTGATAACCCGAATAGTGCAGATATCGCTGGGACTCCACGGAGTCTTGCACGTAGTAGAATTGGCCTCGGCCCTATACGAAAGTGCATACATGACTGCAACTCTAGCTGCGTTCGGCACACTGACCATGCTGCTCGGCGCGGTCCTGCTCGAACCTGAACAGAGGGCTCACCACCACTGAATGCATGATTCTATGGAAATCACTCGAGAGGTGATTCAAGTTCCTGCGGTGATGTTTGATCTACTAAAAACTGGAATCGGCTTCATTTTGTGAGAATTGGCGTTGTGTAGTCTCTGGTATATCTCCAATACTTCTCTTTGCCGTTCCGTCAATGCCTCATTGGATATATTCTCTATTTGACCCATGGCCCACTCTAATTCTTCGTAAGTTGCACCCATTTGGTCCTCATCGGTCCTACCGTCATTCCACAGTCCATCCGTAGGCGCGGCCTTCTGAATCCCCTGGACGATTCCCAGTGCCTCTGCGAGTGCATATACTTCTGACTTGTACAAGTCAGCAATGGGAGAAATGTCAACTCCTCCATCTCCATACTTGGTGAAGAATCCTACTCCGAAGTCCTCGACTTTATTTCCGGTCCCCACTACAATTCCGTTGTTGGATCCCGCTATGGCATACAGAGTGGTCATCCTTAGTCTGGCCCTAGTATTAGCCGAAGCCAAATCAGATAGATTGTGATTTTGCAACTCATCGGCATACCGGTCGTAAGTGCGGGTAAGATCTATCGTATGGCTATCGACATTTTCCCATTTTGATTTCAGCCATCCAATGTGTTGATTGGAGAGATTGTATTGTGAGGTCTCTTGATGGATGGGTATGTTGAGAGCAATAGTTTTCAATCCTGTTTTGGCACACAAGGCGGAGGTTACAGCAGAGTCGATGCCTCCTGAAACCCCTACTACCAAAGCAGTGATTTGGTTACTGTCGGCATATTCCTTTAGCCAATCAGCAATCGCATTACTCAATTCATGCCAATCTTCCATTACTATTCCTCCGGTTCAGTGGCATGCGACTCCGTACTTCTTGAGTCTCCAGTAGTTGTAAGGCCAAGGGGTCAGGAAACCAACCACGAGCATGAACGGTATTGCCAGCGGATTCATTCCCAGCTCCCCCGAGGTGAATAGCAGATCGGTGACCTCCATCGCTACCTCCATCATCAGCATAGAGATGAACGACATCCCCAAGGCAGTCGAGAGGGCGTTGCGGAAGTCCATCTGCCCACGCATCAGCAACCCTGTCTCGAGCATCACGCTAGTAGCGAGTCCGTTGATGAGTGGTAAGATGGCGTAGAAGTACCACAGGTTTGAGTACATCGTGAGGTCTGCTGTAATCCCTGAGTACGAGTAGTAGGCGAGGGTACCGAACTCGCCGATTGAGCAACCGATTAGGCACCACTTCGTATTGTTCGCCGACTGTCTCCAGACGCCGCTATCTCCCCAGTCGAAATCAGAATTCGTTCCTTCTGCATTGTAACCAGCACCGACTATGGCCGCGAGCATGGCTTCGCGCCCCGTCCCTGAGTGCGAAATCACTGCCTGCCCGGCCTCGTGAGATACCTCAGCGCTCAGAACTCCATCCAGAGCCTCCAAGGAGTCCCTCACACGATCAGAGCAGCCCGTGCAGGTCATCCCACCGACTGCGATAGTGGACGTCTCAGACACGTTCAAGGCGTCCCGGCGGTCACTAATAAGTCTACTAAATTACGAATTCGCCCTATGGGCGACCGGGGCATCTTCAATACAGCGTCGTAGGTCGCCGGGCCGATGGGCGTACCCAAACCTGCCGGCGACCTCGACCCGGTCGCCTTAGAGAGTACCTTGATGGAAACCTGGAGTGAAGAGGGGACTTTTGAGGCGACTATCGAAGCACGCCGAAACGGCGCCAGCCCCTTCACCTTCCTCGAGGGGCCGCCCACGGCAAACGGTCGGCCGGGTATTCACCACGTCATCTCGAGGCTGTTCAAGGACATGGTATGCCGATGGAAGACCATGGAGGGGCATGTCGTTGAGCGCAAGGGAGGATGGGATACCCATGGATTACCTGTCGAGATAGAAGTGCAAAAGAAACTCGACTTGATGTCGAACGAGGCTATCGAGGAGTACGGCATGGAGGCCTTCAACGACAAGTGCAAGGAAAGCGTCTGGACCTACGAAGAGGTATGGCGTGAGATGACCGAGAGGATGGGTTTCTGGGTCGACATGGATGACCCATACGTCACCCTGCACGACGAATACATCGAGTCGGCATGGTGGTCACTCAAGCAGATGTTCGACAAGGGTCTGTTGTTCCGTGGCCACAAGGTCCTGCCATACTGCCCCCAAACTGGCACCAGCTACTCCACCCACGAGGTGTCACTAGGCTACAAGGAGGTCTCCGAGCCGGCTGTCTACATCAAGTTCCGACTCATCGACGATGATGCTTCCATCCTCGCTTGGACGACGACCCCCTGGACCCTACCGGGCAACGTCGGCCTCGCTATCGGACCGGATGTCACATACTGCCGCGTCCGAATCACTGAGTTGCCATCTGGCTCTTGGGAGGGACGAGGGGGCGCTGGAGTCGGCGAGGAACTGATTCTAGCCAAAGACCTGCTCTCTGATGTACTGCGGCACCAAGTCGAGGTGATTGAGGAATTTCCTGGCTCGACACTGATTGGCAAGGCCTACCGGCCTCTGTTTCCCGGTGCAGTAGATAGAGGCGGTTCTGAGAATGCTTGGACAGTGGTCGAGGCGGACTTCGTCACCACCACAGACGGCACAGGAGTAGTCCACACGGCAGTGATGTACGGCGAAGAGGATTACAACCTCGGCATGCAGGTTGGCCTCCCGGCCCAGCACACCGTGGGGATTGACGGCAACTTCATCTCTGGGACCCATAATATGCTCGACGGGCGCTACGTCAAGGACTGCGATTCGGACATCATAGACTACCTCTCTGACGAGGGGATGCTATACCGCGAGCACACATACACTCACGACTACCCGCACTGCTGGCGTACCGACCATCCTCTGCTGTACTACGCGATGGACAGCTGGTTTGTCCGCATGACCTCGGTTCGCGACGAGATATTGCAACACAACTCCGAGGTCGAATGGGCTCCGGAGTGGACCGGCAGCAAGCGAATGGGAGAATGGCTCTCGAACATCAAGGACTGGGCGATTAGTCGCGAACGTTACTGGGGCACCCCTATCCCAGTGTGGATCTGCTCCAACTGCGGCCACGAGCACTGCATCGGCAGCATTGAGGAGATGACCTCGATGAAGACAGATGACTCTCCTATGCCTCCCGAGCTGCACCGGCCATACGTCGACGACGTCAGACTGCACTGCCCTTCGGACGACTGCTCGGGCGAAATGGTGCGCGAACCCTATGTCATGGATTGCTGGTTCGACTCAGGCTGCGCCTCGTTCGCGCAGTGGCACTACCCCTTCGAGAACGAGGATAAATTCGCAGGTTCGTTCCCGGTGGACTACATCTGTGAGGCTGTCGACCAGACGCGCGGTTGGTTCTACTCTCTGCTAGCAGTCTCTACGGCGGTGTTCGGTAGCACCTGCTACCGTCGCTGCCTCTCACTCGGCCACATTCTTGACAAGGACGGTAAGAAGATGAGCAAGTCGAAGGGGAATGTCGTCAATCCTTGGGACCACTTCAACAAGGAGGGTTCGGACTCAATCCGCTGGTACATGACTACGCAGAGTGCGCCGTGGTCGCCAACCAACTTCGACCCCAATGGAGTCCGAGAGTCTTACGCCAAGATGTTCCTCACACTTTGGAACGTCTACCGCTTCCACGCCGACTACGCGGCTATGGACGGTTTCGATGCCGACGACAAGTCTGGCTACGTCGCTGTGGCTGAGCGCAGCCCACTTGACCGCTGGGTTCTATCTAAGGCAAGCACGATGGCAGATACTTATCACGAGCACTTCGAATCTTGGAACTTCCACAAGGCGGGGCGTGAACTCGAGGAGTTCGTCGTCAACGACCTCTCTAACTGGTACGTCCGTCGATCTCGACGTAGACTGTGGGATGAGGCCGACAGCAGCGACAAGCGGGCTTGCCAACATACTCTGCATGAGGCCCTTTTGCTGGTCTGCAGATTGATGGCGCCCGTCTCTCCATTCATGCCCGACAGGATACACCGAGATCTTGCAGGATCGTCTGTCCACCTTGCAGACTGGCCGCTAGGCTCGGCGCTGGTCGAGCGTAGCTTGCCTCCACGCGACTACGAACTGGAGCAGCAGATGAAACTCGTGCGTGCGCTCGCTGAGACGGGTAGGCGTGTCCGAGCCGAAGAGGGTCGCCGACAGAGGCTGCCGTGCCGCAACGGCTGGATCATCGGCGGCCCGGACCTCACTGACTTCCACGAGATTCTAGCAGAGGAATTGAATGTTGAGAACCTGATGACTGAAGCGGATCTCGACCGTTTCCAGAAGATTGTACTCGAACCGAACAGAAAGGCATTGGGCGCGAAGTGCAGGTCAGACCTGCCAGCGGTGCTTGCGAAGCTCGACACCGCCGATCCGGACTCACTGCTGCTGGAGGTAGAGGCCGGTATCGCCGCCCTCGCGGGTTACCAGATTACAATGAATGACATTGAGATACGTCGCACTGAGAAAGAGGGTTACTCGGCCGCCACCATATCTGACGAAGACTTCGGAGACGTCTCTCTAGTGCTTGACATGGTCATCGACGAGGAGTTGATGTCGCGCGGGCTCGCGCGCGATGTGATACGTAGGATTCAGTCAAAGCGCAAGGAACTTGACCTCGCAGTCGAGGAAAGTATCTCCTTGTCAGTCTGGATTGAAGGTGCGGAGATGGCCGACGAAGACTGGGCTCACGTGCAGAATGAGACTCGAGCCGGTAGCGCCACCCTGAATGAGGGGTCGGCGCCAAATGAGGCGGACTCATTCGAGGTCGATGGTATTGCGATAGTGTTCCGCGTAGACCAGTGATTAGGCCACTGTTGGGCCGTATCTGATTGGGAGAAGCATCTCTACGCCGAACAGTGGGTCGGAATCAGTTGAGTCGTGATATGCGATGAAGGCACCACCGTCGGGCAGGATTCCCATACTTGCGAAGTCAAACCTGATGTCGTTGCCTGCGCCGGATGTCGAATCTAGATCGCCGAGACCTAAGTATGTCCTCATATCTGGAAACATACTCTCTGAATACTCTCTAACATGCCATGACAAGTCGATATCGGGACCGGCAGCGCTCTGGTAGCGGACATTTAGCACGAATAAATCGTGGACACCGTTAGTGTGGAATTCCCATTCCTCAAGTTCAGAGGCCTCCGCAGATAGGTTGTAAGTCTGATTCTGCCAACTCTCACCGCCATCCCATGACAGCATGTGAGTTAGGATAGTTCCACCTGCAGTAACGCAGTGTAATGCAGTAGATGAATCGAAAGCGCAGTACTGCGATGGAAGTGATGACCCGTTCAAAGTGGTGCCCGTCCACCAATTTAGAGAAGTGTCTAGGTAAGCATCACTACCATCAATGAAGTAGTTGGGGAAGTAAAGCCCTCCAGATGGAACTGGGAAGGACCTCATTTCTTTGTGGGGCTTGGTGAAGTCCCACTCCGGGCCGAGGGTTTCCGGGTTCAGTCGTCTCTGTCAGGGAAACCAAAGTAATCGTAGTTCAGACCATCAGTGGATATCTGACCTCCGATGTTCTGAACCTGATGCCAGAAGTTCGAAATGACCAGACTGGCCCATGGCCCGTTGCCATACAGGAAGCTGTTTATTGGGCCCACGACCTCAACCTGCCAGGACCTGTCATAGAACGGCTCAGGAGTCCTATTGAAGCACCAACTCCACTCTTGGTCCTCCGCATCATAGAAGAATGCGTAGAACTGGTCCGCACCACTTGTGCTAGGATAGGGAAACCATCCCATGGAGATTAGGTCCCCGTTCGTGGCTTGGACGATACTGCCTTCGCCAAGTCCCTCTTGGCCGGGAACAGTCGGCTTCCATTCACGGCAACCTAGCTGGGAGAATATGGTCGGCAGGTACTCCTGCCAGGTGAGGCCTCTGTCCTCACTCCATGTAGGGTACTCGCCGCCGAAGTTGAGGATCCAGCCCTCCTTTGTGGCGGCGAGGTAGTGCTCGCAGCAGTTACCGCCGTGCTCGTTTCCATAGACCGTCCATGATGCGTTGCCCCAAGTGGTGTTTGTGAACGGGTCTGCAACTGTGAAATTGCGCGGGTCCTCGTACGAGGACGGGGGAGCGATGTATTGGTAGTCCGAATCCCAAGGAACGGTGCTATCTTCTACGGACTCGCCTCCCCCGAAGCACCCCGCGAATGCCATGCTGGCGACCATGATTGCCGCGAGGACTGTTCTCGACTTGCTGCGCTCGGTCATGGTGGACCCGTGATATGGCCGTATTTCGCACTTCGCACATGATGCGCTCTGCACCGCGAGGCGGTGAGGTTCAAAGCCTGAAGCGGGGCGTTAGCGAGCCATGCGCGCATCTGTCATGACCGCAATCCTACTGATGCTGATGACAAGTCTGGGCCCAGTAATGGTGGCATCTGCCCAGACTGCGCCCACCGATGCGATTTACATCAACGAAATTCTAGTCTCTCCTAACAACGAGAAATACAACGGCACGGACTGGAACGGTGACGGTTCGATGGGAATCTACAGCGACCAGTTCGTAGAGTTGCACAACCCCACTTCCGACGCAATAGATATTGGCGGGTGGTGGCTCGACGACATCGCCGACGGTGGTTCGCCAGCATGCAGCATCGGCTGGGGCACCATCCTTGAGGCGGGTTCCTACGTCACCTTCTACCGGTCGTGGACGGGGATCGAGTTCGATTTCTGGGACGGGGACACAATTCGCCTGCTCGATGGCTCTGGGACTGAGATGGACTCGGTGAGCTATGGGGCCGAGGATTCTGATTGGGATGTTCCCTACGGCTACGATTCCGGTGGCAACTGGGCCAAGCTGTCTGAGGGCAGTCCGACCCCGGGAGGCTCCAACGACCAAGAATGGGGCGGCGCCAACCACCTACAGGGCAACTGCTACCCTCCACAGGATCATGTCCACAGCGGAGAGTATGTCCTTGAGGGGCGTGTGGTGACGATGGTGTCCGAGAGCGATGTCATCGAAGACGGGCGAGTACTGGTTCGCGACGGCATAATCGAAGCAGTTTGGAGTGCCGCGGAAGGTGCGCCGGCAACTGCAGCAGGTGTCATGTCGATTCCAACCAGTGGCACAATCTATCCCGGATTCATAGATGCTCACAACCATGCAAAATACAACCTAATTCCACTCTGGGACCATGGTACAAACGGATGGGACAACAGATACCAATGGCAGTCCTACTCAGGCTATAGTGATGCAAAGGACATTGGGTGCTCGCTATACGACTCATCCGCGATGAGATTCGCCGAACTGCGAGCTGTCGCCGGCGGTAACACCGCGCTGCAGGGCAGCAGCACATCCTCCACCGACACCTTCGAAACGATGCTCGCGCGCAACATCGAACTCTACAATTTTGGCAAGGACTACATCCACACCAAGGTCACCGAGCTGGAGTCGGATTACTCCGGTCAACACATCAAAGACGGTAACTCCTCAGGCGAGCTCGACGCTTGGTTCCTACACCTCGCCGAGGGCGTCGATGAGTCGAGTCGCGCCGAGTTCGACATCCTCGTCGCCAACGACCTGCTCGTCGGCGAGATCGTCATTGTCCACGGCACCGGCCTGACGCAGGCCGAACTCTCAGCGCTTGGAGACGTGGGCGGGAGCTTGGCTTGGTCGCCGACCTCGAACCTGCTACTCTATGGCGACACCACGGACATCGCGACTGCGAAGGCAGAGGGTGTGAACATCATGATCGGGCCCGACTGGGGGCCATCGGGCTCCAAGAGCTCGATGCACGAGTTGAAGACCGCTGATTGGTGGGATGACAACGTCCTCGGCGATGTCTTCACCGATTACGAACTGGTTCAAGCAATCACCACCAACATCGTCGATGCTATCGGTTGGTCCGAACATACGGGCCGCATCCAAGAAGGGTTGGCCGCCGACCTAGTCGTGCTCGACACCTTCCGCTCTGACCCGTACCGCAACGTTGTCGACGCAATAGATCCTGACGTTCGCCTAGTCGTCGTGGGCGGGCTGGCAATCTACGGCGACGTCGACATCATGCAGGCAATGGACGACGAAGTGGAGATAATCGAGGGCGTCGGCTTCACCAAAGCCACCGACATCACCTACGACGGCGTGCCGGAAGCGCAGCAGACCTACGCCGAAATGCTCACTGCGCTTCAAGAATGCAACCAAGGCGCTAGCGTGCCGCTGGAGTACCTGTTCACACTCGGCGATGAGCGCTACTTCGATGTCCTGAACAACTCCCTGACATTCCAGAACGGCCGGACCATTGACCTGTGGGGGGACTACTACGACGTAGAGTTAGACGAGGGTGGACACCGTATCGATGGCACTGTCGGTGGAGCCGGTCCGATTGACACCACCCCTCCCAGCAGCGGCGGCTCGGAGGACACCGAAACGACTTGCAGCGATGGAGTGGACAACGATGGTGACCCTTACGTTGACTGCGACGATTATGACTGCAGTGACACCACTGTGTGCGGAGGCGAAGAGAATCAGACTCCAGTACCTGAACCCGAGTTACCGGTTCTGTGGACTACCTACGGACCGCGTGGAGGCACCATTCCGCACCCCACTACTATTGATGAGGGAATACACCTTGAGGTGTGCGAATCCACTGAGGAGGCTCTCTCCGGGGCTAATGTACCTACGACTCCGAGCAGCAAGATCCTGCTGTGCGGTGCCATCATGGTAGTGATGCAGCCAACCGACGAATGCATCGAAGCTGGAGGGTCGTTCTGTAACCTCGAGGTGGCAGAGGCAATCGCCGTACCCGCTCACCTGTGCTCCGATGCAGGTAGTTATCCTGATGAGGTGACCTGTCGGACAGCGTGGTCGTTCATCGATGCCGAGGATGATGGTCCGTCCCCTGAGCCGGAACCTGAGCCAGAGGATGAATCATGGATGGATGGTCCTTTCTATTGGGTAGTCATCTTCGCCGTTCTCGTAGTGATAGTTGGCTCGATAGGCGTGGTCAACTCCAACCTTCGCAGTCGTGTAAACAGCGAACCCTCTGTACTCGTCTCTGAAGAAGAGTGATTAGATCAAGCGCCAAGTCGGTCCGTCTAGGCCGTCCTCTACGAGGACGCCTATCGAAACAAGTTCGTCACGAATCTCATCAGCACGCCCCCAGTCACTCGATTTACGGGCCACCTCACGTTCGGCCAGTAATGACTCAACCCGCTCTGCGACCTCGGCTCGAGCCGAATCTGCCTGAGCCATTCCTGACCTGACCTCATCAGATGAAGGAAGGAGTCCGAGGATGTTTCCGGCATGCTTCTCCAGCCAGACCGCCACATCGGAGCCGGCTGAGGATGACACCACTCCCTGGACCTCTATTATCGCCGCTCGCGTGTTGAAGTCGTCATCCATTGCAGCGGTGAAGCGCTCGCTAGCACCTGATAGGTCAGAATCAGACTCAGTGTCTGAACTTAGTGAAGTTCCGTATGCCTCGACGAGCCTGTCGTAGTGAATGGTCGCATCACCTAAGAACTCGGGAGTCAGGTCAATCGGGTTGCGGTAGGGCACGCTCAGCAGTGCGTAGCGCAGTGCGAGGGGGGCGTGGTGCTCGAAGGCATCTCGAATGGTCCAGAAGTTACCTAGGCTCTTGCTCATCTTCTCGCCGTCTACATTGACGAAACCGTTGTGCATCCAGTAGCCTACCACTGGCTCGCTCCCAGTGCAGCACTCAGATTGGAAGATTTCCGCCTCATGGTGAGGGAAGCGTAGATCGTGGCCGCCGCCGTGGATGTCGAACTGCTCGCCGAAGTGCTTGAGGGACATAGCCGAGCACTCAATGTGCCAACCTGGTCTGCCAGCACCCCATGGACTGTCCCACGCGGGCTCGCTGGGCTTGACTCGTTTCCAGAGTGCGAAGTCGCGGTGGTCTCGTTTTCCCGAGCCGGTATCTTCGACTCGCCCGCCTGCACCAGCTCGTACCATCTCTAGGGTCTGGCCGGTCAACTGTCCGAACTTCTCCGGGGCTGTGTCGATTTCAAAGTAGACCCCGTCATCTCCGACATAGGCATGGCCCTTGTCCACTAGAGTTGAGACCATGCCGATAATCTCAGGGATTGTCTCAGTGACTCTGGGATAGTGGTCGGCTCGCAGGACATTCATCGCGTCCATGACCTCGAGGTACTCGTCGATGTTCCTGTTGGCGACCACAGAGTACTCGACACCTTCCGAGTTCGAGATGTCGAGGATTTTGTCGTCAATGTCAGTGAAGTTCTGCACGTAGTCGACATCGTACCCACTCGCCTCCAGCCAGCGATGCACCATGTCGAACGCGAGGTAGCAACGAGCATGCCCTAGGTGGCTGGGGGAGTACGGCGTGATACCGCAGACATACATCCTCACCTTGCCGGCCTCAAGAGTGGACAGCTTGCGCTTCTCGCGCGAGCGTGTGTCATAGACTCTGAGCGTCATTCTGTCCGGGCTGCGCGGCTTACCTTTCATCAACCTCGCGCCGCTTGCACCAGCGCAGAGTACAGTACGTCATGACCGGCGCGCTCGGGGTGCCACTGCACACCGAGGCAGAATCTCAAGTCTTGATGCTCAACCGCCTCAATCAGCCCGTCGTGCTCGGCTATCGCCGTGACCGTCAGATCGCCTGCGTCGGCCACGCCTTGGTGATGTGTCGAATTGACTGTGATCGAGGTGCCCATAAGACTCGCCAGCAAGGATCCTTCTTTCGCTGCAACTCCGTGCTCAGTCTCGACGCCGTCGAACCCTCCGTGGTCCTCGTGACCGGGGGTCGAGTCTAGGTGTTGGTGCAAACTTCCGCCGTGCATAACGCTGAGAATCTGCATGCCCCTGCAAACGCCGAAGAAGGGCATGTCTCTGGCCATGGCCTCTCGGATTAGGCTCATCTCAGTGGCATCCTGATCAGGATAGAACTCTACGGTCATCGACTCGGGATCTTCTCCATAACTGTCAGGACACAGATCCGGCCCACCTGAGACGACCAAACCGTCGATGCTGTCGAGGATCTTGGTCATGTCACCTGCTGGTGGGATGATGAGCGGGGTGCCACCGACCCTGTCTATAGCCGAGACATATGCCGATGGAAGGATGGCTGCATGCCTGTGCCAGTTCCCGTAAACGGTTTCACGCATGAAGCAGGTGATGCCGATGACAGGTCGCACTCAATCACCTCCTGCTTCCCTAAGTTTTCGAGCGTGTCTGAATGACCTGATGCCAGCGGTCATGAAACAGACACCTGTGGCTATGAGCACGATGTGAGACGCTAGTGTCAGATTAGACATTCCATTCCACCCAGTGATTATGCGAGCACCCCCCAGTACCATCAGAAAAGCGACGCCCATCGCTGCGTGCATGTAGTGGTGTAGGTTAGCCGTATTCCTATCAGCTAAGATGCCGAGTATCAGAAGTGGAGCACCTAGGAAAGCGGGAATCATCGCCGTGAGGGAGGGGGGATCCGAACTCTGTAGGAAGTAAGCAGCGATACCCCAAAGAACCAGAAAGCCGCCATCGGCTCTGGCTAGTTTTGGCACGGTCAATCCGAAGAAAGTGAACTCGTCGCTCATTCTATCACGTCATTGGCTCTTACTTTTGATGGTCACTGCCCGGCAAGCTCTTCAGCGGTCTAGCAATAAGTTCCTGAATTTCCTCGTCCCTAGCCACGATCTGTTCCCAAAGCAACTCAGCCACGTCCATCACTTCCATCTCGGCCCCGACTGCGTCTAGGCCGTCGTTGATCATGATCGAGCAGAACGGGCATCCTACTGCGACGGTGTCGCAGCCGGTCTCAGAGAGCTCCTTGGCGCGAATCACGTTGACTCGCTTGTCGGCGTCTTCCTCCATCCACATTTGCGCGCCTCCCGCGCCACAGCAGAACGAGTCCTGACCGTGCCTCTCGACCTCCACATCTACGCCTCCAATGACATCCCTGGGCTCATCGATTACCCCTCCGATTCGACCGAGGTAGCACGGGTCGTGGAAGGTCACGCTACGGCCATTCTTCTCTACCTGCGGCAGCTTGCCCTCATCCTGCAGTTTAGCTAGGATCTCAGAGTGGTGGAATACCTCAAGCTCGTCACCACCGTAATCGCCATACTCTTTGCCAAGAGTGTGGAAACAATGCGGACAAGAGGCGATTATGCGCTTGACACCCAGCTCCTGAAATGTCATCATGTTGGTCTCGGCCAACATCTGGAACAGGTACTCGTTACCCGCTCTGCGGGCTGGGTCTCCCGAGCAACCCTCCTGCATACCTAGGATGCCGACATCGAGGCCCGCCTCCTTTAGCAGGGATATCGTTGAGCGCGCGACCTTTTGATTACGCTCGTCGAAGCTCCCTGCGCAGCCAACGAAGTAGATGTACTCAGCGGGCTCGCCAATCTTGACATCGAGGTCCGCGGCCCATTCGGCGCGCTCGTGCGCGCCGAAGCCATACGGATTCGATGCGGATTCGATGTTGCCCATCGCCGTATTGAGGGTCTCGGGGTACTCCATGGTCTCCATCATCGCATTACGACGCAAGTCCGTGAGCTTGGGGACATGTTCGATGTAGAGAGGGCAGACATCAACGCAGGCATTGCAAGTGGTGCAGGCCCAAACTGCCTCCTCTGTGATACGCTGCATCATCGTCTCCTCGGGCTGCTCTCCTGCCAGCAGCAGCGGCGCGTGTTCGTTGGCGTAGTTGCGAACGTCGTGAATGACTTTCATCGGATTGAGTCCCTTGCCCGAGGCGTAGGCCGGGCAGACATCCTGACAGCGTGCACACGAGGTGCACGACCAGCCGTCTATCAACTGCCTCCAGGTGTACTGTGTGTAAGTGCTAACTCCGAAGGAATCGATGTCCAAGTCCTCCAGCGGAACCGCCTTGCCATCGTCGCCGACCGCGAGTGGTCGCATCTTGCCCGGCGGCTCGACATCGTGGAAGAAGACGTTTGGCACGGCCATCACCAGATGCATGTGCTTGGAGAGTGGAATCAGCACGAAGAACACGCAGATAGAGAGCATGTGGATCCAATAAGCGGATACAATGGTCCCGTCGGCAATGCCCATGCCAGAGACCCAGTATCCAATTGGCTCCCAAGTACTGGACGGGCTGTGAAAGGATTCGACCACGAACGATGTGACCGTGATGGAGAAAATTAGGAACAGGATGACGTTGCCCTCTAACTGAGATTCGCCCTTCAGTTTCTCAGGGGTGAATGCAACTCTGCGAATCAAAGCCGCGACGCATCCAATCAAAGCCATGGTGTAGCCCAGTTCGACCATCCCATTCCAAGGTCCGTTCAGCAACTCAGGGAGAACGTGGTCCGAGAAGGCGTTCGCAGTAGCAAGGTCAAACATGTCGGAGGCTAGCATCAAGAATCCCCAAAACATCAGGACGTGCATGCTGCCGGCGACGCGGTCCCTCAGGACCCTTTTTTGGCCCAGCCAGCCCGTGGTGAACTCGCTGATTCTGGTGAACCACGAGTCGAAGCGGTTGTCCTGCGCACCCAACATTACCAGCCGAGTGGCCTTCTGCACCTGATAGACGAAGAAGCCGATAGAGAGACCCCCGATGACGAGCAGTATGTGCCAACCATCCAGAGAACCGTATGACTGTAGGAGTGGATGCTCCATCTTAATCTCCTGTCAGGCTACGCCTGACAAATCACTCGGGTGGCGCTACGTCCTTGAAACAACCGCCTGCCGAGGCCAACACTCATGGTCCAATGACCCGGCCTATGGTCATGGCGAGGGCGTTCGCACCGGGCAAGTGCATCCTGTTTGGAGAGCATGCCGTGGTTTACGGTCACCCCGCAGTGGCAGTTGCCATAGACAGCGGGGTCGAGGTTAGCATCGAGGAGTCCGACAGATGGACTCTCGAGGGGCTTCCATTCGATTCGGCCAGACACCCGCACATCTCGCACATCCTTGACGAGGTGTTCAGATACGACGGACCTTCACTGAGGATGGAGGTCAATAGCGGGCTGTTCTCAGCCGCCGGATTGGGATCTTCGGCTGCCCTTTCAAATGCCATAGGGGCCGCACTGCACTCACATACCAAACCAAGCGAGCCTATCGATCCGGTCGGACTGGCTCGCATGAGCCATTTGGCAGAAGCCCGGGCACAACAGGGTCGCGCAAGTCCGACGGACACTGCCACCAGTGCTCTCGGAGGTTGCGTCGTGGTCTCGGGCGAACACATAGAGGGAACTCGGCATGTCTTCGATGCGACCCTGACAACTCCGGAGGGCGAAAGGGAGTGGTCAGTCAACATTGTCGACCTGCCCTCTGATATGGAGGAGGCGTGGCTGGTAATTGGCTTCACTGGAGAGGCTTCACCGACTGGTAAGATGGTGGCTGGAGTGGCCCAACGGCTCAAGGATGAGCCGCAGTTGGAGAAGGAGATGGACGCAATAGCTAGGATAACACGAGCCGGACTCACTGCGCTTTCAGCCGGAAACCTGGAAGCGGTCGGTATGGCTATGGACGCGTGTCATCAGAAACTACGCTTGCTCGGAGTGAGCAGTCCCTCACTCGAGGCCCTCGTAGAAGCGGTAGGGCCACACGCACTGGGGGCCAAACTGACTGGCGCTGGAGGAGGGGGCTGCATGGTCGCCCTAGCACGAGAGCCACAAAGGGTCGCAGAGGCCATCGAGATAGCCGGTGGAAGGCCTCTAATCTCCAGATTTGGGGCATCCGGCGTCCATTTACTGTGAAATTTGGTCGAAAACGGCCTATTGAGATGAAATTGCGGTTATTTCGATGCAACTATTGTTTATAAGTAGCATATAACTGCGCGGCCCATGCTTAGCGATGAAGAGCGACTGACTGTCGTAAACGTGGTCGCCTCCACCAGAGTGGCGGAGGAACTCGACCTACCTGACATAGCCATCCAACTGAACTGCGAGTACGAGCCCGAGCAATTTCCGGGCGTCGTCTACAGGGTCAAGGACCCAAAACTCGCCATCCTAATGTTCCGGTCCGGACGCGCGGTTTGCACTGGCGGTAAGAACCAGAACAACATCGAGGTTGGAATCGAGATGATGACGAAAGACCTGCGTGCTGCAGGGATAGAAACATGGGATCTCAAGGATGTCGAAATCGAGGTCCAGAACATGGTCGCCACCTACTCTCTGTTCTATCCCGAGGACTACGGCGGCATGGCTCGGATGGACGACAATAATACCCGCGTTATCGACACTGCCGACGGCGGTATTCGCGCAGCCACCGACGCGGAGGTAAAGGCCATGGGTAGCGACGACGAGGATCCTCGCATCCGCGGCATCCGCGAGGGCGAGCCTTTGGCTGCGCTTCCACGCAAGTTGAATCTGAACAATCTCACCTTCCACCTGCCGTTTGACAAGGTCGAGTACGAGCCCGAACAGTTCCCAGGGCTGATCTACAGACTCGATTACCCCAAGGTCGTCTGCCTGATATTCGGCAGCGGCAAGATGGTGATTACCGGCGCCCGCGCCAAGAGCGAGATCCTCGAGGCAGTCCAGTTCATCCAGGACGAATTGGCGGATTTACTGTAGATTTTGAGGCCCTCAGGGGTGATATTGATGCGTTCCTCGCCGTTCCGGCGAGGCATGCGCTCACACGCGAGGCTGTCTGTCGGACTCGCTCTTCTGATGATGATATCCGCTCAGTCCGGCGTTTTCATGGATGTGAAAGCGCCCTCCGAGGAACTTTCGGACTTACAAATAATGGAATCTTCAGTTAGGTCGGTAAATCTGGTAGATGTGCCCGCTTGGAAGATAAACGATGCTTGGAGCTATGATGGCTACCTCGACGTAGGTGCCTTCGTTGCCAGTTCGGGAGTCAGTTCGAATGTTCAGTATCTTGAAGGAACTCTGACGCAGACAGTATCAGACATTGGGTGGTGTGATGTAAATAACGATGGCGAGATAGATTGGGATCTGGACTTAATGTGTTACAAAGTTGAGGGGACTGCCTTCTATGAGGCCGAAGACGTAAGCCTAGACGGAAACAATGGTGACTTGCGCGTATACATGGATACCGAAGAATGGATTAGTGTTTCAGATTTGTCTGTGTTTCGTGAAGTGGCTACTTTCGACATCGATTTCATCACTACAATCTGGTTTATCACTATCAATACGCCCATAGCAGATTTGACCGTTACAAACGACTACGTCCCAACATTGGAGGGTTACGACTTCCCCCTCAGTGTGGGTGAAGTTTGGGAAACCGACTACACCGTAGAGACTGACTATAGTGGCACGAGTGATTATGTGACATTTCCCTCTGACAGCACCAGTAGTAATACCACCAGTTGGGAAGTTGTTAGCCAAGGCTATCCAGGCACATTCTACAATGGGTGTTCACAATCTTACAACATAACGAACTATGATGACAATGGAGATGAGACCGGATACAAGTGGTACTGTCCGGCGATTAGGGGCGATATTCGAACCTCGTATTCAGTCGCAGGCCTCGGAATTCAAGCCGAACATGAACTCACCACATACCAAGCGGCCAGCAGGCCAAAGCAAATCACCATCGAAGTTGAGCATCCGCTCTCTCCCCTAGATTTTGAGATATCGACTTGGATTAACGTCACCAGCCAAGGTCAGCCAATATCTGATGAAAATGTCAGATTTAGATATGAAATTGCCGCGTATGACAGGTGGATAAACGGAGGTAGCGGTACTGCATTACAACACAATCTTACTACTGCGTCAAACGGTTCTGCCTTCCTTACATTCAACACTGGCCACCTTCCTGATGGCACGACTACTCAGGGAGAATTAGGGAGTCATGGAATCATTGTATGGGCCAGTGGAACAAATCCTGCAAACTTGATTATAGGGGCTTCCACGGTAACAATTGACCCAGAAGTTCACGCAATCGATCTTATCTCTCGCTCTGAAGGTGTTACCGTAGAGAGGACTAGGGGTAACAGGACAGTCACACTGGACAACAACATAGGCTTCAATGCGATACCTGATGACCAACTGACTTTCAGTGTTCCAGTCCTCAATAGGGGACTCTCAAATTCCCCTGTAACCACTTTGTTAGTCGGTGCCCCTGACGGCTCGACATCCTCAACTGAGATCCCGAGCTTATCGAGCCTCGAGGAGATGCGGGTCGACGTTGTTTGGACTGTTCCTGAGAATCAACCATCCGGCGATATCAGCCTGACTTTTACGGTCGACCCCAACGAGGAAATTTCCGCGGACGGTAATCGGTCGAACAACGAGGGTTCGTTCACCCTTTTCATCGGCAGGCTTCCTACCGCATACCTCTCAATCGTCTTGGATTCATTGACAATGTCAGAAGTGAGTTTCAATGGTCTATCGTCATATGACCCTGATGGAGGTGAGACGACTTGTGAATTCACAGTCGAGAAGCTCAACGGCGAGAACTGGATTTCGACCGAAGAAGACTGTGTCCAAGAGTACACTTGGGATGACGATGGAGTCTTCCTAGTCTCATTGACAATCACGGACGACGAGAGTGATCAGGACTACGCTGAGGCTTACATCACCATTCTAAATAGGCCTCCAGAGGTTGAGATTGGGGTCGATCAATCCTCAGTACCGGTGCTTTCATCGGTTACTTTTGACGTCGAGGAAAGTGGAGACATGGATACGCTGAACCAAGAAGCCCCTATCGATATACAGTGGCACTTACCATGCGATGAGGGGCAGGTCGGGTTGCGGTGCACGGTCACCCCAGAATCAGAGGGCCCTTTCACTATGGGAGTCACGGTGATGGACGACGATGGAGCCACTGCCGACGACACGCTGACCATTGATGTGACGAACATTGCTCCAACAAACCCGCAGGCTGAGATCTGGTCTGGGCCAAACAGGCTCGTACCTCAGATGCTCGGAGAGAACGCTAGGTATACTGTCAATGAAGGTGATGCTTTGATTTTCAGAGGATGGGCTGATGACTCTGCAAACGACTTGGGCGGACTCCAACACCACTGGTCACCGGATGCGGAGTTACAGCCAGGACTAATCATTAGCAGCACTGGCTATCAGAGTGAATTTGGACATATCTACGACACCTCCGGGCAGCATCTCGCAACTCTGCAAGTGGTTGATGATGATGGAGCCAGCACTGAGACGCTAATTATGCAGTTCCTCGTAAGTAACGTGGCTCCATCTATCTCGCCGATTGCGCCGTTGCTCCCTGTGGCTGAGGACGAGTTGGTGCAACTGTCAATCCAAGTGAGTGACACCTTGGGCGACTTGCCCAACCTAATCTCCTGCTTCGATCTCGATCCTAGTGTCAACTCTGACTCTGAGGGCAACGCCACCGATGACTGTGACATCGAGTCGCAGCACCTTGCTCACGCCTGGTCTGACGCCACCACTGCTCCCGATCACATCGTCTTCCATGTCACAGACGATAATGGCGAGAGTGCGCGCATCCTCATCTCAATAGATGTCAACAACGTCAACCCTGATGCTAGGGCGTCTACTAGTGATTACACCCCCATGGAGGGGGACGTAATCGTCCTATCCGCGAACGGCACCACAGATTCGCAGTTCGACATGGAGCACATGATCTACATCTGGGATCTGGACATTGGCAAGGACAGCAACGGTGACGGGGATCCAGCCAACGATGTCGATAGGGAAGGGAGATGGATTGAGGTGAGCTTCTCTAGCGAAGGCACACGGACCATCCAGATGACTGCCTTCGACGAAGGGGCTGGATCTTCCATCACACTGGTCATCCAAGTCAAGAAAGAGCCATTCAGCTTCGGTGTGCTGATGGCCGACTATGGTATCTACATTGGTCTGTTCGGACTGATAGTCATTCTAGTCGCGGTGCTGATTCAGAGGATGCGCCCGCCTGAAGTTGTCGTTGAGGCCACGGTGACAGGAAACGTCAGCCGGCGCAGGGGCAAGCGAGTCTCAATGGACGATGCCTTCGATGACCCTGACTACGATCCTTTCAATGCCGAAAAGAGAAAGCGGGGACCTAAGAAAGACATAGGTGAGTCAGTGGTAGATGAGGCACCTAGAATACCAGAGCCGATGGTTCCAGAGGAGCCCGAGAAGATGGATGGAGAACTCGCGGATGCATTCAAGGAACTGACTGGAGAATCGGTGCAAGAAGAAGTTGAGGAAGAGTTTGCTCCGAGGACTGATGCAGCGTCCGTAGATGGGGCTCTGAATGACAAGGACATCGAAGGTCTCTTTGATGATTAGACTCGCCCAAGACCGTGGTCAACCTGTACAGGCTCCTCGGATTGCCCGATCCATCCAAGGTGCAGCAGCGGCCTGCAAAGCCCAAGAGGATGTCCGTCGACCCAGGTCCGCAGGTCGATGACCGGTTCCACGATCTGGGAGAAGATGTCTGGTCCGAGAGAACCGGTAGAATAACCCCCAGACCCAATCGGAGAGTTGTCTACTTGAGGCCGGATGATCTACACCGGTTACCGTTGCAAGGCATGGAGCAGGATCTGCTGGAGGGCAACATGATGTTGGTTGACCTCGGATCGCTCACTCAAATGCCCAGCCAGCAGGACGTATGCAAGAGGAGGGTGCAAGAGATGGGTGAGAGGATAGGTTACCCGGTGTTCTCGCTAAATGAGTCAGACACCTTGCTGATGGTGGCAGGCGCGAGGATGAGAGTGGATACTGACCGGCACAAACTCGGAATGGCGATTTGGAATCAACTACCGGAGTCCGAGGTCTGAGAATCATCCTCGAGCCATGTGTCAAGATCCCCTGAGGCGACCTCTTCGACGGCATGCTGGGTGAAATCACGGTAAGCCTGCCACTGGGCGATGACATCCTCACTCTCTTCACGCTGCTTCTTCCGCTCAATCGATGCATCGGCGTAGATTACACAACGGCGGAGGAACACTTCCACCAGCCTACGGCGCTCGTCAACGTCCATCAGACAACCCCTAGGTCTGAAAGCAACTCATCAGCGTGACCTTTCGGGCTGACCTTGTAGCGAACCCATCGCAGAATCCCGTTCGAACCTATGGCAAAAGTCGAGCGCAGGGTACCCATATACGTCTTGCCGTACATGTTCTTCTCCCTCCAAGTGCCATATGCCTCGTGTAAAGAGAAGTTCTCATCGACTACGAGTTCGAATGGCAGGGAGTTCTTGTCGATGAACTTCTGATGGCTCTGGGCGGAATCGGTGGAGACTCCGATGACCCTCCATCCCGAGTCCGTGAACCGAGCAAAGCTGTCGCGGAAGTCGCAGGCCTGCACTGTGCATCCCGAAGTATTGTCGCGCGGGTAGAAGTAGAGTATCACGCCATCACCTGAACTCAGCATCTCCGATAGTCTGATGGTCGATCCGTCGGTCACAGACGCTTCGAATTCGGGAGCCGCATCGCCCACACTGAGTTCCGTCGCATTACCCATGAGGCTGCGAGTCGTTCAACGGCTACAAAACCGACGGTGAATCAACTCCGCATCTCCTCTAGAATGCGCTTCTTTGTGGATGCCCATGAGCAAATGGGGCACTGAGTGAGGTCGTGGCGCAGAGCCGGGCAATGCTCTCTTCCAAAGTAGATTATCTGCAGGTGTCTACGAATCCAAGTTTCTTCGGGGAAGACTTTCTTGAGGTCGCGCTCGGTTCTGACAACGTTGCTGTCGTTGGAGAGTCCCCAACGCGCTGCTAGCCTGTGGATGTGGGTGTCAACCGGGAATGCAGGCACTCCGAAAGCCTGCGCCATAACCACACTGGCAGTCTTGTGACCCACTCCTGCGAGGGACTCGAGAAAGTCCCAATCCGGCCTCACTCCTCCTCCGTCCTCTACTATCTGCTCTGCCATTCGCTTGAGATTGCGGGCCTTGGTTGGAGCAAGTCCGATCTCTCGAATGATAGTGTGTATCTGTTCGACCTCTAGAGAAGCCATGCGCTCAGGGGAGTCCGCAAACTCGAACAGCGTCGGAGTCACCTCGTTCACCTTCTTATCCGTGGTCTGTGCCGACAGCATGACAGCGACCAGCAGGGTGTATGGATCACTGTGAGCGAGAGGGATTGTTTGCTCAGGGTAAATCTCATCCAGTATGCGGCCGATTTGATGCGCCTTCTCGGCTCGCCGCATGCTAATCCCTCAGATCTTCCTTCAATCCTAGGATAAACGCGCCGAGGATACAGAGTCCGGGAACGCCATAGCAAGGTATGTACATGAAATCATCAGGACTGGTGGATTGGAGATTTCCCCCTAGAAGCCAGTAGGCGAACAAGGCCAGTAGGATGCTTGGGAATATTGCAATCGCAGCGAAGACTGTGGCTCGCATCAGTCGCATAGGACGTCCTCGTGCTCTCGCATGATAAGGTTCGTCAAAGGCCGAACAGACTCTCCATCTGTGCACCACTGCGAGTGTTCAGAACATCCTCCGCACTGAGCCATCCCTTACGGGCCACCTGTACGCCGAACCAGAAATTCCGCAGGCCGTCGGTGTCATGGGCATCAGGGTTGATGCATACCGGGACACCTTGTTCTTTGGCATACTTGCACAGTCGCCAGTCGAGATCGAGTCGGTAGGGAGACGCATTAATCTCCACCGCCTTCAGTTCGCCCTCGGCGTTAATCTCGCCCATTCTTCGTAGAACGGCGTGCATGTCGACGGGAAAGCCTTCTCTGCCCTGCAGTATGCGCCCCGTAGGGTGCCCTAGAACGGTGAAAGTCGGGTCCTCGACCGCTCGGATGAGGGCTTCGGTGTTGGCTATCTCGTCGCGACCCCTCCAACTGCCAAGCGCATGCACACTCCCTACCACGTGAGAGAGAGAGTTGCGCACCTCGTCAGGGTAGTCGAGGCTGCCGTCGACTAGGATGTCGCACTCGCTGCCGTGCAGCAGGCGGAAGTCAGTACCCGAGTCTCGCCACTTCTCATTCAGTGCTCTAATCGACTCCGCTTGACCGGGTACGTCGGTCGCGGAGACGCCGATTTGCCTGCCGCCGATGTTCAGCACCTCTGAGTGATCGGCTATCCCTAGGTACTCCCAACCCAGATTCATCGCCGCTTCTGCCATCTCCTCGAGCGTCGCAGTACCGTCTGAGGCCACGGTGTGATTGTGCAGTGTCCCCTTGATATCAGAGGGCTCAATTAACGTCGGAAGGCCTACGCCGCCCTCTGCTGCGGCCTCTATCTCGCCCATGTCCTCTCGCATCTCAGGCGGTACCCAAGACATTCCAAGATGGTCGTAGATATCGGCCTCATCAGCGCATTCAAGAGTGTGTTTGGCGGCCTCCATGCCGATGGAATCTCCGGCGGCCTCCTCTGGAAACAACCCGAACTCGTTGAGGCGAAGGCCGCGGCCTATAGCAGTCTGACGCATTCTGATGTTGTGTTCCTTGGAACCGGTGAAATAAGCCAAAGTAAACGGGAATGCCACAGGAGCTACTATCCTGACTTGGGCGTCAATGGTTGCATCGCTGCTACGTTCTCTCAGCGTCTCGGCCAACTGCACGTCGACGCTGCCATGGCCACCAGTCCCTCCGAGCATGTCAGCCTCGAGAATGAGGCTGACCTTCGACTCACCGTGCCCCTTGACCTCGGCGATTCCGGGGAACGCGAGTATAGCCTCGATGACCGAGTTGTGGTCTTCTGGTTTCGCCCCGACCACTATGTCGAGATCTCCAATGGTCTCCCTACGCCTGCGGGCACTTCCCGCAAGCTCGGCTCTGATGACTCCGGGTATCGCAGATACTCTCTCTTCGAGAGCTTGCCCGTAAAGCAGCCCTACATCCATCCTGCTGCGTCCCTGATAGCGCCGTAACAACTCGATTCCATCGAGGTACTTCTGCTGGCTCTTATCACCGAACCCAGACAGCGGCGCGATATGGCCCATTTCGCAAGCTGCCTTCAGTGACTCGACCGAATCCACCCCGAGTTCCTCATACAGAGTGCGTGCACGCTTCGGCCCTAGCCCAGGAATGCCAACAATCTCCATCAACCCGGGCGGGACGCGTTCGTATAGTGAGGGTAGGCCTCCCCAAGAGCCTTTCAATACTGCCTCGGTAATCAGTGCACCCAAGCCCTTGCCTATTCCCTTGACCTCAGTGATGCGTTCCTCATTCACCACCACCAGTAGGTCCTCTTCAAGCGAAGCCAGTGCGCGACTCGCGTTCTGGTAGGCGATGACGCGGAATCGGTTGGCCCCGTCTAGCTCGAGGAGCACCCCGGCCTGTTCGAGGACCGTGACAATCTGAGACTTGGTGATGAAAGGGGGGCCCTCGGACCTCGCCTTCGGTAGACTCCATCCGGACGACTTGACCACGCTCCCAACCAGTGGTCATTCGACTTGACTCTGTCCCTTGGCGGTAGGAAAGTCCGTCCCCAACATACTCAAGCGGCTCCACGCACGGCTCGGTGTGGATGCTGTTGCGTTGGCTGAGACAGCCTCAGTGAGCTTGTGCAGTGTCGCTGTTATCCTCTGGATGTCGATAGGTACCTTCTCTCGGACCGAGGCCGGTGAGATGCTGGCTCAGCGAGTGATAGCGGTGCTGTGCCTCGTATCTGCTGTGATGCTATTCGCTCTCCACTACATGGGAGGGGAGCTGTGGGGATCTAGGAATGTTGCGAGGCCGATGGCCGTGGTGGCTGTGATATTAGCGCTGGCCGGAGTGATGAA
Organism: Methanobacteriota archaeon; assembly: GCA_004195715.1. GTDB lineage: Archaea > Thermoplasmatota > Poseidoniia > Poseidoniales > Thalassarchaeaceae > Thalassarchaeum. Next base: position 1,722 of record PSPX01000011.1, on the reverse strand, counting down.
CATTAAGGGAAAGGATGTTCAGGGCGAGGCCAATCCGCACAAGATAGCAAAGATGCGGGCTGAGGAAGAGTAGTTACTCACCGGAGAGCTTGTCATCGATGAATACACGCATGTAGTCTGGCAGTTCGCCATTGACGAATACGACGTCGTGCACCTCTTCGAGCTTCATCAGCGAGTAGTAAATTTGCATCGCCGTCATCGGAGTAGCGCTGCAACCGGTGCATCCACCCTCTAGGGAGATCATGATTACGCCGTCAGTGGTGTCCATCACATTGACCACTCCGTCATGCGCGTCGAGTACGGCCTGAACCGGCCCGACAGAGTCGAGAATCATCTGCTTGTCCACCATATGGGGCCTTCCTCCGGTAATGCAGTCCGGGGGGTGACCTTTCAACCAATTGCCCCTCGGGGATGCTATGGGGGCGCACACGAGAGTGATGCTTCTTGACCTGCTCGTCGAGCGTTCTGAGTTCGGCCACGGGGGCAATCAGGAGATGATCAGGCCCCTGGCCGAGGCTGGCAGCGTGGAGGTACTGTTGCTCACCCCCCAGATGCAGTCCCAAGAGGTCGGTGACAGGGCACAGATAGAGGGCGAGATTGTCCTGACGGATGACGACGTACCTCACTGGGACGACGAATACAGTTTCTGGCAGGAGTGCGTTGTCGATATCTCCGGCAATCCAGTGCGCTTCCGCAGAATTGCCATGCCGTTGCACGGCGACGATGATTTGACCTCTGAGTGGTTCTCTAACTTCGATGTGGATGCCTTGTACTGCAGCGGCTCTCGCAGCAATGTCTCAATTTGGGAGGACTGGATGAATGGCGGTGCGTCGCTCCTACGGGTCTCAGCGAGGTCAGGAACTCCAACACTCGGCATCTGCTTCGGGCATCAGCTGCTGTGCAAGGCTTTGGGGGCGAAGATTACCAGGGAAGATACTCTGTTCAACGGGGTCTCTAATCTCGAACTTACCAACGAAGGCAGGGGTGACTCACTGTTCGGCTCGAGGAGGTCGGGCCCGGATGACACCCCGGTTGTGCTGTTCACTCACCGAGACCATGTCGTGACAGTTCCTGATTGCTGCTCGCTGCTCGGCCATACAGATCACAACCTCGTAACCGCGGTAAGGGTTCTCGACGAGGATGGCGAATGCCTCCCAGCATGGGGAGTGCAGTTTCACCCAGAAGCCGCGAAGGCCCGCATTGATCGCGCCTTCGAATGGGGCCACATCAGTCAAGAAGAGTTGGATTCATTCCAGAGAGAACACGACGGGGCCGGCATCCTAGGATCTTTCGCTTCCACTGTTCTATGTGCCTGATTCGTCCGCCCCTTCGGGGCGGATGCGCAGGATTTGGATTATAAGCGGGTCTTGGGTCGGCGGGGCGACAGGTGAACAGTATGATTGAGATAGAGAACATCCAAGAAATAGGAGCAGGGACAGCAATAGTAGGGCTACTGATCGCTTTCATGCTGTACAAAAAAATCAACAAAATCGAGATTGGCAATCCAATTGTCGCAGATATTACTCAGCAGATTCAGAATGGCGCCATGGCCTTCTTGAATGCAGAATACAGGTATCTCGCCATATTCGTCGCAGTGGTTGCTGCGTTATTGTATGCTAACCCAACCACTGAGTCGGAGACTGCGATAGCTTTCCTCGCTGGTGCTGCAGCAAGCGTCGTTGCTGGTTTCAGTGGCATGCGCGCGGCTACCAGCGCTAATGG
>PSPX01000010.1 GCA_004195715.1 Methanobacteriota archaeon | reverse complement strand
CACAGTCCCTCCTCAGCGACACCGTCGCCTCCGAAGATCTGTCCTGAGAAGCCCTGAGTTGAGAGCTCCTCAACGATGGCCGCTCCGTCAGCGGCGTACGAAATCAGTACTACACTGCCACAACTGTTGTCTATAACCTGCTGCACCGCGGAGGTGAAGTCGGTTGTGGTCTCCTCATAGCCAATCGAAGCACAGAGGTTATCTGCACCGTGAGCGGCTGTGAACGCGTCAGCGAAGCCTGAACCGTAGTCGTTGGTCATGTACATCAGAGCGACATCGGTGCCGCCGTCTGCTGCGACCACGGCATTCAGAGCAGGGCCCTGAAGGGCGTCACTAGGCACAACCCGGAAGAAGTTCGGGTATGCTTCTGCGTCACTGAGACCGGGATTGGTGCTCGCGTACGAAATCATTGGGATACCTGCAGCGCTGAGGACCGCGTTAGCGGCCATCGTTGCGCCAGAGCAGGCTGCTCCTACAACACCTACAACTCCAGCATCGATTAGGGTCTGAGCTGCTGTAGCAGCGGCGGTTCCGTCGCAGCCTGAGTCAGCCATTACCATCTCGAACTGCAGACCGTTGCCCCATCCTGCGGTGTTCATCATCCCAAGGGCGATGTTTGCCGCAACACCGAAGCCCGGTGCGTAGACAGCGATAGGTCCGGTCATCGGGTTCAGGAAGCCGATCTTCACGGTAGCACCGTTGAAGGGGGTATCCTGGATACCGTCGATAGCCGACCACCACTCCATGCAGTTGAAGTAGATGTCAGNNNCTCCATCATGGCCGCGTGTCCAATCATCATCACAGCGTCGTAAGTCTCGCCTGTGTAGATACCACCAGCGCAGCCCTCATCGGCCGCGCAGCGGTCGTTGAAGTCGCCAGAGCTTGAACCAGCGCGTGGCTTGGTAGCCTGCACTCCGTTAGCAATAGCGGGTACACTGAAGTCCTCCAAGAATGCGGAGTCAGCAATTCCATCTGCACCAAAAGTTGGCAGAGAGATGTTGAGGTAGGCCATTGTCTCAAGGATAGCTGCACCATCAGCGGAGTAGCTCACCATGACCACCGAGTCGCAACCGGCATCGGCAATAGCCTGTGCTTCTGCTGCGAAGTCTGTTTGGTCATCCGCGTATCCGATCTTGGTGCACAGGAATTCCTCCCCGCCCCAAGCAGCCGCGAAGGAGTCTGCCAGACCAGAACCGTAGTCGTTGGTCATGTGGATCAGAGCCGGATTGCCCACGCCAGCAGCACCCACCATGTCAGACATGGCTGGGCCCTGTATTGCATCGCTCGGAACGACTCGCCAGAAGCCTGGGTAGGCTGCTGTGTCGCTCAGACCGGGGTTGGTGCTCGCGTACGAGACCTGTACAACTCCAGCAGCGTTCAAGACAGCGTTAGCGGCCATCGATGCACCGGAGCAAGCAGCTCCTGCCACACCGACAACTCCAGCGTCAACGAGTGACTGAGCTGCTGGTCCAGCAACTCCACCATCGCAGCCTGAGTCGGCCTCTACAAGTTCGAAGTTGCCTCCCATTGCGTTCAGGTCATCAATCGCAGCCTGCGCAGCCCATGTGAAGGGCGGTGCATAAACAGCAATCGGGCCTGTCAACGGGTTCAGTAGTCCGATCTTGTAGGATACACACGAACCGTCGTCGACATTTGCAGCAGCATTGTGGTTAGCAGCTGTACTGTCTGTACAACCGCCTACCGATGTGCCTCCTGTCCATGCTGGGTTTGCAATGCCCATATAGTGGGCGGCAATTTCCTCAGCAATCGCTTGACCAACGTCGACATCGAATCCTTCCATATTCCCATCAGCGTTAATGTTCTCAAACGGTGGGTAGAACGGGTCGTTGCAGAACGATAGTTCGCCAGACTCCAACACGCCTGTGAGGGTGCTTCCCTCAGTGGCTGCCGGGTACGCCGTAGCGGTGTCAGCATTCCTGTCGTCCGTCAGAACTACAGTGCCATCGAACCATGCTTCGAAGATAGAGTCATAATCGCCACTATCTACAAGCGCGGTTATCGCGACGTTCAGAGCGTCTTCGAGCTCATCAGAGTCCTCGCGAATAGCGAGGCCAAAAGTCTCGTCAGAGAAGGTCGTCATAAGAGCGCCCTCCAATGCGAGCACAGGTGCGTCGCCGAGTGCGTAGTCCGCATCTCCGTTGTTGATTGCGAGGATCACAGAGGGCCAGTCGGTGTAGGCTTGGATAGTAGCGAGAGCCAAATTATTGTTGGCATATATGTCCGAGGTGGTTCCCGATGCAAGTGCAATCGTAGTTCCAGCCGCGTTCAACTCGCTGACATCAGTGATGACAGCGGCTCCACTAGCTCCAATGACTCCCTGGCTGCTGGTGTAGTAGCCACGGGTGAAATCAACCACTTGGTCTCTCTCATCCGTCTTGGTCATCGCCGAGAGAATAGCGTCACACATATCTCCCGCATTCAGGTTGGGGATGATGGGATCCCAGTCCGAGGGTACCCACACAGCGCTTACGCCAGCTGCAGGTGTCAAGGACCACGTTGGGTCATACGTACATGACCCATCATCGGATGTCGCATCGGCGTTGTAGTTGTTCGCAGTAGCGTCCATACAACCCGGTACGTCTTCCGGTTCAGGTTCCGGCTCATCATCTCCCCCTAGACAACCAGCGAACGCTGCCGCCAGCATGCTCAGGGTAAGCATCATTGCAATTATTTTCTTATTTTCCATAGTGTTTCACACTCTAAGTATCGCCCGCGACAATGTGTGTCCGTTATAGAGATTCGCGATTATTACCCTAAGTAAACCAATTAGGCACTAAAATATGCCAATTATTGCAGAAATCACAGTTTTTGTTGTATCACGAGTAATCTAAGAGATAGTGAGTATGATGGAGTGCAGCCCCCCGGCAGTGGTGTGGGAGGTGAGCCAATGGACTACGCTTCCAGCGGTGTCGACATCGATGCTGAGGGACGAGCTATAGCCAGTCTGGTAGGTGCGCTCGGCTCATCAGTGAGAAAGCCGGGTGAGAAGGGCGCTCCGGTCCCCCTGCCTGGTGGGTTCGGAGGCATTATCGAATTCGGTGATTCGCGACTCGCCTTGGCGACCGACGGGGTGGGCTCGAAACTGCAATTGGCCAGTCAGGCGGGGTGGCTGCAAGGCGTGGGTATCGACTGTATAGCTATGAACGTCAACGATCTTATCTGCGTTGGTGCAGAACCACTCGCCTTCGTTGACTACATCGCCGTCCCAGAGAGTGACCCTGAGGTGCACTCTGCTCTGGGCTCCTCACTCTCTGAGGGTTGCCGGTTGGCCAGAGTGACCCTTGCTGGAGGTGAGACGGCTACCCTTCCGGGAATCGTAATCGAACTAGACCTTTCTGGAACGGCTCTCGGGTGGTTCCCCGCGGGTCATGCGATTACCGGGGACAGACTAGAGTCGGGGGATGTTTTGATCGGGCTTCCCAGCAGCGGTCTGCACTCCAACGGATACACCTTGGTCAGAGCGGTGCTCAAACGCTCCGGCGCCCTCCTCGGGGAGACTGTTCCATTCGACGTCGATGGCGATGGTCGGATAGTCAAGTGGGCCGCAGCGGAAGAAATCACTCTGGGCGAAGTCCTATTGAATCCGACTAGGATCTACGTAGATCCTCTCGTCGACCTAGTGTTAGCATGCAGGGAAGGCAAGGGGCCTTGCTCGTCCAAGGACCTCAAGGCGATGGCTCACATTACCGGAGGCGGCCTCTCTAACCTGCTCAGGTTGCATGACAGTCTTGGCTGGCATATAGATGACCCTCTGCCGGTGCATCCAGAGTTCTCGTGGATAGCAGATATCGGCTCCGTAGACAGCAGAGAGATGCATCGCACCTTCAACATGGGAATGGGGATGGTGCTAGCTGTATCGGAAGAAAATGCTGAGGCGGTTGCGGATTGGCTGTCAGAAAGACTTCCGGGAACCCGCAGAGTGGGTTCGGTGAACGACAATGGCAGAAGAGTTACTCATCCCGACACGAGTGTCGTTTTCGAGCACTACTGAGTGAGGCTTGCAATCGTCAATGCCTTGTGCGATAATCATCTCGGGCCGACATGGATGCTACGGAGCCCGAGGGCTGGCCTGGTGTGCTGCACCGCGAAGGCCGTACCCTGTGCAGGCTGGCCCGTAATCCAAACGAATTGGGGGCAGGGCCGGCTGCGAAGGGGCAGGGTGCTGTGTTCCACAATCCGGCGATGGCTGGGAGTAGGACGCGTAGTGTGCTGCTGCTACAGCATTGCATCGAGGCGGGGCTGTTGGGAGATGGCTCAATCTACGCATTGGATGGTCTGTCGGCCACCGGACTGAGGGCCAGACGCTGGTTGAACGAGCTGCCAGCACAGAGTGCGGCCCGCATCAGTGCGACTATGGGGGACATGGATCCGGTGGCCCTCGACTGGGCTATGCGTTGCCATGAGGAGTTTCCAACAGAGCACGGAGAAGGGGAGTTGCTACCGCATCTGGGCGACCTACGCAAGAGCGTACTGGAGCACGGACGGCACTGGGTTGACATCGATCCATACGGTTCCCCTCTGCCGTTCCTCGACACTGCTATCCAGTCATTAGCCAGAAGAGGTGTTGCTGAGATTAGCGCCACCGATAGCGCTGCTCTGACCGGCTCTTCGAAAAACGCTTTACTGCGCCGCTACGGGGCGCGTGTGAGGACCGATGGACTGGCACATGACTCCGGCCTCAGGGTGCTGCTGGCGACAGTAGCTAGGACTGCTGCACGGCACGAGCGTTCGATCGAGCCCCTTCTCTCGATATGGGATTCTCACCACCTCAGAGTCTCGGTACATGTTCTACGTGGTGTGGAGGGTGCTAACAACGTCGAGGGTTCTCTCGGATGGAGGGTGGCTTCCCCCACTGCAAAAGAGGTCTCCTCATCTATCGAGTCCGGCCTACAACCGGAGACTTCTCTCGATTCGCTGCCCATGCACTGCTTCCTACCGCTCTCTCACCCCGTTGACCGCTCCGACAAGCGCATCTCCGGACCGATGTGGATAGGCTCAGTGGGCCGGACCGAGGCGATGGTCTCGATGACCGAGGAGCGTGCGCTTGAGCTATGCGGCCCCAACGCCATCAAGGACGACCCGGTCGGCTGGTCGGAGAGGGATTTCGAGTACGAGCGCAGGAGGGTGGCTCGCAGTGTCAGGCACATCTCGGAAGAATCGGGAGTCATTGATGCCCCGCACCTCATCCTAGTAGACGATCTGGCGAGCTGGCTCGGTTCAGGCTCGCCACCTAGTCCCAGCGTCATGGCAGAGGCACTCCGTCAAGCGGATCACAGGGCAGCAGTGGCACACTATGGCAAGCCATCTTTCCGGACCGATGCGCCTTGGGATGACATCATGAGGATCTCAAGAGAGGTTCACCCACCGATGTAGGACATCTCAACCCGGGGCAGGGCTGCCGTCTCCGTGGAGCGGATCTCGCTGTAGCGGTCATCGCGCCTCGACCAGATTGCCGAAATCGCATCACTTAGGGCAGGGCCTTCAGTTCCATTGTGAATGATGGCCCTGAGATCATGGCCACCGGAGGCGAACAAGCAGGTGTGCAACATCCCGTCGGCGGACAGACGCGCACGAACGCAGCCACCGCAGAACGGCTGGCTGACCGACGAGATGAATCCGATTTCGCCCGAGCCATCGGAATGGGCCCAGCGACGAGCGACGTCGCTCGGCCTCTGGGACTCCACTGAGACCAGATCGAACTCGCCCTGTAGATGAGTCAGGATGTCTGCGGAAGGCACCACCTGACCGAGTTGCCATCCGTTCGTTCTGCCGACATCCATGTATTCGATGAAGCGTACCGTGACCCCGGTTCCGCGGAAGTGACGGACCAGCGGGGCCACCTCGGTCTCGTTGACTCCACGCTGTACCACGCAGTTCACCTTGAGCGGAGTGAGTCCGGCTTCCAAGGCTGCTTCGATGCCATCGAGCACGGTACCAACGTGGATGTTACTGTCAGTCATCTGAGAGTGTACCTCGGGGTCGAGGGCGTCGAGGCTGACGGTGACCCTGTCCAAGCCAGCCTCGGCAAGTTTGGCGGCCTGTTGAGGCAGCAGCGATGCGTTGGTCGTCAATGCGACCTCCAAACCGGTAACCGAGAGCCTTGAGACTAGTTCATGCAAGTCTGGTCGGAGCAGCGGCTCACCTCCAGTGATGCGTACCTTCTCGAGGCCCAGTGGTTTGCAGGCGGCCACCACCTTCTCAATCTCCGGGAATGAGAGGTAGGCGCGGCGCGGCAGGAAGGTGTGCTGGTCTCCGAAGCGCTCCCGGGGCATGCAATACCTGCATCTGAAATTGCACCTGTCGGTGACCGAAATCCGCAGGTCCTTAAGCGGTCTGCCCAGTCTGTCGACGACTCCGGAATCGTTCACGTTTCGGCGTGGGGTGTCTTGATGATGAGGCTTGCCTGCACTCGGACAGTTTGAATAGAGAGCTGCACCAGACGGCTATTGAGCACCATGCTGAGCATCAGTCCGAAGGCGCGTGAAATGCTGGACCAGTTCGCAGAGCAGGCAGAAGAGGCGAGTGAGCTCGTGCTCAGGGTCGAGATCGTTGGAAGGGGGCCCAAGGGATTCCTGTACGATCTTCAGTTCATTGGCTCCGATGATCGCAAGGAGAACGACATCGAATTGGAGATCGAGAACATGAAGGTGTTCGTCGCAGCCAGAAGTGCTCAGTACCTCGAGGGTACCACGCTTGACTACAAGGAGACGTTGATGGGTGGCGGCTTCAGCTTTGACAATCCCAATCCACTATGGGTGGACGAGCTCTCCAATGCGGTCGCAGACATCATCGCCAGCGAGGTCAACCCGGTGGTCGCTTCGCACGGCGGACATGTCGACCTGATAGGGGTGGATGATGGTAAGGCCATTATCGCCTTCGGGGGCGGCTGTCAGGGCTGTGGCATGGTGGATGTGACTCTCAAACAGGGGGTCGAGGTCATGATCAAGGATGGTGTTCCGGGGATTTCCGAGGTGGTCGACGCCACCGATCATGCTGCAGGTACAAATCCGTTTTACTAGAGTCAGCGGACCATCGGAACGTCGTCCTCATCGTCATCATCACTGGGAGCGGGCAGCGCCATCGCTTGAGCCCTCTCGAATGCCTCCCTGACCCTCTCCTCGATGTTTCGCGCATCGTCGAGCAGCCCCTGCACAGGAATCTCACGGTCCATCAGCTCGCTCAGCCCCTCAACGGCAATCAGTGCGGCTCTGGCGTCGGGGTACATCGGGTTGCACTCAGCAAGCAAGGCCGTCACGTCCAACCCTCTGCGCTCGCCTTCGGCAATCAGATAGCCGGCGATACCGGCAACAATGCCTTGCTGTATCTGTTGGATGCCAGCGTCGTCAAGTTGGTCGCGACTCATCCGTGTAGATGCGACTCCCCACAAATCACTATCCTCCTTGATGCCCAAATCATTGCTGACCACACCGTCGATTACGATGAGTCGGTCGAAACCGCCCTTGGTGAACCACTCCATGACGGTCTCACCAAAATACACGTCATTCTCGCTGGGGAACTGTATCTCTGCTGTGAACACGCCTATGCCGTCTCCCTGATACACCCTGACAGGATGCTTAGGAACCGAGTCGTGAATTAGTGCGATGGCGGGGAACTTCGGGTGCATCACCGTGCCCATCGGACTGAGCTCTAAGGTCTGGATGAGATGTGAGGTAGCGATGACCCCCACAGAGCCAACAGTAGAGAATCCACAGATTGCGGTACCGCCCAAGCGATTCGGGTCCGCATCAGCATGCAATACGAGGGGGTAGGCGCCGCTCGAGTACTCGTCCATGGACTGTCCCCCCAATCGAGGATTATTGAATCCCACGTTGAAGAGATGTCGATAATGCCCCTGATTCGCCACTCTGATTGTTAAAGAACACTGCGACAAATTAACACCGATGAAGCTTTGCGGGGACTGTATGACCGGAGTTGGCAGCAGTGGAGTGGGCAGAATTTACATTAAGGCTGGATCTGAAGAGATTGACCTCTCGGGCTCAGCCCGCGAAGTCAATGACGCTTGGCTCAATATCACCAAGCAGGACACCTGGCAGTCTACTCTCTCGAGGATTCGCCTAGCCAGACAGGAGGCTCTCGAGCGGGCTCGCGAAGTGGCGCTCAAATCAGGCATTCCGGAGCGGGGGTCTGCCTTCAGGCGGCTCATGGAGACCTGCGGTATCGACAAGAAGAGCGACGTGATACTCGCAGCCATCCATTACCTAAGGTCTGTTGAGAAGGAGGCTGACACACCTCCTAGGGACATCAAGAGGCTGATAGTCCAGAGCGCGAAGTGGGGCGAGGAGGATATCGATAAGTGGAACATGTCGCTGTACATCAACAGGATGCTGGAAGGAGGGACAGCGCTACTCGAGTATCCCGGCGATCAACGAGAGAAGAATCGTTTCGTGGTACTAACCGATGCCGGCCGCGACCATCTTGAGAACATGTCGCTGTGAGTTGAGCTTGTGACTGAATCCGCCAAGGACCTGTCTTACACCTCGCATGTAGGTCGGGACCTGCGCGAGGTTAATCTCTCAGGCGCTGATTTGCGGCGCGCCATCTTTGATGGGGCTGACCTCGAGAAAGCAAACCTGTCAGGCAGCGACCTGCGTGACGCCTCGCTGAAGCGGGCCAATCTGAAGATGGCAGCACTGGACGGCGCCGACCTGCGAGGAGCGCGGATGATTAAGGCCAACCTAGGACTCTCTAACTTGCAAGGAGCTCGTCTTGATGGCGCCGACATGAGGGGGATTCGTGGCAAGTACGCCGTCTGGCGGGATGCCAACTGGTGGGATGCGACTATGGATGAATCGTTGAGTAAAGCGCTCGCCAAGAAGTGGCCGAGAAAGTAGTCATTCAGGTGCCATCTTGGCAAGGCCATCTCGCATCCATTCGGGGACTCTGACTTTCTCCTTGACATTGTTCATATCGACACATACTGTGACCTGATCCGAGGTCCAGCACAGTACATCGTCCTGATTGCGGAACTCGTATCTCCACGAGATAGAGGTGTTGCCTATGCGTGGGACTGTTATGGTACAGTGCACGGTGTCACCATAGGCCAGAGGATGGAGAAACTGGGCATCACTGTGCACTAGAGGGAAGCCGATGCCATGCTCGTGCAGGATGGTGTTGTAGTGCATACCACAGGAGTGCTCCCATGACTCTTCGTAGAACCGGTGCGCTAGGTCCCAGAACTGGGGGTAGTAGATGATTCGAGCCATGTCAATCATCGGGAAGTCGACACGGCGCTGTGAGGTGAATGCCATGTTGCAGCCTCGGGGGGTTCGTGCTTGAACGCTCCCTCACTATAGTGGCGGACCCACCGCGATTCGAACACGGGTTTCCAGCTCCGGAGGCTAGAGTGATATCCAGGCTACACTATGGGTCCAGTGACGCCTCCAAAGCCCCTCAGTAATTGAATCGGTCGCATGCTGGGCACTGACTCCAGGATGGCGGACCCACCGCGATTCGAACACGGGTTACAAGCTCCGCAAGCTCATGTGATATCCAGGCTACACTATGGGTCCAGCGTCATTTCGACCGGAGGTCTCTGTTTAACCCCGACGGTATCTGAAGCATCACATGCTTAGGGGAAGCACGGTCTTCCAGCGTGGCTCAGCCAGTTTCTTGGCGTTGGGTGCGATTCTGGTATTCTTGGTCTTGTGAGTCAACACTCCATGCATCCCCTCAACTGCGAATTTGACACGTAACTCTAGCATGCGGTCCCTCTCAGCCGTATTCAGCTGCTCGGAGTCCAACTCGATAGAGGTTGCAGCACCCTCGTCGCCCTCGTTACACAGACTCAGTGTGCTGCCCTCAATGTCGGCTCTTGGTGAGAAGTCGTAATCCTTGGGATCACTCATCCGGACCTCTGCATCGACGACGAGTCGGTTGCGAATGGAGACCTTAGTTATCTCCATCGACTTGACCATGAAGCGCCATCGCTGCCGAGTTCAAAGCCCTTCGCACGAAGACGTGCGGGACTCACACGCCGATCTCGCTGACTCGCGGCACTAGTATGACGAACTCGACCACTAACTCCCAGTCGTTGCCCTGGTCAGGATCTACACCATCCACCGGTAGATCGGGGTCGCACTGGTCAGCAGTGATGGTCCAGTACCAAGTACCCTGTCCGAAGCGCTCGCCTGGTTCGTTCAACAGTGCCTCGACCAGCCCATCGGAGGAGTCGGCGGTGATGGTGTAGCCGCTCTCTGGATGTGAGTTCATTTCACCTCGATCTAAACTACCACTGGCGTTCTCGGTGAAGTTGTCATGATGGGTTGAGACGAAGGTGCTCCAACCAGAAGCGGGGACGCTGAGTGACAGTGTGAAATTGTCCTCGGGCCACATTACGGGAAGCAGGTCCCTTGCGAGTATTAGAGTCGCGTTGACCTGTATTATCCTCGCGCCTGCTCCCGGTTCGTGGTTAATATCGTAGCTCTGGCCCTGCTCTAGGTATCCTGACCAATCGAACTCTACGTGCTGCTCCTCCCAGACCACGTTGAAAGTGCGTGAAATGACCATCAGGCTCCAGACCTCTGTCCTCATGGCCCCCTTGTCGTCGATTACCGAAACTGAGCCGGTGCGGTTTCCCGAGATGTCGATGGAGAGGTCGACGTAGGACGAGGAAGAGTCGGCATCGTTGGTCTTCTCACCGTCTCCGTCAGAGTCCGTGCCTAGGTCGAAGTCCCATATGAATTCGACAGAGGCTCCCTCAGGATCGGACGAACCGCTTGCGTCGAGCCTAGCCGTCTCGCCGGCTCTAACGTAGGTGGGCATTTCGATTTCGATGGTGGGAGGGGAGTTCACAAAGATGGTCAGTGAGGCCCTATCGACCTCGCCGTTGTCATTGAGCACAGTGACCTCGACCTCGTGATTCCCGGCCAATTCGAAGGTGTGGCTCACTATGCCCTGCTTGGTGTCACGGGACTCGCCATCGCCGAAGTCCCAGCGGTACTCGTCAATGAAAGTGGGTTCGGGGGTGGTAGACTCCCTAGCGTCGAAATTCACCGTCTCGCCGATGTTAATCTCCTGTTGGTCAGCACTGATTCTGGCATTGGGAGTTGTCGAACTGAGGCCCGAGCAGCCGACTAGACTGGTCACGAGCAGCATCATCACGATTGCTGACGAGACGCCTCTAGTGCTTCCAGTCATGCGCACACTGTCGAACTGACCACTCATAGGGCTGTTGGAAACCGGCTCGTTGCCGCGCGGTTTACGAGAGTTCATGGACGGTGCCGCTCAGCAGATGGTGTGTCTGGCGCAATGCTCACTGGCTACAGAGTGCTTGGTTTCGACCTCGAGACCACCGGCTTCAGCCACAGATCTGACAGGATCGTGCAATTTGCGTTTATCGGCAGCGACGCAGATGGTAGCCACATCAATCTACAGTCGCTAGTCAACCCAAGAGTGAGGATTCCTGCTGAGACCACTAAAGTGCACGGCATAACCGATGATGATGTCAGAGAGGTGAGTGACTTCTCCCAGCACATCGCAGAGATTTCTTCGATAGTGGAGGACTCAGTCATCGTAGGACACAATGTGCTGCAGTTTGACTGGCGCTTCCTCGAGATGGAGTGCATGCGCGCCGGTGTCGAAACTCCGCGTCCCCGGGCTATCATCGACACTCTGGTCCTAGCGAGAAGACTGAGAATACCGGGGCGGCACACGCTGGGACACCTCTGCCATAGATTCGGGATAGCTATGGAGAGGAGGCATCAGGCCGATGTGGATGCGGGTGCAACGCTGTTGCTGCTGTGGAGGATAATGCAGGCCTACCCCAACAAGTTCCGAGGTTCGGTCGACGACTTGCTTGACTCATTCTCTGACTGACTTGAGCAGTGGTGTCCACGGGAGTACCTCACACCAGTCTCCGAGGTGGACTATCTTGCCATCCACCCTGACGCTGCCAAGAAATATCGCCCCATCGTAGCCCGAATCCATCAGTTCGCGCATCTGGTCGAGTGCTTGGTCACGCAGAATGGCTCCGAAGCGGTGGTCTGAATGCCCCAGCTCACCGTCGACTCCGATTGGTGGCATTCGCTCAAACAGTGCGGCGCCTGACTCGGGATCGAACCTGACAGTGCTGACCACTTCATCGCGGAACATGCTGCCCGGAGGGAGAATGCCGTCCCTCCTCGCAGTCCACCACACTGGGCACCAGGCCTTCCACTCGCAAAACCCGCACTGCACCTCTCCAGGGGTGCCTTCCAAAGGCTCCTCTGTGAACCTCATACCCTCCCAGGCTGCAAAAGCATCGTCGAGAATCGAGGGGCCGTCGGCACGGTGCACGGTCTGGTTCGACGAGTACCAGCCCTCGGCGTAGACCGGAGGGTGATCTGGATTGATTTCCTTCAACAGGTCCCGGTAGAACCTGAGTTGACGGCTGACCTTCTCGTTGAGTTTCTGCTTGGGAGGGTTTCCGGTCTTGAGATCAGCGACTATCCAACCCCTCGATTTACCGTTCTCGTCGAGGTCGGATACCAGCAGATCGAGACGCCCCATCAAACGGCCGCACTCGGACACTAGAGTTCCCTCATTAGCCAGCACAATGTCCTGAACCTGCTTCCACTGGCCAACAGTAACCTCAGAGAGTCCTACCTTGCCCATGTTAGACTTGGAGAATAGAATGTTTAGCGCTCCGACGAGGCCATCGTGTGCTTTGGTAATCATCTCGTCCTTCCATCTGGGGTGGCGCGGAGTCGCAAGGAAGATGTCACGTTCGAGAGACCAATGGCGATCAAGGACTGCTTTCGATGTTGGAGGGAGCCAGCCGGCCTCGGAGTTCTCCCTGTCAGAAAGGTCGAGGTTGCACAGGTCCTCAACAGAGTTGTGCACTGCTGTACCCATGGCAGCAGGCATGCTGGCCTTGCGAGGAAGTCGTTGTCGCGAGAGCCAGTACTTACGAGGACAATCCTCGTAGCGATTCCACGAAGAGGGTGAGAGTTGGTGCGCAGTGAACCCTTCTTCCAAGCCTCTCCCTCAAGGTGGGTCCGGGCGTGACAACGATTAACATCATTGGCTGAGATTACGCAACATGACGGAGGCACCGAAGGTAGAGGTGAACTCGGATGTTAATGCAGCTGGCGCCCTAGTCGTCAGTTGCTTTCCATCGATTGGTTTCGTCAGTAGCATCGTGGCGCACTATCTCGTCGACAAGCTGAATCTGGAGATGGTCGGAGGTGTCAGGCACCCCAAGCTCCCTCCTGTCTGCCTAGTCCAAGACGGCAAGCCATTGCCGCCGATGAGATTCTACTCGGGGGATCCTATCTGCACTATGGAGAAATGCGACAAGGTGGTCCTGATAGCATCCGAGATCCAAGTCATCCCAGAACTGAATCTGCCTCTGGCTGACACTCTGCTCGATTGGTGCACGGAGAATGGAGTAGGGGCGACTATTCTAATCGACTCGTACGCACAGGGAATCGGGCAGCAGCACTCTATTTTCGACGATGACCGGAGTGACGAGACCATTCTCGGGATAGGTTCCACCGATGTCTCGCACAATACTCTGAAGGAACTTGGGGTGCCACTGCTGAAACAGGGTGTTGTCGGGGGCATCACCGGGGTCATGATGGGAGAAGGTAGGAGACGGGAGATTGACGTGATGGCAATCCTTGCAGAGTCTGACGGCGAGATTGGTGGCAGTATGCCAGATGCCAGAGCGGCGGCTCGTATCATTGAGTGTCTCGACGACCTACTTCCTGCCGTGCATTTAGATCCCGAGCCACTGTTAGCAGAGGCGCAGAGAATTGAGGGCGAGATTCGCGAGATGATGGCTGTGCACCTCAACCCACCCAGTGAGACCGGGGATGCTCCTGGCTCAATGTACGGTTAGAAGTCGCCCAGCGAACTCTGGCGCTCAGCAGGATGATCCATCCCTATCATTTCGGCTAGTTCGACCTCAGAAAGGATCTCGACACCGAGTCTGTTAGCCTTGTCGAGTTTGGAACCTGCAGATTCCCCTGCAACTAGGTAATCCAACTTCCCAGATACTGACGAAACCACCTTACCACCCTCAGCCTTGATGGACAGGGCGACCTCTTTCCTCGGGCGACTGAGGGCCCCGGTGATGCAGAATGTCTGGCCCAGCAGTGGGCCATCCTCCTGCTTGGGCGACTCCTCGGTGATGTCAAGTTCTAGGCTGAGTTCTCCCACTATGGTCGAACGGGCGTCCAGACCATCGAGGAGGAGTCTAGCGACCGTCTCTCCTACCCTCTCGATGGCAATGAGCCTGTCAATCGCTGAGTTGTACTTGTTCGGTTTATCATCAGCATCCATGCCCGCTTCCTCGTCTTTCTTCTTGACTAGTTCGAGAAGAACTTCGAGGCTGCCTACCTCAGTCGCGATGACTGAGGCTATCTCAGGTCCTATCCTCGGCAGGCCTAGTGCTGCGAGGAAAGTGCTGAGAGTCATACTCCGGCTGGCCTCCAATTCATCGATTACGTTACTCGCTGACCTATCTCCCATCCTTTCCAATCCCACGATGTCCTGATGGGTGAGCTTGTACAGGTCGGCCAACGTCCTGACGAGCCCGGTGGCACAGAGTTGTTCGGCCAGTTTCTCACCTATCCCGTCCATCTCGAGGTGCCTACACCAGTACAGAATTGTCCTCTCTAGTCTTGATGGGCAATCGAGGTTTGTGCATCGGATGAAGGCCCCATCCTCAATCAGCGGAGTTGCGCAGCGCGGACACTCGACGGGAATAGTGACGGGTTGGCGCTCAGGCAGGGTCTCTGTGAACGGGTTTCCGTCAGAGTGCCGCCGTCCTTCGATATCGGTAACGCTCGCAGGTCCGAGCACTTCCACGATTTTGGGGATGACATCTCCTCTGCGAACCACCCTGACTTTGTCTGCGACCATAATCTCGAGTCGCTCCACCTCGCCCTTGTTGTGCAGAGTGGTGTTCTCCACAGTCACTCCCGATACCCTTACTGGAGCCACTCTAGAGACAGGGGTCACGTTCCCTGTCCTCCCGGTCTGCCATTCGACACCCATGAGCACGGTGGTAGCCTCCTCTGGAGGAAACTTCCAGGCTAGGGCCCAACGTGGGTGGTGCGCGGTCATGCCGAGGAGTTCGCGCTTGACCAGCCTGTCGAGTTTGATAACGACGCCATCAATCTCCCAATCAACGGCGTCCCTGTCCTCGGTCCACCTCTGCACAACCGACATTATCGCCGCACTGGTTGATTCATCGTCGGAGCCACCTACGACCTCGTTCCCGGCCACCTCGATGCCTTCCGTCTGCAACCATGAAATAACCTCGGAATCGTACTCGAACACTGGTGGCTCGGGACTGTCGGGGTGCCTTGAGCTGATAGTTGGGAACTCAGCGCCGTAAGCGCGAAAGACGAGGTCCTCGGCTCTGCCCTTGCCAGCCTCGACGTGCTTCTGTCTGAGTGAGCCGGCAGCAAGGTTCCTAGGATTCGGCGCTACCTCGGCGTAGCTTTCCCTGAAAGTCTGCAGCGGCATTACCACCTCCCCTCTGACGTGACAGTCGCCATCCCAGTTGAGGGATTCCGGGACGTTCGGGATCCTGCGGGCGTTTGCTGTTACGTCCTCGCCGCGAGTCCCGCTGCCCCTGGTAGCTGCTCTGACCAAGCGGCCCCTACGATACTCCAGTGACAGCGCGGAGCCGTCCAACTTGGGCTGGCACACGAACCTGCGGCTCTGAGCGGTGGTCTCAGCGACGAAGTGCGTGACCTCTTCCTCGGTGCTCGACTTGTTGAGACTGCGCATCGCGAACAGGTGCTCCACCTTGACAGAGCCGGGAGGGGGGTCCGAGCCGACCTTCTTCAGTTGAGGGTGCTCAGGGGCCAGTCTGCTCAATTCGTTCCAGAGCTTGTCGAACTCGGCGTCCGTTATCTCAGGGCTAGCCTCGTTGTAGTAAAGGTGCGAGTGATGTGCTATCTGCTCGACCAGCCAATCCACGAGCGTCTGCTCGCCGCCCTCGCTAGGCCGCTCCGCTGCCATGATACCCGAAGGTGGCCTAGTGCCTTCAACTTGCGGTTTAGGAGCCCTACGGGCTCCTATTTTTAGACAACATGAGTGGAATTGGAGTGAAAGTGGTGGGCCTGCCAGGATTTGAACCTGGGTCGCGCGACCCCCAGCCGCGAAGTATAGGCCAAACTAACCTACAGGCCCTTGGGCTCTCATAGCGAAGGAGGAATTGGTCAAAGCCCTGTCGGATACTATAGTTGATCTCTGGCGATGCTGAACGGGGATATCTCATCGAGGAGGTCTACGTGACCCACGAACATCCTCCTGCAGCAGTATCTCTTGATACCTAGATCCTCAAGGGTGCTCTGAGCATCCTCGCCGCTCTCGACTGCCTGCTTGTACTGCTCATAGACGTGGGCAATCACCTTGCCGCAACTCCAACACTTTACCGGAATCAACATTCTATCATCACCTATACGACTTCTGCCACTTCTTTCGAGCACCGCGTCCCATTTGATGCTTCGGCTCCTTACGACGTGGGTCATTGACAAGCAGACTGCGGTCAAACCTCAGATACTCGTCACGCAATTCCTCATCATCGCCCTCAGCACCACCGTTCCATTTTACCAGTCCTCGGGCGATGGCGGTGCGGATTGCATCGACTTGTCCCATCTGGCCGCCGCCTTGAACCTCTACTACAACGTCAGCGTCTGCTAGGCGGTTCATGGCCTCGGCGATTTGCACAGGCTCCAACGCCTTGCGACGAGCAAGCTCAGGCTCGATAATGTGAATCGGCTTGCTATTGATTCGGACGCGTCCCTTGCCTTTTCGCACGGTGGCACGGGCGACAGCGGTCTTGCGCTTGCCACTCATGTTGACAGAGATCTTTCCTTTCGGCTTCTTCTTGGCCATGTCACTCGCCCTCCCATCGGGATGCATCGACGCCCAGTGAAGAGCTTATCTCACCAAGTCGGACGAACTTGAGTGGAAGTGGTCTGTCGATAGGCACTGTGTCACCCAACGCGTGCCCGTCGGGAAGATCGTCGCCTGTTAGGTTAATGGGTTTGCCAATCATCACCCTGAGGTCGCGTAACGCGCCGCGCCCGCTGCTGTTCTTCTGATACGGCAGCATGCCGCGAACTGTCCTCTTGAGTATCTGGTCGGGCATCCTCGGGTAGAATGGACCCTTCCTAGCGTGATTGAGCTTGTACTTGCTGCCGTAGTTGGCAAGCACCCTCGTTCTGGATCCTGAAACAACCGCGTGTTCTGCGTTGTAGATGATGATGCGTTGCTCGCGGCCCGTCTTACGGGCTGCCATCAACTGCTTGGCCACAAGGCTGGCTAGGCGGCCAAGGATCTTGTCCGTGGCGTCGTAGACTAGTGTTGCTGCCTCAGCCAAGTATCCTCACCCCTTTCCCCTTCGGGTTCTCATCCATCAATTCGCGGATTGTCATGACGCGTCCGCCGGCTGCTTCTATCTTAGAGCGGGCTCCAGAACTGACACTGTAAGCGGCGACGCTAGGCTTACCCAACACATCACCGCTTCCTAGCAACTTGCCGGGAACGAGTACGGTATCCTCGTTAGCGGCGTGTCGCGATAGGCGGCTCAGATTAGGTTCGGCCCAGTTGCTGCGACTCTTCTCGAGTCTGGCAGCGACGTCTCGCCACAGTGCAGAACCGGTCGACCTGCTGTGGTCCTTGAGATCACCGATTAAGGTGACCAAGGCCTGATTGGTCTTTCTCGTGTTCATACTCATATGACTCCCTCGACGTTACTCGGGTAGCGCGGCCACCCGAGGCGCTGTTATGAATGCTACGGGGCGCCCCAAAGGGGCGGAAGGCTGTGCCTCTCAGTAATGGGGCAGCACCCCGAGAATACCCAATCAGATTCGGAAGTCGTCGTTCTGGTTTTCCTCGTCAATACCGGCGATACGGATCTGGCCCTCAGAGTCTACGAACTCGCCGGCCTTGGTGATGGTGCCATACAGGCCAGATTCATTCGAGTACGCCCTATTCAGCATCGAGTCACCCAACGATGCGGTCAGGTGATTCACGATCGACTGTAGGGTTGCTATGGCCCTGTCGCGCTGATCGGCACCGATCTCGTGATCGGAGTATCGCGCCTCTTCAAAGATAGAGAAGAATTCGTCAAGGTCTTCCGGAGACGCTATCCCTCCGAGCATTGAGCTGATTGCGTCCTCGAACTCCCTAGTCGTCTCGTAGACCTTCTTCATCGCTCCTCTGGACCTGAAGAATCTCACTAGGTCCTTGTAGCAGTTGAAGATGGTCTGGATGTAGTCATTCGAGGCCTTGAGTGACATCAGTGAGTCGGTCAGTATGCCGCGGATGATCTCGATGCGTCGGCGCTCAGCGTAGTTGCGATACATGATTACGCCGATGAGCAGCGCAAACGATACTGCGATGAGAAGCACAACTGTAACTCTGGCCGTGAAGAAACTGGTCTGCTGCTTCACCAGTTCGTCTCCGAGTTTGATGGTGGGAGTGCTATTGAGGAACTCCTCGACGTAGAACGGCGATTCCTGGAAGTGTACCAGCACCCTCCATTTGCCGTTCTGGACACAGGGCCCTCCGGCTGCGCAATCTATCTCACCGGGCACGTTCTCTCCTGAATAGCCCTCTCCAGGCCAGGTAAAGTTGGCAGTACCCTGTTCGTTGGTAACGGCGTACTCAGGAGGGAAGCCAGTAATCCAGCCCGTGCCATTCCAGTACTGGAAGGTGAATATCACCGTCTCGCCTTCTACCGAGAGGTCGAGTCGGTCACGCAAAATTGTCACGGCGCCTGTGATATCGTCCCCCGGTTGGTAGCCCACCGAGCTTGCCCAGTGGTCCTTCAGTAGGATATCTACACGGCTGCGCACTAGGACCTCGATGTCCATGTAGGAGCCATTGACCACTGGGGTGGTCTCGGCCCGGCATCCCCCCGGCAGTTCCTTGTCGGGCTCGTAGGCCACACGTACTGTCCTAAAGCCCTCCAACTGTTCGCCGTTGGGTTCGACCCCTCGTCTGCTGGGGTTGTCCTCGGGGTCGCCCGAGAACCACTCTACCTCGCCGGTTCCGTCCATCGTTGTGGCGGTGGCGATCGGTCGTGTGTTGAACAGTGGGTCGAGGTAGATATTGAGGCATTTGCCACCAATCGGGTTGCCGTTGGTCTGTGTGAGCAGGGCTTCGACGTGGAATGATTCCTTGAGGTAAAGTACAGGGAACACAGAGCCGTTGGCGAAGGTGTAGGTGTCCACATCGGTTCTGAAAGGACCGACTTCCTCCAGCAGCATTGTCGAATTGGAGAACACAGGGAAGATCTTGGTAATGTTCGTAGGCTTGTAGCGCCAGTTATCGAGACTCTCGTAGGGATCATAAGATATTGTCA
Organism: Methanobacteriota archaeon; assembly: GCA_004195715.1. GTDB lineage: Archaea > Thermoplasmatota > Poseidoniia > Poseidoniales > Thalassarchaeaceae > Thalassarchaeum. The sequence continues at coordinate 19,096 of PSPX01000010.1, read as the reverse complement.
CCATGGCTTGACCAGCCTCGACGCCCGACAACGGACAGATGATTTCGAAGAAGCCGTCGTTGTCTGTGGTGCCCGGTATGCAGACTTGGCTACCTGTCTCCATGTTGAGCATTTGATACTCGATGCGGATGGCCCTGTGCGAAAGGTTGCCCCCCAGTTCATCGAGCAACTGGCCAGTGACTATCATTGGCTTGTCGATAGGCTGGCCAGTGGTCTGGTCAATCTCGGAGGTGTAGACAATCTGATCATCCACCACGAGGTTTGTTCGCCCGAGTAGGTAGAATCCCTGCGCGTTGAACTGCAGCACCTTGCGGAAATGCTCGCTGTTGAGGATCTGTGAACACGGATCCCATGCCCCAGATGTCCTAAGCATGTCGTCATCTAGGAGTTCGCAACCCTCGTGCGGCAGATTTTCACCGAACCGCAGTATGACATTGACCGGTCCGAAACCATCCGGAAGGAAAGATTCGGGGTCGTCCCTCAGCAACTGCGGATCGAGCGTGATGTCGTGGTGAATCGAGCCGGCGCTAGGACAGGCGATTTCAACTATCTGGCGGTGAGTGCGATCCTCGAAGTCGGTTCCTTCGAAGATGATAAGTACCTCGCCACCGTTGTCGCCGCATCCATCGAGAGCCTGTCCAGCGTCGAATACGGTCGGGTCAGGAGTGCGGTTGTCATCGGTAATCTGTCCCGAGAACTCCCAGATGTCGCCGCTGCTCATGGCGCCTGATGTAGCGCTCTGTAGCGTTACTAGGGTCCTAGAGACCACCCATAGATGGATCTCTGAAGAGCTGCCCTGTCGTATCGGGTCGCCCGGGTAAGAGTAACTTAGAGTGAAGTTACCGAGCTCGTGCTGCTTGTCGATGGTCAGGTTGACCGAGAAAACCCCGTTGTGGTCGGTCACAGCGAGGTCGTTGGTGCCGTCGGCAGACCAAGTGAAGTTGACGGGAGCATCACGGACCGGTTGGTACGCATTGTCTATCAGCCTCGCCTCAATTGTGGTGTTCTGTCCGCGGTAGAGGCGGGGGATATTGTTCAGTTGGAAGTCGGTGGTTCCGATTACGGAGACGTTGGCGTATGCCCCGGTAGGTGCCAGCACCGCAGTCTGATTGCCCGTGAAATAGTAGTTCGAATTAGTGAAGTCGGCGCGGATGCCAAAGACTCCGGCTGAGTACTGTGAGTACCATGTCCAGTTGTAGTCGAAGGTGGCTTCTCCATTTACCATCTGAGGCACACGGGCGAAACCTGTCTCCTGAGAGCCCGCGAAGACGCCGTTGTGATCGACGTCGATCTGCAGAGCCATCGGGTCGTGCGGCCAAGCGGTCATAGTACGGTTCCAGACTGTTCCTATGACTCTGAACTCCTCACCTGTGAACATCTCAGGCACGATCTCGCAGCGGATGGCGCTGTCGGGGTCGAGTGGATCCACGGGACCGCATGGTGGCACATTGAAATCGCCTCCGTTCTGCATTGAGATGAACCAGTGAGTACCGTTCGAATTGAGGAACGGGCGTAGCGTGGCCGCCTGGCCGGTCAGTCCTCCTGGGGTTCCATCCCACTGCATGGCGTACGGCTTACCTAGGCTGGCATCAGCGTAATCTATGCCGGCGTTGGCCAGGGAGGGGGTGTGGAACAGCGCCCTCCAAGCCCCAAAGGAGGAGCCGGTGAATTGAGTTGAGTCCCAGAAGTAAACCGGTCGAATAGAAGGAGTGATGATATCGGCCTCGACGTACATCCGATGCATGGAGCGTATGGCGAAGCTGTCTGTGTTATCCCCCTCTAGGAAAGGCCACGGCCACTCAGCACCAAGGTCCGGCCTAGAGTATCCGACGAAGGCGTAGTCCCCTATCGGCAGACTGGTGTTGGTGTAGTTGTAGCGCCCGATGACGTTGTGGGCCTTGGAGAAGTTATCCCATACAATCTCTTGATAGCCACCAGGAACCTTACCAACTCCATTGTCCATGGTCGAGTTCCACCGCACCTGCTTCCAGACGCCCTGGGAGCCGCTCGTTTGCACGAAGGTCAGTGAGACCCATCCGCCCACATCCGCCCTGTGACCGTAGCCGTAGCCGTCGAACACAGTGGGGTGGGTGTGGTTACCAAAGATGCCGCCGCTGATGGTGAATGAGACCGGGGCATGGGACAGTCTGTTGCCAAAGATGCCGCGCTCCCAATCAGCAGTATAGTGTACCTTGAAGTCGACGAAGAGAGGTTGTTCGTCGCTACGAAAGTAAGTCCATGCGACATAATCGATGGTGGTGTTGGCCCGCACTTCAACCGGTACGGGCTCGGTTGTGGAACCGTCGTGCACGAACATCTCTGTGACCTCAGCGTAAACCACGTAGGTAGTGTTGTCACCGACGTGGATATCTTCGGGGAACAGGAATTGCCCGACTACGAAGTCGCCGTCCTGATTAGTTAGAACGTTTACCGTTTCTACTGCCGAAGTTCCGTTTCTTGACCACTCTATGTGGACCTGAACTGGCAGGTCGGATGCAGGCATGAATACACCTAGTATCGGATCGAGCCAGTTCACCGTCCCATTGAACTTCGCTGGGAAGCGGTTGTCGAGCCACAGAACCTCTGGTACAGTCATCGATATCCTAGTGGGTATCTTGTCGTCTTCGTCGGGGATGCAATCGTTGTCGTGGTCCCAGTCGCTGGACTCAGCACCGTTGGTGCAGTTGTCGGATGTCCAGCCCTCCTCAAGGTGATCCCAGTCCAGATCAGTGCGGTTGTCGGCGTCGTCGTCCTGGTCTCTCGCGTCGGGGCCAGTATTGGGGTCCGAAGGATTGGATATGCCAGAACCGTCGCCAAAGTCGTCGTGGTCCCACGGGTTCGTCGACTCACTGTTAAACCTCGATGGCCATAGCATGACCTCGTCCTCGTCGAGCATGCCATCGGAGTCGTCGTCGAGGTCGACGTCGTCTCTCAGGCCATCGTTGTCGTGGTCCCAAGGGGTAATCCACGGTGTGGCAGAAGCCAGCTCGAGGGTGTTGACCAGTCCATCGCCATCCCAGTCGTCGTCAGCCCAGTCAAGGACCCCATCATCGTCGTGGTCCCACGGTGACTGCTCCTCGCCGGTGAAGCAAAGCAGCTCCTGAGCAACGTCTAAGAGACCATTGTTGTCGTCATCAGGATCCTCTCCATCAGGGACCCCATCGTTGTCATTGTCAACATCGTAGTACTTCGGGTGCAGCAGTCCCTGTCCTAGAACTCCCTTATCCCAGACCGCTTGGAACCAGCCGTCGCCGTCGGGATCGGTGTCGGTGCCATCGTCGTCGTTGTCCTCGCAGTTAGTGCCGATGAAGAATGAGCCATCCGGCTCGGTGCTGGCATCGTCGTCCCAGTCGTCGTCAACATCGACTTCGAAGTAGTCCCATATGCCGTCATTGTCATCGTCAACATCCCAATGGTCGTAGATTCCATCGAAGTCATCATCGAGGTCGGCGGTGTCATTGAACATGCACTGCGGATTCATGTTACCAGCGATAGGCGCCCCACAGTCGTCGTCGGGGTCGACGTCGTTGTTCAGTAGGTCGGCTACCTCGTCTGGGAACATGTTGGCGTTACCATCGGAATTCCATTGGAACAAGCCATAGTTCACGCCAACGTAGGCTATCCACAAGTCGCGGTTGTTCTTGATTTGGTTGTAGGTGACAGCTGCGCTGGGGCCGACATCCTGATTTCCGAAGAAGTCGAACCAGAAGCAGTTCTTGATGCAGGTCCACTGGCCCTGCGAGTTACTGCCGTTGTATGCGCCTTCGTCGAACTCGTAGTCCGGCCTAGTACTGTAAGGTGCAGTATAGATGGTCTGTTGAGTTCGGGTAGCGCTTTGCAAGGGGTATCCATACAACCAGGCGTATGCCAGACCGCAGGCGTGTTCAGCCACTGCACCCTGCAGAACCGCGAAAACCAAAGAGGAACCGCAGGTCCCATCGTCGAAGGTTCCACCCATCTTGATGTCGTCCACATCGAGAACGCCGTCGTTGCCCTCGTCTTGGTCCCACCAGTCTGGCAGTCCGTCACCGTCTTGGTCGGTGTCGATACCGTTGACGAGAGAGTCGCCATCGAGGTCGATGTCAAAGTAATTGTCGCCATTGTATGGGCTCCACTTCATGAGAACATACCAGTACATCTCGGGAACTTTGCCGTTGGTTATGGTCCCGTTGTTGTTGTCGTAGCCGTTGTAGTCGAGGACGAAATTGTTGTCTAGGCTGAACGGGTTGAACATCCAGGTCTGGTTCCAGTAGAAGAAGTGAGCGACATCGTGGGAGTAGATGTCACCGTCGTCGGAGCCGTCTATCGGGTCGCCATCGCTGTGTGAGTAGTATTGGCTGTTGAACGGGTCTGTCTGATCGGAGTCGACGATACCACAGTTGCCGTCATCGGGGTCGTAGTAGTCAGAGAGTCCGTCGTTGTCGTCGTCCCAGTCGATGTCGTTCGGCAGTCCGTCGCCATCGATATCGGTGTCGAGGTGGTTGGGGCCGTCGTCACGGAACATCGAGCCGTTCAACAGGTGGAGGTCATTGTCGTCGTCGAAATCGCAGTCCTCGTCGATGTCGAGCCAGTCGAGGATTCCGTCGTTGTCGTCGTCGACGTCCTCCCAGTTGTTGATGCCGTCGCCGTCCCAATCGTTGTTGCCGGTGTACGATTTTCGCATCAGGACGCAGTTCTCGTGCGAGTTGACCGGGTTGGGGTTGGTGAGGCTGGGGCAGTTCCAGGTCTGAACCTCATCGTCGGTCGACATCATGAATGGGTCTTCCTCATTGGGAATGCCGTCGTTGTCGAGATCGAATGGGATGTCGTCGGGGTTAATCGAAGGGCCACCGAGGGGGTTGTCGGGCATTGCAGAACCTCCCATGTCCTCATCAAGCCAGTCCCATACCAAATCGTAGTCCTGGTCTATCGGTCGGTACCTGTCATCATCGAGATCCCGATCGTAGTCCAGCTCGCAATCTATGCCAGGTATCTCTATCCTGGTGTATGGCACCGGATAGTCTCCCACACCGTCGCCATTGGTGTCGACCTGATAGCATGTATCCGGAATGCCGTCGTTGTCATCGTCGACATCGTACATGTCCATCAAGCCGTCGTTGTCGTCGTCGGTGTCGGCAGAGTCGGGAGTGCCATCGTTGTCGTTATCAGGATCGATGAAGTTGGGAATTCCATCGCCATCCAGATCGCCATCGATAATCGTGTCGAAAGTCTGATTCCTAGGATGCCAAAGGAGCTCGCGCTGCACGTAATCGACACCTCCTACGAAACTAGAATAGGTGTTGGTAGTAGTTCCCGAGGAGGTTACGGTGACAGTCCCGGTCATCAACGGGTGAAGCATGCAGGAGTAGTTGTAGGTCCCTGCGGTGGTGAAAGTGAAACTCCATGAGGCACCCGGTGAAATCATCATACTGTCGAAGGCGGGGCCATCGTGGGTGACGGTGTGATCAGTGGTGTCGGTGTTGGTCCAGACCACAGTGTCGCCGGCCTTGATGTTCAGATCAGTAGGCGTATATCCTGTGCTGATGATGTTCACGTTGTGAGTGGTAGCGCCTGCTGTCCACACCTTGGCTTCGTCCCATAGTGGAGCAGTAGAAGTCACATTGCGGGTCATTGTGCTGTCCCATGGGTGCTCGTCCCAGAGGTCCAGCACGCCATCGCCGTCGTCATCGAGGTCGAAGTAGTCCTGGAAACCGTCGCCATCAAAATCGCACGGCCACTTAAACTGGTCAATGCGGCCATCGTTGTCATCGTCTTCGTCAAAAGAGTCTGGGCCGGTGCCGTCGGTGTCATCATCGGTGATACCGTCGTTGTCGTGGTCCATCGGGTTCTGGTCAACTCGATAGCCGATTCCTACGGGGGTTCCAGTCCAAGGGTGAACTGTATCGGGGTCTACAAAGCGGTCAGCGCTGACGTTCTTAGGATCGGCTCCCTGCGAGTAGTCAATAGGTCCCTCGAGGATGCCGTCGTTGTCGTCATCCCAGTCGAATTCATCTAAGGTGCCGTCGTTGTCGTGGTCGAAGGGATCGGTGCCGTAGCATCCGTCAAAGCGCTCGATTAGGTCAACAATTCCGTCGTTGTCGTCATCGAGGTCGTGCAGGTCATCGATACCGTCGTTGTCGTGGTCCTCAGTCTGTGTCTCCTCAAGGAAGAAGCCGTAGCCAGCATCAAGGTTGAGGGCTGCCGGGTTTGACACCTGGCCGTAGAACGATGCGGGGTCATGGTACGACGGGTCGGTGAAACTCACTTGGTCAAAGGAGAACTCGGTTGCTGGCTGCCCCTGACTGTCGCCTGACATCGGACCGGAGGCCTGATTCATCTGCTGGTACGCAGTCCTGTGTGGAACAGCACCCCAGACGGACTCCTCTGGATCTTCATCCTCGAAGTTTAGCAAGTTGTACATCTGTGAACTCAGCAACATTAGCATCACTACTGCTATCGCGGAGTTTCTCCTCTTTCTGTCACCAATCATTACTTTGTTCTCGTCCATCTTTCGACCCCGAAGTGCTCCGTCAAATTCGGCCTGCTTATCAACAGAACCCCTCGCGTGTGCGCGTGCGTATCACCGAAGTATGTTTAGTATCACAATCCGTGCCAACCCTATTCTGATGTTTCGAGAATTGGGATTGGTGTCAGCCCCTGTGATACGGGCTCCCTCCGAGGATGGTGGTGGCTCGGTAGAGCTGCTCCAGCAGCACTACGGCAGCGAGCTCGTGCTGCATGGTCAAGGGGCCCAGAGATATTGCCTTGTGGTTCACTCCAGCATCGCCAAATCCATCAGCGGGACCAACCACCAGATGAGTCTCCTCTCGTGACAGTCGCCAGTGCCCGTAAATCGAGGCAAAGGTCTCGCTGTCGTGCATCTCACCGCTCTCCTGCAGGAGTAACACAGACCTGTTTTCTGCACCTCTGAGTACCTCTTCCAAGTAGCCCTGCGCGGTGGTCCTGTCGCTGTGCTCGATAATCCTCACACCCTCTCCTCTCAGTCTTGCTGAGTAGTCCGAAATCGATGCTCTATGAGAGGTGTTCTTCGCTGCGCCGTGGAGGTGCACGACTATGCGGCCCATGCCACTTCGAGTCCGGTCTGCGACTTGAGCGGTTCGCAAAGCATCAAGAAAGTCGGCTGTAGCGGAAGTATCGATAGAGATGGGATGGTGGCCGTTCAAGCGCAAGGAGAAGGCTCTCGATGAGGAGCCTCACATGCGTGGGGCCAGAATGTGGATTCAGGACCTCAGGGAGACCTGCGAGCGCTGCTACGACGATCACGAAGAAGGTCAGCGTCAAGTCAGCGCGATGCGGGCCGAGTGGAACGAGTCCCGTGACAGGGAAGAAGTAGATTCCTCGCTGCTGGATGGACTCGAGCGTAGGGCCTACAAGCTACTCCAAGCGGATGCAGGGACTTGGCTGGAGTGGCTGGACAACGAGGAGTTCTGGAACCCTGGATGGCGTGAAGAATCCTTGGAGGAGTGATTCCATGCTGTTCTGGATTGCTTTGTTCGTCGGCATTGGTCTCGTCGTGCTCAACTACTCCCGGCACCAACCTTTCCCTGAGATAAGTGGTAGGTTCGCTCTAGTACTGCTTGTGACGGGTGCCATCCTGTGGTTGTCCACCACTGCTCCTAGGGACACCGGTGAGTCGGTGCCGGCGGTGGTAGCCACAGTGGTCGGAGGGGCTGCCGTGGTCATAGGGGTGATTCAGATGTCGATGCTACGAAACGACGTGATAGTTGCGCCCTTCGGGGGCATCCTGCTGTGCATGGGTGCGACCAGTCTGATGGTGGATCGATGGTCGGGGATGGGTCAAGCCGAGCAGATAGGCTCTTTCTCTGTCGCCTCTCTGCTTGTCATGCTGGAGATCTACTTAGCATTCAGAGGACTCGTGGTCGGAGTACAGGGAATTTCCTGGTCAAAATCCGGACTTAGACAGGTCCGACGTGGCCTGATTCACGGTCCGAACGGAGCAGTCGCGCACTTCGAGCGTTCGTGGGACATGGAGGATCCGTGGATCAATACGATGAGTCATGCTGCTCTCGTTCTTATTCACCGACATGCGGGCGATATCGAGGCCGAGCAAGAGCATGTCGTCGAGCTCGAGAAGGCTGGCGGGTGGGAGTCGGTGGATCAGTCATGGGTTGAAGCAATTGAGGATTCTCTGGGTCAAATCCAGTCAGCGATGATTCGGGACGATTGATATCACATAGCCGAATCGGTGGACAGCATGGTTAGGATTACCAAGGTCCACACCGGAGTCGGTGACGGTGGTCGAACCCGTCTATTGGATGGTACCGAGGTAGGCAAGGAGCATCCTCGAGTCAGGCTGTACGGGACGATAGACGAGGTCAACTCGCAGGTAGGGGTAGTGAGGATGGAACTCAACCGCATGCCGGGTATCTCGAATGAGTCCCGGAACTCCGCTGACGCTGCCATGGGTCGGGTCCAACAGGAGTTGTTCGACGTAGGCGGAGAATGTTCGTGCACGCCGGGAAAGCTGCCTGAGCAAATGGTTCTCATCAGCTCAGACACTGGCGACCGCTTGGTCGCCGAGATGAATTCATGGCTTGAAAATCTAGATCCTCTAGAGTCTTTCATAATGCCCACCGGTTCGCCCCCCGTGGCAACTCTACATGTAGCTAGAACCGTCGCGCGCCGAGCTGAGAGGCATGCCTGTTCGATGCGTGATATAGATGGTGATAGTGCAGTTCGCGACGAGGTAATATCCTACCTAAACAGGCTGTCAGACTGGATGTTTGTGCTCGGAAGATGGATCGCCAGAATGACTGGTGAGGAAGAGGTGCTTTGGACTCCTCTTGGCAAGCGCGAAGATTGATCTAAATTTCGAGATATAGAGAATAAGTGGATACTGAAATCAGTTCACTTTCCCAACCTGACTCAGGTGCTCTCTGGCAGACCGTAGGATATCCTTCTCCTGCTCGAAAGTCAGTTGTGTCTCGGCTTCATCGAAGTCAAGCCACATGTAGTTGGTGTGCTCGTGAGATAGGGTTACGTCAAGCTCACTGGTCTCGGCGATGTACCAGTATACTTGCTTGGGCACCATCCTGCCCTTCCTCCGAAAAGTGTACTGGGTCCGAGTCCCCCAGTGGTCGTCAATGCTGATATCGACTATCCCGGTCTCCTCAGCAAGTTCGCGTGAGGCTGTGATGTGGTGATCGGTCTCACCCTCCTCGACGTGCCCCTTCGGGAAGCTCCAGTGACCCTGCGGGTACTGCAGTAGGAGTACGCTATCGTAATTGAGTAGGATGAAGCCACAGGAAGTCTCCATAGGATGCGCATAACGGACATGCATATCTCAATTGCCACCGTGAACGCTATTCTGAGGCAATGGGTTTCTCAAACTCACAGACAGAAAGCACAATGTGGGAGTGGCCGGGGTTGTTGCTGAGATGGTCAGTGAGTCACTGTCTCTGGATATCCGTAGGATTGTCACAGACAGTGACCTCGATGGTGTGGTCACAGGGGCTATTTTGAGGCGTTGGTGGCCCGAAGCCGAGGTTGTTTTTGGCCATCCGGGGGAGCTACGTGCTGGACTTCTAGACGATTGCATAGACAGGCATACAGCAGTTTGCGACCTGCCACGCCATCCGAAATGCGGGCTGAGTATCGACCACCACCAGTCCAATGCCCCCACCGAGCATGACGATGATGGTGTGGTTGTGGTTTGGAGGCAGGCTCCTTCGGCTGCCCGTATTGCCTACGACCTGCTAGCAACCAATACCGACCTCAGTGATATGGCCGATATGCTGGTCTGGGTCGACAAACTGGATGGCGGTGGAATCACCCGCGAGGAGTTCCGTTCCGACCACCCGGTGGTTTGGTTAGGTCGACTAATTGATGTCGAGTCTGGCTTGGCTCTTCATATCCTCGAAGCTCTGCAGCAGGGCGTTTCTGTGAGAGATATTCTCTCTGATTCCAAAGTCGCCCCCGCTCTTGCCGAAAGGCGGCGGCTGCAAGAAGAGATTGATACTGTGATTTCAGAGAGTATCGAAGTTGTGGACCGGTTGGCGATAGTGAGGCTTGAGGGTCATGGACTGCGTTCGAATGGCTACCACGTCACCGCTCTGGTGGGTGAAGATTGTGACGCATGCCTAGTTGTCCACGGTGATGTCGGGGCCTCCTTCGGAGAGGAGGATAGGTATCCTGTATCTGCCTCATTCTACACCAACTCGTTCCTCCACACAACTGGGGGAATATACGACCTGACTAGGCTTGCGACCAGATTCGATTCCGATGGTGGAGGTCATGCCAACGCCTGTGGTTGCAGAATACAGGCGCTTGAGGGCGGTGCTAGAGTTCCCCGAGCAGTGACTAACGGCGATATCGAAGAGAATCTGGCAGTCTGGCTCGAGATGTGGGCGGAGCGTTGATCACAGGATCTTGAGTAGGTACAGGAAGCCGAGGAAAGCGTGGATTGTCACCAGCATCATCATCACATCGCTGATTCTCCCATGAAGTTCCTTAGTATGAGCGAACGATTTCTTCTGCAACTTCAAATCGCGTGTCTTGCGGCCCGCCCTCCACAGGGTAATCATGAACAGAAGTCCGAGCAGCCCGGCCCACCCATGGAAGTGTCCGGGAACGAGGTAGGCTGTCGCTTCGAGGCCTTCGAGACTGGCTCTCGCGATGTGCGCTCCGAATGCGAGTGCGATCACACCGATGACCGCCGCCATCATCCTGTCACCGGTTGCTTGGTGGACATCCAAGGCAGTGGCCCTCTCTGTGCCCCTCAATAGCAGGTTCTGTTGCCTCCAGCGGCGCTGTTTGACAAACAACCAGATGAGTGTCAGTGCTGTGATTGGGTGCAGTAGCAGCACTGCAGTGCTGACGGGGTCCACGAGTCGTGCTGCGGCTGCGTCGCCTTGAGTTCTCTCTACGAACGCCTTGCATAGCAAGGCGATGTGTTGATGAATGGAAGTGCCTGGAGAGAACCCCCGAGGGCGTCCTATGGAGGACTATCTTCACGAGTGTCTAGAACTCCTGCAAAGAGCAGGAGACGATGTAGGCAGACGCAGGAAGGCCATTCAGCGACCTAAAGCGTGGTCACTGCTGCCCTTCGAATGGAGGGCTCTGGCCTTCCTCGCAGCTAACAAGGCGGCACCCGAGGCAATAGGAATCGGGGGCGGGGTAGGTCGAGATCGCTCTCAACCTCAAAGAATCGGGCGTAGGGGAGGGAGGGGCAGGATCAAGAGTATGGATGACAGGCTCGAGGGCCCTTTTGATGTACTTGTCTCAGATGCTCCAGCAGCCTACAAGCTCGCTGTGCTATGTGCCCATAAGGGGAAATCCGGTACTTCTTGGGACTCGTCGCTGGACTCGAAGATGAGTGGCCTTCGCTCTGAGTGTGAGGAGGGCATACACCCAGTCTGGAGGAGGCTTGCCAGAGAAGCCCCGCTGATAGCCGAGATGGCACAATTCCCAGTAATCGAAGCCGCTGATAGGGACATTGACTCAGGAGATTGGTTAGATGCGGCTTGCTTCGACCCACTCGACCGCGTCCGTCTCAGAGAGTGGTTGTCGATGGAACTGCCGTTCACAACAAATTCCGAGCAGGCCCACGCACTCCAGCGCATCAGGCAAGACCTCACAGGTGGCCGGTCGAGGCCGGGCATGTGGATGCGTTGGATGAGTCCATCTCTGAGAGGGTTAAGTGGTGAAGGGGCGCTCCTCGAGGGTGTCCTTCTCGCTTCGGTTTCCGAGGACACTGCCAGAGAGGTCCTCGGGAGTCTCAAAGGAGGGGCTATCAGCGAATTGGCCAACAGGCACTCAATGCTAATCGGAATGCGTTCTGGGGATTTTTCGGGATGGAGGGCATGCGCCAACCAGGAAGGTGATGATGGATTATCTGAGGCGCTCAGAGTCTCTGCTTGGAAGAATGTCGAGTCCTGCTCCGTTGAACTTTCTGCGGCCGACCTACTGAACGGAGTTGAAATCCTCAGTCATGTTGGAGAGTCCCTACCAAGCCCGCTCAGATGGAGGGTCGCCTCAAGCCTAGTCTCTCAGGGTAATGTGAATGAGGCGCTCGGTTTCATAGAGGATGCGGTTTTCAGTGATGGTGAACACGCCTCAACCGCTCTAGATATCCTATCTGAAGTGGAGTCGGAGATTCTGACTCGGACCCTTCGCGAATCGATAGTCTCGATGAGCGAAAGTGGGTTGCTCATGGTAATGAGGCATGAAGGAGCGCCAATTCAGATTGGACTGCAGGCGGCGAGTAAACTGTGGGAGTCGAAGTCAATCAGACATACCGATGAGATCCTGAACATATTCACCAAAGCCGCTGACATCGAGAGTCTCGTGACGGCTTTCGAGAGAGATCCTTCTCTGTCTATGGCATACCCTCACAGGATGCTGATGTCATGGCATCTTCTTCTCGGCAGCTCACAAATCAATAGGGATTCCCTTGCTGATCTGCGGAAGACCGCCCTGAAATCAATTGACAATTCAGCTGGTGACGATGCCCTCTCTGACGCCTCTGTCGCTCTAATCTCTCTGCTAGATGGGCTCCCTCGGGACATGGATTCCGTTCACGGTAAACTGGATTCTGACGGACTCCGGTCTCTCAATGAGGTCAGAAGGGCCCTATCGCCTGACGGAGACGGAGTCGTAAAAGAGAGTAAGATAGAAAATCTGCAGGACTCCATCCAGAGGGCAGATCTGAATCATCTGGAGAAACGCCTGTTCGGTGCCCTAATCATTGCGCTGCAGCTGAATCGTGCCGCAATGGATCTCCAGATAGGAGGGGAGGAAAGCGAGAAAGGAGCCGTAGAGTCTCTCGGCCAATTGTGTGAGTTGGATAGTGCTGCAATGCGCACAATTGCAGCCGTAACCAATCTGGTCATCGAGCACAATCTCGGGGTCCCCGCCCTAGAGGATTGGTACCGAGAGCATGACAGGACTGGTCCCGAGTTCCAGATTGTTAGGGCAGCTATCCTGCGCGCCAGCGGGGACCGATTAAATGCGGCTCGGGCTTACAAAGACGCTTCTATGAAACTGAAACTGGACTTCGAACGTTCAGCTCTGGTTTTGCGGAAGTCGCTGATTGAGTTTGCACATGCCGCCGGGTGGAGGGAAGCGGTCTCCTTGGTGAATGCTCATCCAGCCCTATCAAGCTCAGTCACCAAACGCTTCAAACTCTACCTCAGAACCTGCAAGAGGTACGAAGACGGTGACACTTCCGCCGCAAGCACAGGGCTCATCGAATTCGCGGCCCAAGAGGAGGAACTCTCTCGGAACGGTGCTTCAGGAAGTATCAGAGATAGGAGAGTCGAGGTTCTAGAAGGATTGTACAGATACCCAGATGAGCACGGGTTACCGCCAGACCCTTTCCAAGGTAGAGTTAGGGCTGCTCTGCAGGAGGTCCGGACATCTAAGGCTAGTAGGCAGACCGATTTAGAGAGGAGGTTCATGATTGAGATGAGGGGGAAAAAGGACCCTCGAGAGATTACGATTCTTGCTATGGAAGTAGCCGACACTGACCCCATCAAGGGATTGTGGATGCTAGAGAAGGCCATCACTTCGGGGGATCTGGATGCCAAGCAATCTAACACTCTGAAGAAGAGTCAGCGCGCTCTTTTCGTGAGTCATAGTGGCACCATTCCGGTGAAACAGAGGAGACCCCTCAGAAATCTGTCCCTGAAGCCTCTCATCATGGTCGATACGAATATCCTTATTGAGGCCCTCAAAGACGATTTGATCAAGGAACTATCAGCAGACAACCTAGGTAGCCTCAACTGGACAGTAGAGAGGGCTTTCCACTGGATGCTCCGTCGGCGTGCGGGAGAGGGGAGGATCCTGCTTCACATTCCTCCAGCTGCTAGAGGGGAGTTCATGCATCGCGCCAAGAACCCTGACTCTGTACTGAGGATGTTTTCGGATACCTATATCGACAAGGCGATATGGTCTGAGATGGTCGATGATGCCTTCTTGATGCAAAGAGTTGATTCTATTTGTCGAGCCTTCAATTCATGGAATCAACCCGCTAAAGTAAGGGGAGAGGAAATTGATCTGGAGGATTTTCTGCTCGGTCACAGAGAGGTCTTCCAACGGGTGGATGAGCAGAAGAGGAGAGGGGGCAGATCCCCAATGAGGACTTCGATTAAGGGAGAGGACATCTATCCTGAGAAGGGGGACCGTGATATCATGCTGGACGCAGCGGCCCTCGCATCGACCAGTATATCCGATGTGGGTAGTGTTCTGGTAGCCACCCGGGACTCCGACTTCAGGCTGGTATCACGGGCGCTTGAGGAGGAATACGGATTCGGTGTTGTGGGCGACGCCCAGCAGCTAAACGACAGGGTCCTGTGATTTTTCAACGAGTTTTGGGTTGGAATTCAAGGACTCACCTAAACGCTGCATGATGATGGTTGCCGATTCGATGCTGTGCACAGTATCAACGCTCTTGCCAGCCGAGTAGTATTTTTTCTTATTAGCAGTATTTTTGCTCTTGCTTCTAGAGAGATATCTCAATCGTATTAATGAATTCGTATTCAGTAATATCCTAGCAGGATGCTTGAATCTGCTGTGCAGGAGCCTGCGCATTAGCCATGAGTTCTCCTGCTTGAAGCCAGGAGCCTTGATGACCGAAATCGGCACTCCTGTGAGTCTGTTGGTCCACGTTATATCCTCCTCGCCGGCGTCCACGATTGCTGTTTTGTAGTCCTCGGGGGTGTTACACTCGGTGGTTGCAATGAATCTCGTTCCCATCTGTACCCCATCATAGCCTAACTCGAGAGCTCTGTTGAGTTCCTTCTCGCTACCGACTCCCCCGGCACAGATTAGTGGGAGTTCCATATCACGGAGTTCCTCGTAAATCTCTTCCATCGACATAGCCCCCAAGTGGCCTCCGGCATGATCATTGACGCAAATTAGACCGTCAACACCGCATTCCTTCCCCTTCTCTGCCCACTTTCTATTGGTGACGTCGTGGTATACCACTCCACCGTATGCATGGACCTTCTCACACACCCAATCGGGCTTACCCAGTGAGGTAACGAAAAACCGGATTCCTTCCTCAAGCGCGATGTCGATCCAGCCATTCATCTTCTCGAAGTACTTCTTACTGCCCTTCTCGATGAGAGCATTGAACCCAATTGGTTTGTCGGTCAGGGTGCGCATGTAGCGTATCCCCTCACGGAGGTCCCATCCGTGCACGTACGTCATCGAAACGGGTTGCATTATCGCCAAGCCGCCACCTTCTGCGGCTGCGGCCACTAGTTCCGGATTGGAACAAGGGTACATGGCGCCGCAGATAATCGGGTGCTCTGTCCCTGCATCCTTAGTGAGTCTAGTACTTACCAGACAATCAACTCCCATTCATAACTAGGAAGTTCCACTTGAAGACCCATTCGGAAACAATGTCTCCAGAGGAGTCTCTACCGACTGATTTGAGATTGCATTCGACTGATTCTCCGCTCGCACGGCTCTGCTCGATGGCGTCGCGGGCGGCTGAGACCCCGTCGCAAGTGAACTTGATTCGACCCTTGGCGCGCTTGCCGAAGGTTGCCTCGGTGCCCACTACGAACATCCGGAGTTTTTCGGACATGGCGCGTGACATCGCGAACGGGGCTGCCCCGGTCGCCAACTCAGCGCCCATTCCCTGGACAGCCCAGTACATCGTCTTGAATGGGTTCTGCGAACGCCAGCCACCTGGGATTGAAGTGATGCATACCTCGTTATCGAGTTGGTCCAAGCGAAGACCCGCAAATCTGGCCGCGGGCATCGAAACGAGAGAGAACAAGCGGAATTTGACTGGCCCACGAAGTCCCCTGTATTCTGCGACCAACTTGTTGTCATCTATCGGCATGGGACTACCCCATCAACGAATCTACAATCTCGCAGTATCTCTCCATAGCAGCCGCTTCACTGGTACCGATGGTGGCTTTCCAGGCCTTGTGTTTCGCACGATCCCTCAGGCCCCCACGGGGCTTGCCCTCGCAATCTCCTTCCGTAGCCTGCTTGTATAACGCGTACATCTCGAGGAGTTTCTCGTTCGATGGTTTTGTAGGAAGATCCCAAGCCTTCTTTGTGAAGCGTTCAAAGCGCATCTTCAGACTCCGGCCGGCTTTTCCCTCAGACATCAAAACATCTCCGCGGGGTAATCCATCAGAGTCTTCGGTCCTGATTGTATCTTAGCAGCCAGACTGATTGTCTCAGGATATATTCGCTTGAAGAAGAAGCGTGCGCTAGCCAACTTAGCGTCGTAGAATGGTTCACCCTGCCTCTCTAGGCACACCTTCGCCATCTTGGCCCACATATATCCAAGGAGTACGTTTCCGAAGTAGCGACAGTAGTCGGTCGCACCGGCCGCGAGGAAGTGCGGATTGGCCATCCCTTCGGCGATCATCAGGAGAGTGATTTGCTGTAGACCCCTGACACCTTGATGGAGGGGTTTGTTGAACTCGCCCATCTCAGGGATGTCGCGATTCTTCTCGATGAACTCAGTGAGTGGCCACATCAGATGACGGAGATTCTTGCCCATGTTCTGGGTGATTTTGCGCCCGGCTAGATCTAGTGCTTGGATTCCGTTGGTCCCCTCCCAAATCTTTGATATTCTGACATCACGGTAGAATTGCTCGACTCCGAACTCGCTGCAGTAACCAGCTCCACCCATGACCTGCATGCAGGTGGAACAGGTCTCACAACCAAGATCGGTGAAGTGGGCTTTGATGATAGGGGTGAACAATGCCACCAGTGCCTCGGCAGGCTCGGCTACCTCCGGATCGTCACTGTTCATCTGATCGATTAGGATACCGGTCCAGACTGCGAGGGCGCGACAACCTTCGTTGTTGACCTTGGCCTCGAGGAGCATGCGACGGACGTCGGGATGGACTAGGATGTTGTCAGCAGGCTTGTTTGGATCTCGGATGCCCCTTAGATCTCGTCCTTGGCGACGATCTCGCGACCAAGCGAGGGCGTTTTGGTAGGCAATCTCGGCGAGGCCCAATCCCATTATTCCTGTAGCTAAGCGTTCGCGATTCATCATTTGGAACATCAACGGCATACCGCCGTGTAGCGGACCAACCAACCAACCAACACTATCGTCGAAATTCATCACACAGGTTGGAGATGCGTGCAGCCCCATCTTCTCCTCACTGCCTGAGCAGGTCACCCCGTTGTGTTCAGGGACTAGGTCGTGGGATATCCCTTCAACTCCACCAGACTCCCACTCTGCTGGTAGGTATTTGGGGACTAGAAAGAGAGAAATGCCTCTGGTGCCCTCCGGACCCCCAGGGGCCTTGGCGAGAACCAGATGGACGATGTTGTCAGTCATGTCATGCTCTCCATAGGTGATGAAAATCTTAGTACCGGATATCCGATAGGAGCCATCGTCCTCTGGTTCTGCCCTAGTCGTGATGATGCCGAGGTCGGTACCGGCGTGAGGCTCTGTCAGGCACATCGTGCCAGCCAATTCTCCTGAAGCGAGGCTCGGGGCGAAGTAGTCAACGAGATCTTGTCTTCCATTGGACGTGAGAACCTCGTAGACACCTATCGAAAGTGCTGGGAGTACGCTGAGAGCCATGCAGGCAGAAGTACCGAATTCAGACCAAGTGACCGAGGAGAAGAAGGTGGGTACCCCCATACCTCCATGCTCGGGTTTGCAAGCGGTTGCGAGCCACCCCTCATCGATGCCTTTGCGATAGGCATCCTTGAATTCTTGCGGCATCGAAATATTTCCATCCTCAAACTTCAGGCCCACCTTGTCACCCAACTCGTTAATCGGTAGCCACACCTCCTTAGCATGCATCCCCCAGCCCTCTGTAAGCATGGCTAGATAATCGGCGTCGAAGTCCTCGAAGCCCAGTCCCTCTATCGATTCGATTGCATTGAATACCTCGTTGAATAGGAAGTCGTATTCTCTGATAGGTGGCTCCCACACTGTCATTCTCTCACCTCAGTTCCTCAACGGCTTGCCGGTCTCCAGCATGTGCTCCATCCTTGCCAGAGAGTCCTCATGGCGTCCTAGTCTGGCTATTACTTCCCTCTCCATGGTGAGTATGTCGTCCTCATCCGTGGTCTCAGTCATGTCGGTATCTCCTCCAGTCAGAATCCAAGCCAGCTCGTTGGTCACCACAACATCGTGAGGTGTGGCCTGACCAGATAGCGCGAGGTCCTTGACTGCCAGTTCGAGCGCTGTCTTGCCGGTTGGACCGGGGAGGTTGTATGTGTGCGGCTCGGGGGGCTCGTAGCCCTCGGACAATTCAAGCGCGCGAATCTTGGCGTCCGCGAGCAAGCGGTCGCGATTCATCGTAATGCAGTCATTGGGTCCGATGAATCCCATAGAACGCGCCTGCTCGGCCGACTTCGCTACCTGAGCTGTCCCGATGTACTCGAAGGCCTTCATGACGGGGCCCATCGGACCCTCAGAGACCAATCCGAAATTGCGCAGGCGGGCCATCAGTTCCTTGCAGCCACCCCAGGCGGGAATGATTCCCACTCCGACCTCCACGAGTCCGATGTATGACTCGGCGTGAGCTTGGATGGCATCGCAGTGCATCAACACCTCGGCACCTCCTCCCAAGCACATCCCTGTCGAAGCTGCAACTACGGGCACCTCGCAGTACTTCAGCGCCTGATATGTGTCCTGTCCAGCGGCGATGAAGTCCTCGACGTCCTTCCAAGCCGCTAGATTAACCGCGAAGAGGACCAGTCCCAGATTTGCTCCGGCACAGAAGTTGGCGGCGTCATTGCCAATCACGATACCCTTCCAGCCCTCTGACTCGGCGATGTCAACCGCGTTGACCAACATCTCGATGTTCATCGGGTCCATTGCGTTCATCTTCGAGTGGTACTCAACTAGCAGTATCTTGTTCCCCATATCCCAGATGCTTGCCGAGCCGTTGCGCTTGAGCGGCTTGCCCCGCCGCTTGAGGTCGGTAACCGTAAGGGTCGATTCGGGGCGGTCGACAACGACCATGGAGCCATCGGGAGTGAGTCTCTGAATCTCACCGTCCTCGATTGAGTAGAATCCTCCATTGTCGGCGGCGGTCCTGAGGAAGCCAGGCACACTGCGCCCACTCTCCTCAAGTCGCTCAACCATGCTAGCGGAGCCTATTGAATCCATCATCTGAAAAGGTCCTGATTTCCA
>PSPX01000009.1:50591-89083 GCA_004195715.1 Methanobacteriota archaeon | reverse complement strand
ATCACTTGGGGCGAGAGCCAGTACATGCCACGTCATGCAGAGTGCGTCGACGAATCGAATGGCCAAGACCTTCCAGAGTACGGTATAGGCTACGAGCCCAGCATCTCGATTACAAGTAGCGGGAACATGTTCGTCACAGCCCACAAGGATCTCCGATGGGGTGGCGAATCGAACCCCGTCTTCCCCCTATTAGGAGGAGAACCCGGTCCTTGGTACGCCTGCGAGCAAGGCCAGCAGACCTCATGGGACTACTGGGCCTCTTGGTTCTGGGCCTCATACGACAACGGTACTACATGGGGGCACGGGGATAATTTCGGCCCGACTCCTGGAAACTCATTCACTGCAAACTACCTAGCTGGTGGCTCTGAATGCCTAGGTGATGAGGGAGATATCTCAGTTGATGCAGAAGACACCGTCTACTACCTCGACACGACTCTCGAGGACAACTGGTGGCATACCTTCTCTGACAATGGAACCACCTACGAAACCACAATCTGTCAGAGGATGAACACCATGGCCGCTGACGACCGGCCTTGGGTGGCCGCACAAGCGGATGGAATCATCCACTATCTGGGGAATTCCGGAGCCTCTCCCCCTGAGTGCACCCTTGACGTAGGCCGTTACTGGTACTACCACTCTGAGAACGGCGGACTGTCATTCTCGCAGTGCTACGCTGTTCCCGGTGGCTGGAGCACCATCGCTAGCCAGCGACACGGACCGTACGTCTACATCGCTCAGGAGAACGCTGACTCCAGTACCGGTACCGTGCAGGTGCGAATCAGTGACCAGTATGGTAGAGGTACAGGATTTACGGACGGCACATGGGCGCAGCCTGTGAGCGTCGGAGATAGGAATGGAAACTGTCCAGAGGGATATCCGGTGGTCAACACGAATGAGAACGGTACCGTGGCTGTCGTGTGGGCCGATTGCCCCAACGGAGGGACAGGACCCTGGGATCTGAGACTGGCCTTGTCATACGACCATGGCACCAACTGGTCAACTTGGAACATCTCTCACATCAATGGAATCCAGATGTATCCGTTCGTCAGCATCAGTGAGGACAATGTAGTGGCCCTAGCATTCTACGGACTCGACTTCGATGACGGGGATCTGGAGGGTGATTACGTGGTCGGAGAGGAGTGGTATCTCTATGCAGCCGCTTTGAGGGAACCTCAGGAAGGAGATCTCTGGGACTTCACCATCGCTGACCCCGAACCGCTTCACATCGTTACCGAGTATGAGGCTGCAGAAGGCGATGTACACGCTCTGCACGACTTCTTCGAGACCGTGATTAGCCCTGATGGCACCTGGATGGGCATAGCATACCAGCAGAACATTGGATTACACCCATTCGAGGACAACGAAGAGCAACGCTACATCAAGTTCGTACGAGGAAACCTGAGCGTCTGATACTCAAAGAAGGAAGGCAGAAGCCTTCCAAATCACTTGATGCCGCCTTTCTCGTAGCGACGGGTCCACTTGAGCCGACGCGGGTTGCGCTTGAGTTTGAGCATGTTCTTGCGTGCCTTACTATCCTTGAAGAAGAACACACTACCGTCGCGCTTGACAAACATCATGCCGGTGCCCGGCTCGATCTCTTCGTGTGTGAAACTACAGATACGACGCTCGGGCATCTAATCACCTCCGGCCGCCAATGCTGCGGGCCTCGCGGCCAGTGTCCTTCAGCATCAGGACGTCTCCAACTCGAATAGGTCCAAGCACGTTGCGTGCGATGATGCGACCGATGTCACGAGGGTTGGTTGAGTCGCCTACGCGGACCTTGACCTGGACGGCTTCACCACTCATACCG
Source organism: Methanobacteriota archaeon (assembly GCA_004195715.1). GTDB lineage: Archaea > Thermoplasmatota > Poseidoniia > Poseidoniales > Thalassarchaeaceae > Thalassarchaeum. Next base: position 87,273 of record PSPX01000009.1, on the reverse strand, counting down.
GTGCGGCCGACAATCTCGACAACCTCAGCGGGCCAAGAGTCCTGTGCCATAGCGAATCACTCCTAGAAAACTCACTCTGATGACAGCGTTTCGCAGTGGCCTTTGACTTCCTTGAACTTGTCTTCAGTCTCCTTCTCGACTTCCATGACCGCAATAGCAGCGGTTCTGGTGCCCAGGCTCATGCCTGCCGCCTCGGCCAGATATGCCTGGTCCTCGACGTAGATGAAAGGAATCTCTTTCTCTTTGCAAATCATTGGGATATGGGCCAGCAGCTCGCCGGGGTTGACGTTCTCAGCCATCACCACCATCTTCGCAGTTCCACGCTCTGCTGCCTTGGTTACTTCGTTGGCGCCCTTCTTCAGGCGCCCTCGTCCATCCTTGCCTAGATGCTTGACCATCTCGTAGACTTGCTCTTGTATGTCATTCGGGGTTTCAAACGCTATGTGTACACTCATTGGAACTACTCCTCGTGTGGGTAAGCCGCCGCACGACGTGGCCGATATAAACGAAACGGACTCGCAGCAAACGACCGTAGGTCGCCCACACTAACTCATTAGCCTCTTCAGACCTCGGGCGAGGGCCGGTGCAGCACTCACCACAGCCCTCGGATTAGGCAGTGAATCGGTGCTGTGCACACCATCGACGTGATTGGATAGACGAAGGATAGCGCCACCAGTGAACAAACCGTGTGTGCAGGCCGCGTGAACCTCAGTAGCGCCCTGCCGGCGCAACGCGTCACTGGCCCGGCAGATGGTCCCGCCGGTGCTAATCATGTCATCCACTATCGCCACCACCTTGCCGTCGACATCGAGGTCCTTCGGCGTGTGCTCTATGGTGTGAGCATCGACCCTGGTCTTCTCGAGGTAGGAGAAGTCACAACCGATTAGACCGGCAACCTCGGTAGCCCTCGCAATGGCCCCCTTGTCTGGGCTCAGTACGAAGTCTGGTGAGACTTCATTCTGTAGAAGATCGGCTATCTCAGGCATTGAGCTGACGAACTCGATTGGAACCTCCATGTCCTTGAGCACGGCGGGCTCATGCAGATCGAGGATGGCAATGCCGTCGCAGCCACGTGCGAGAATTTCGGCGATGACGCGCGCGGAGACAGCTTCACCCTTCGAGAAGCGCTTATCCTGCCGGGAGTATCCATAGTAGGGGATAGCTAGGTAGACCCCGCTGCCGACATCCTCCATGTTTTGCGGCTCTTCGCCCTTGAGATTGGATAGATTACCCCTGCGGACCTCGGCTATGGCCTCCAACAGCAGGACGGTATTCACTATCCCTGAGTCAGGGTAGGTGTTTGACACCAACACCACAGGTTCGGAACGTACGGCATCGATGGCGTCGGAGGGAACCCGCACGTAGCCCTCGCCATCTGGGAATCTGCGACTCTCAAGTTCGATGTACTGCATCCCAATCAGTGGAGCCAGAGAGGTTGCCACGTCGCGGCCGGATGAGCCACTCACTACCGGCATGTGACAAGAAGCCGGTCTGACGGCCCTTCATGACTCTGCCGACCGATTCGATTCATTGGTGGGCATGACAGGATTTGAACCTGCGACCTCCCGGTTATCAGCCGGGTGCTCCAGCCAAACTAAGCTACACGCCCTTAAGCAGGTGTGCGAGTACCAAACTAGATTTCAAGATGTTCCTAAGACGAATTCATTCCTCTTCCGAATCCTTGCTGTTGAGTTTGAGAAAACTCGGCAGAGTGACCAGTCTCTTCATTGAACATCGCAGTATGATTTCATCCAGTCTTGCTGTGGTCCGTGCCAACTGGGCAACCGGCACCACGATGGAGTCAGGCAAGCCGTGCCTAGAGCGCACGATGTAGTGCGGCTGGACGACCAGTCCCTTGTAGGTCCGCTTGATCTTCACCATGCCGGTTACATTCCCTAGATCCAAGCCGTCGTTGTCGAGAACAGCTCTATCGAGCAGTTCGTCGGGTGCGTACAGCTTTTCGTCAATCCTGACTGTGTTCCGCCATCTGCGCTGCAGCTCACGCATCGACTTCGACAGCTTCACACCGCCGTCAGTCCGTATGCTGTGCACCAGTTCTTTCGAAAGCGGAGCGAACTTCGCCGGCTTTCTCATGTATTCCTCAGCCACGTCACCATCGACCTTAATCCGCATCGACCGCACAAGCTCGTCGCGCGGATGAAATCTCTCACCGGTAATCACACCGACTCTGGTCTCGCCTACGTAGACATCTCTCTCCAATAATTCCTGTATTCTGTATTCATCACTCATTAAATCCCTCCCTGTCGGGGGGGAGAAGTGCATCCCCAGGCATTTCTCCTGTTCTTTCAGTGGCTGCTTGGCACTTATACTATCCGTAATCAAAGACTGATAATCCAATTGGAAAATTAGTCTTATTCATAAATTTTCAATTGAAAAACTAAAGTCAGTTTGATTATTTGTATGATTATCAGAAATCGTGTTTCTTCCGAATCCGGGCCTTTTCCGTACGGATTCTAGAATCCGATTCTGGAAATGTTGATGTGGGAATCGATGTGTCCCGGAGATGATGGGAGACGGGATGGAAGCCCTAGCGAAGATTCGCCGCAACACAGGTGAGCCTAGGACCGTCGGCCTAAGGGACGAGGTGATTCGTGACTTCCTAGAGTCAGATCCCTCGTTGAGCAGGGCGATTGATGAGGCCTCTGACAATTTCCAGAGTCTCAGGAGCGACCTCGGTGACAGGCTGTTCGAGATGGAGGAGGTCAATCTCGTGTCCGAACTTCAGTCAGATTACGTGAATTTCTACTCGGCCCCGACTGTCAACCCCTATGTCGCGATAGCGGCTCGTGGTCCATGGGTCATCACTTCACACGGGGCCGTGCTGCATGACAATGGCGGCTACGGCATGATGGGAATGGGGCACGGACCTGATGACGTCATCCACTCTATGCAGCAGAACTGGGTGATGGCCAATGTGATGACCCCGTCATTCAGTCAAAAACGTCTGGCTGAGAGGCTTCGCAGAGAGATAGGCCGCAGCCGAGGAGGCTGTCCATTCTCGCGTTTCGTCTGTCTCAACAGTGGCTCTGAATCGGTCACTATTTCGATGAGGATCGCCGACGCCAACACGAAATCAATGACTGGAGAAGGAGGTCGTCACGAGGGCAAGCCGACCAAATTACTGGCTCTGACCAATGCCTTCCATGGAAGGACCCAGCGGCCAGCTATGATCTCAGACTCATGCAGCACGGGCTACGAGGAACACCTCGCGACCTTCCAAGATCGCGATAATGTGATGTTTGTCGATAGCAACGACGTAGAGGCACTGCATGAGGCCTTCACTCAGGCCGATGATGAGGGATTCTACATCGAACTCATGGCAATGGAGCCGGTGATGGGCGAGGGCAATCCGGGCCAATGCGTCACTAGGGAGTTCTACGATGCCGCCCGCTCACGTTGCACAGCACATGGCAGCATGCTAATCATCGACTCCATACAGGCTGGGTTGCGCGGGCAGGGCTGCCTGAGCATTGTCGACTACGACGGCTTTGAGGACTGTGAGATCCCAGACATGGAGACCTGGTCCAAGGCGCTCAACGCCGGGCAGTATCCGCTTTCCATCGTCGGTCTCTCCGAGAGGGCTGCCAATCTGTACGTCGTCGGCATCTATGGCAACACGATGACTACCAATCCGAGGGCACTCGAGACGGCGATTTCAGTGCTCGATCGAGTCACTCCAGAGTTGAGGCAGAATATCAGGGACCGCGGAGTCGAGTTCGTCCAAAAACTCGAGGCGTTGTCCGAGGAGATGCCCGGGACAATAACCCAAGTTCAGGGAACCGGACTACTGCTATGTGCCGAGCTCGACCCCGAGATTCTCCCAGTGGTTGGCTTCGGATGTGTTGAAGAGTGGTGTAGGTTCAATGGACTAGGCGTTATCCATGGTGGCCAGAACGCTCTCAGGTTTACACCTCACTTCGCCATCACCTCAGCCGAAATTGATCTTATTATCGACGTACTGCGCGAGGGGCTTCGCCAGTTCACATCGACAGAGAGTGTCGAAGCAGAGTCTGCAGCATAGTGGTAGAATGCCTAAGATAGTCCACATTAGTGGGGCCGTAGACGCCTTCTATCACGCACTGGCCGACAGATTACACCGCGCTGGGGCGACGCTGACTGAGGATCCTAGCGAGGCCGAGGTCACAGTCGGTATTGGCGAGGGCGCTAGCGGCGATGTCGCAATAGTACCCGCCCACGTCGAGCACGGAGAGGCTGATCTGGTAGTCAGGATACACGATCTTCTGATTCCCGAAGGTGCCATTGACTGGGGCAGTGAGGTCATCCACGACTGGGCCGACTGGGTCAAGGAAGGAGCCGAGGGCATTCATCCTCCCGACATCGAGGCACGGCACTGGGTCCACGTCAGGGACGCCACTGACGCACTCGCTCTGCTGATACTGGCTGACACCGACGCTGCAATTCAAGGAGTCATTGACATGAGCGGACGAAGAGCATGGACGCCCAAGTCAGTGCTCGCCGAGATGACACTGATGTGGTCTCGTTTCACCAACGCGCTGCACCACAGTCACACGATTCACTCTCTGACTGAGGACACCAGCCCCGCAGCCTCTAGCTACAGGCCCAAGGACATCCGTCCAGATTTGGGACCATTGCATGACGCTTTGCTGAAAGCCGGGGGAGAAGGCTGGCGCCCACTGGTCTCCATGAGAGTAGCACTGATGGAGGTCTTTGCTCACAGGAACGACTGATTCAACGAGAGTTCTTGTCGGACTGGACCTGCTTTCTGACGTCTTGAGCGACGTTCTTGCAGCCCTGCATTGCCTTCCTTACGCGGGTCCCAGCAGCGCTGTTACCGCGGTCGTGCTTGGCAGCGTCGCCAAGCGCTTCGTTTAGTGCATCTATCATTCCCTGTACCATCGATTCAACGGACATAGAAGCGGCCGCTCTGCTGACCGCCTTTATGCGTTTGCACGGCTTTAGTTGACTATTCGCCCACTAATCGCGAAACAGGTCGGCGCCAAGCAGGGGTAGTAGTACCGAGGCATCACCCTCTACTGTCACGTGTGGGGCGTCGGGGCGTATCTTACCCCAGGACACCGCTTCGCGCAGGCGCGCGCCTGAGAGTGAACCATCATACTCAGGGGCGGTGGTGATGCCAACCGCAGAGTCGAGACCACCACGATACTGGTTCCACCAGATTACATGGTGCTTCGAGATGCCTCCTCCGACCATCAGCGCATGGCTCTCCTCGGCGGTCCAGGTAAGGTCTGAGAGGATCTGTTCGTCGGCGAGGAAATCGACCATGAAATTCGGGTTCTTCTGCCGGTGCATGAATAACTGAGAACCAATTGAGCCATCGGAGAGTCCGGGAATGACGATGGGGATGCGGTGCTTGGCCGCCCAGTGGAGAAGCGATCCTTCGTCTTCTATGCGGTCGCCCATCGCCCAGCACAGCTCGACAGAGCCGAAGCCAAGCCACGGGTTGCCAGGTTGCTCTGCTGTACGTTCTGCTTCGATATCCTCCAACCATGGCAGCACAACTGCCTCGATTATCTCGCCATAGCACTCGTTTGGCACGATGACGTTGCCGAGTCGATTGAGTCCTTGCTCGGCGAGTGCGACGTCATCGAGGTTGAAGTCGCCGTGGAAGTAATCCTGGTATGTGCGAGCAATGTCGTGGTCTAGGGTGCCACAAGTAGTGATGACCACGTTGAACGCCTTGCGCTTGAGCGCCTCAAGAAAGAATCCTCGAGTCCCTGTAGCACACAAGCAAGCCGGGAACGAGAGCCAGTTGAGGACTCCTTCCTGACCACTCTTGACCATCGCATCGCTAAGCACATCGCGTGCGTGCGCGAGTTTGGTAGCGGTGAAGCCACCAGCGCGCCCCATCTGGTCGATGAGCGAACTGACTTCGTCTACAGTGGAGAAGTCGTAGTCTTCAACTGGGGCAGTGAAGTCGTCCTTGCTGTACTCCGACACGCCCCTTCGCAGTGCTTCCGGGACTTCAATTCGACGCACTCTCAAGTTGGAATATACGGTCACGCAACTGTGTTGCACGTTCGAAATCTAACCTAGCCGCAGCTTGCCTCATTTCCTTCTCCAATCGGACGATTAGTTTCGCATTATCGCCACCGTCATCGTTTACGACCACATCGTAAGCCGCAGCAACCCAGTTGGGCTGGCTAATGTTCTCGAGCACAGAGTCCGAGGAGTTCCAGACTCCCGCACCGAGTCCGAACTTCTGCGCGAAGCCCTCGATGCCGCGCTTACCCCGGGCCTTACCGACCATACGCCGCCCACCTCGCTTGCCCTTGCCCGCCACTCCCGACAGCAGATCTTCGACATCCTCGCCCATCACAGGCAGCGCCTTGCGGATGGTCTGCGGCACGATGCCGTGCTCCACATTGTATGCATTCTGCATGCTGCGCCTCGCCAGCGTCTGGCTAATCGCGGCCTCCATCGAGGGCGAGACTGAGTCAGCGTAGAGTATGACCGAGCCGTGCTCATTGCGACTTGCTCTGCCAATGGTCTGCAGCAGAGAGCGTTCGTTGCGCAGGAAGCCCTCCTTGTCGGCGTCGAAGATGGCGACCAGTGAAACTTCGGGTATGTCTAGACCCTCTCTGAGTAGATTGATGCCGACGATGATGTCAATGTGACCGAGGCGCAGCGCCTTGATGATCTCAGTACGTTCCAGTGTATCGATTTCGCTGTGCAGGTGATGTGCTTTGAAGCCCTGACGGTTGAGGTACTCGGCCACCTCCTCTGCGAACTTGATGGTCATCACTGTCACGAGAACCCGCTCATTGACCTCTATGCGCTTGCGAATTTCATCCTCAAGGTCCTGCACTTGCCCGGCGGTAGCTCTGACCTCGATGCCCGGGTCGAGCAGCCCGGTAGGTCGGATTTCCATCTTTGTAACGCCTTCTATCTGACTCAGCAACCCCTCCATCATCACCCTCTCACGCGGCTTGTCTCGCTCAGCTGCCCTAGCGCCACCGCCCCCCTGGACGTGCAGCAGACCCTCCGGGACTCCCTGCCCGGTGATTTCTGCCAGATGGCGCAGTTCGCGCTCACCAGGGGTCGCGCTGACGTACATCATCTGTGGTACCAGATCTTGAAACTCATCGATGCGCAGTGGACGGTTGTCGTAGGCTGAGGGTAGGCGGAAGCCGTGGTCGATGAGGTTCTTCTTGCGTGAGAAGTCGCCACCGTGCATCCCGATCACTTGCGGCAGTGTGACGTGCGATTCGTCCATGACGACGAGGTATCTTTCCGACCCTCCGTGGTACTTCTCAGCGCACATAGAGAAGAAGTCGAGCAGGCAGTAAGAACGCTCGCCGCGCTGCCTCCCGTCGAAGTGCATAGAGTAGTTCTCGACGCCCTTGCACGAGCCTACCTCGTCGAGCATCTCGAGGTCGAATCTAGTGCGCTTCTCCTGTCTATGCGCCTCCATTTCCATATCATTGGAGTTGAACCATTCCAGCCTATCATTGAGTTCGGTCTCGATGTCCTCAAGCGCCTGGTTGAAGCGCTCCTCGCTGGTCATGTAGAACTTACGGGGGTGAATCCAGGCCTCCTCAAAGTCATCAAGCGGCTCCCATGAGACCGCCTCACAGACCTGAATCCGCTCGATGCCGTCCCAGCCGAAGCGGATGCGCAACGGATCATCTCGGCTCGGCATCCAGACATCGAGCACCTCGCCACGCAGACGGATGTCACCTCGTGCAATATCTCCGGTAATGCGCCGGTACTGCAGGCTGACCAGCTGTCTGACCACGTCCTGCGGGTCTGCCTTGTCACCCACAGCTAGCCGCAGGTGGTTCTGTTCGAATACCTCAGGAGGGTTCAGTCCGTAGATGATAGAGACCGTGCCCACAGTGATGACATCGGGGCGTGAGACGAGAGAGGCCACAGTGGAGAAACGCTCTTGCTCAATGCGCTCGTTCATCTGTAGTTCCTTGTCGATGTATATGTCGCGCCCGGGAATGTAGGCCTCGGGCTGGTAGTAGTCGTAGTAACTGACGAAGTACTCCACCGCATTCTCGGGAAACAGTTCACTCATCTCCTGCCATAACTGTCGAGCTAGAGTCTTGTTGTGCGATAAGATAAGCGTCGGGATTTGCAACTTCTCGATGACCTTGGCCATCGCGAAGGTCTTACCTGAACCAGTCACACCTAGCAGCACGCAACGCTCCTGACCTGCTTCAAGCTGCTCGACCAGTTGGTCGATAGCCTGCTGCTGATCTCCGGCGGTGTCGTACTCTGCGCGCAGTCGAAACATCGTAAGACCTCAATCTATCATTCCATCGTCGTAATACTCTACGAACGTGAGACTAACTAGCAACACCCATCCTGTCAGCATCGAGGCACGGAAGAGAGTCCTCTGAAACCTCCCCATTGCCTCTTCAGATGCAGCAGCAGCCACGGCTCCTTTTGTCATCACGATGATGTTAATCAGCGCCATTAGCACCACAGAAGGAACCCAGAGCGTGTAACGCAAGGACCGTTGGTCCGTGAAGTCGTGCATTCCTGTTAGCAGGAAGCACACTAGCCAGCCAATGGTCAAAGCCACACTCAATTTCCTAGTTGACTCAAGACCATACCTTGCAGGGAACGAATGTATCCCTTGTCTACGATCCGTATCTTGGTCCATCGATGCGTAGTTGATGTCGAATGCTGTAATCCAAAGCGCTACTCCCAAGGAGATGAAGAATATCTCCGGATACCACAGGAAATCCGTACGCCCATCCAGCATTCCGGTGATAGCCGCCCAGCCGTGCGTATCCGCTGCGATGGCGACCCATGCGCCTGCTGGAGCGAGGGCTAGGCAAAATCCAATCCAGAAGTGACATATCCACGATATTCTCTTCGTAAACGGGTATATCACGAATGCTAGGACAGGTAGCCATGCCATCTTAAGAGCAACATCGTTCAATCTCCATGCAGCAAACAGAAGTATTCCTAGGAAAGTTGCAGTCAGCATCCATGCACCCTGCATCGACATTGTTCCAGAAGGCAGATGCCTCGCCGCAGTACGCGGGTTTTCAGCATCTATGTCTCGATCAACAATTCTGTTGAGAGCCATCGCAAGTCCTCTAGCACCGATACCTGCGATGATAATCCAGACCAAATCCATGCTCTCTGATTCAAACTGCTTGTCGGCGATCACGAAACCAATCAACACGAATGGAAGTGAGAACAGTGTGTGCTCGACCTTGACGAATTCAAGGACTTCTCTGAATCCCATCAGTAGCCCCCCTCGGCCAGCCACGAATCGACTCTCTCGGCGACCTCGGGGTCGTGTAGTGTGACGCCGGGCCAGCGCCGGACCGGCAGCGGACCCTTGTTCGAAGGGATTGGAGCGGTGGCGTCCCAAGCTATTCGGCCACCTGAATCATCGAAGTGTAGGTCACGTCCGACGTCGAAGCGGCAGAAAAGCTGCCACAGCAGGCGACGCCGCCAGTCGCCACTGGCCAAGTAGGCGTCGTCGTCAGTGATGAAAAGCCAGCGCAGATTCCGTGCGGCCTCGAGCGACCAAATCGCTTCGCTGATTCCACGGATGACCTCACGCTGCCTCGCAGCACCATCTTCACTGGGCTCTTCCATGCTGCTCTCGGGCTTCGGGTTCCCTTCGATGTTCGTGGTAACCACAAGCATAGACGAGCGTAACATCCTAGCTTGGACAACCCCCTTCACCGCTGAGGCAGAAATCTCTAGCGAGTCGGAACAACCCAGCTGCTCGGGGAGCTCGGAGTGCGGATCTCCCTCCGGAGTCGTAGTGGCATCGATAATCAGCTTGTCATGGATGTTGTCCCACGGCGCAGTGTGAGCTAGTGTGTCAGCGACCATCCCCCTCAGGAAGATAAGATCCTCGGGGATGTGGACACGGTAGTCGAGGGCATCGAGAAGAGCGTCGAGGTCTTTGACCGGATGACCCTCATCTACGGCAATCACGACCTTCTGGAACATCAACTGCCCCACACCCAACAGGCCCAGCGCCGTCTTGCGCGCTTGCCTCGGGTAGCGCTGTTTGGAAGCCACGATGGCGAGGTTGTGGAAACCGGTCTCAAGTGGTAGGAACAGATCGACGAGATCACGTTGCTGGAATTTCAGCACAGGCAGAAAGGCATCGCCGACGGCCTCGCCAAGGTAACCATCCTCCATCGGAGGCAGCCCCACGATGGTCATGGGAATCATCGCATCCCTGCGATGGGTGATTCGTGTGACGTGCATTACCGGGTAAGGCTCGGGCAGCGAGTAGTAGCCGAAGTGGTCACCAAAAGGCCCCTCAAGTCTGGTCTCACCGGGTACAGTGTAACCCTCGATGACCACATCACACTCGGCCGGCACCCAGAGATCGCTGGTCTCGCACTTGACTATCGAAAGTCTCTTTCTGGCGAGTAGTCCTGCGAATTCATACTCGGTTAAGTTGTCCGGCAACGGGGAGATGGCGCTAAAGGTCAACTCGGGCGGACCACCCAGACATATCGCCACTGGCATTCTGTTCGTGGACGCGTCAGCGTGGTCGGCGCCGTGCTTGTGGGTCTGCCAGTGCAGACCCACTTCGGTGGGGCCGAACACCTGGCTGCGATACATGCCCATGTTGTGCACGCCAGTCTCAGGATCAGCGGTGACGACCAGCGGAAGCGTCATGAAAGGTCCAGCGTCTTCCGGCCAAGTTCTCGGTATAGGTAGCCTAGTGACGTCGGGTTCCTCCATGACTACCTGCTGACAGGCCCCTCTCGAGACTTTGCGTGGCGCCATCGCCATGCCTTGCCTAGCAAGGCCTATCCCTGTCCATGGCGCCTTGAGTATGCCGCCGATGTCGGGTTTCATCAGGGCGACCATGCCTTCACCGACCTGCTTCGGTTCTTCAACACCGAGCGCCCTGCAGGTCCGTTCCCTCGTTCCATACAGGTTCATCAGCAGTGGAAACTTGCTGATGCTGCCGTCTGGCAAGCGAGGCTGCTCGAATTTTATTGCAGGACCTCCTCGCTTCACGAGTCGGTCAGCGAAGCAGCCCGCCTCCAGTTCTACATCCACCGGATCGGGGATACGCAGCATATCGCCAGACTCCTCTAGGGACCTGACGTATCGGGAGAGTTTCCTCCAGACCATGAGTCGGCGGAGCGTTCACAGAATGAGAAGGTTCGCCCGCCATCGTAGATGGCGCGACCGACGGTTTCTTTGATATCGGACCTTCCGATGGTACCATGGGCGATGCCGTGAGCACCTGTGATGTCCTAGTTGTCGGAGCTGGCCCTGGCGGCGGAAACGCCGCACTGCAGTGCGCTCGCAAAGGACTCTCGACGATGATAATCGAGGATCACCCGGCAATAGGAACCCCGGTTCACTGCGGAGAGTGTATCTCTGAGATCGCTTGTAATAACCTCAATCTAGAATTGCCAGAACACGTCATTAGTCTCAGAGTGCATGGAATCAGGGTAATATTCCCAGATGGCACCGAGAAGTGCCTGACGGAGGAGGGATACGTCCTCGAGAAGCACCTGTTTGAGAGGTGGATAGCAGACGAGGCCACCGAAGCCGGAGCCAGCATACACCTCAACCACAAACTAACCTCGATGGAGAAGGTGGAGGAGAACGGTCGCTTCGCAGGCTGGCTGTGCGACGGCAAGGGAGGCGAGTTCCCGATTCGGGCCAAAGTCGTAATCGATGCCTCTGGGGTCGCCGCCGTCTGTTCGAAGATAGTAAGGCTCACAGACGAGAAACCGCTCAATGAGATGGGCAAGGTCGTGGCTGGTATGCAGTACGAGATGCTTGAGGTGCCGACAGACGGCTACCTTGACTTCTACATCTGGCCAAAGTACGCCGAGAAAGGCTACCTGTGGATGATTCCCAAATGCGATGGTCGCGCCAACGTAGGGTTGGTCACCGAGGACAGACCCCGGACCAAGAAGGCGCTCGACGAGTTCATCAATATCACTCACTTCAAGGAACTCAAGCAGGTTCCTCCGTCTTGGAAGGAGAAGGGCAACCCTGCTTTTGGAGGGACCATCCCAATCTCCGGGCCCTTCGATAACACCCACTATGATGGATTGATGCTGATCGGTGACGCCGCCGGCTTTACCTCACCGCTTTTCGAAGGCGGTTCACACCTAGCACTGAAGTCAGCGGTCTACGCCGCTGACACAGCCGCCGCGGCTATCGCTGAGGGTGACCTCAGCGCCCAGCGGCTATCCGTGTATTCGAGGCTGTGGAAGGACGAGTTCCCCCCGTACGACAAGATACTGCGTGGCAAGAACGCGCTGTTCGATCTGTCAGACGATGAAATGTCGGCAATGGCTCGTTGCTTCCCCGACGAGATGGGGGATATGGGAGTTAGTGGGAAGGCGATGGTAGGACTGAGGTTGCTGTTCCGCCGCCCCGGGCTATATTTCAAGAAAATCGTACCTGCAATGCTGGCATTCGGCTATAGTAGAGCTAGGTACTACGGGTGGTGATTCCGTACTCCCCGGATTTGGGTTGGCGCTACTCGCACTCGCACTGCTGACCAGCCTGCATCAGATTGCGCGACCTGAGAAGGCAGGCGACCCAATCGTTCGCAATGTCACGATGGCAGCACAGATCTCCCCGTTCGCACTGTTGGTCGGAGCTTTCGTACTCGACGCCTCCTCACTCGACCTCGTCTCTCGCTACGGCGGTGACGAACTACCTCTGCTATATCGAATCTCATCCGTTTGGGGTGGCCGGGCAGGACCCCTTCTCCTCTGGGCTGCCATATTGGCGGTAGTGACCTGGTTCATGGCCAGAGATGACGAGTCAGCGCCGCTTGAAGTTAGAATCATGCACGGCTGGGTAGCCGCGCTAGTGGTCCTTTCATGGCTGCTCGACCCGTTCGCTGCGGCCACAGGTGGACAAGGCGAACTACACCCACTACTCCAGACCGATCTGATGGTCATACATCCACCAATTGTATTCTCGTACTACGCTTTGTGTCTGGCTACTGCCAGCGTAGCCTTAGCCGGAGTAATTAGGCGTGATACGGCCGAATCGGTCCACGCCGCCCAACTACACTGGGCCCGCGCCGGCTTCGTGCTCGGGAGCATCGGCATCGGGCTCGGTGGTCTGTGGGCATACACGGTGCTCGACTGGGGAGGATACTGGGCTTGGGATCCTGTCGAGACCGGCTCGATTCTGCCGTGGCTCGCACTACTTCTCGTAGTGCATGTCCGAGCTAAACCCGGCTCCAGCGCGGTCTCGGCTGCGCCCGCCGTCGGACTGATCGCCGGAGCGCTTGCCTTCCACGCCACCCTAGTAACGCGAGCAAATGGCGTCTGGGCCTCGGTCCATGCCTTCGTGGCGGACGGCGAGGGCACGCTAGCCGACGACCCCTATCTACGCGTTCTCGACATAGCCGATCTTAGTCCGATAGGAATGGAGATAACCTCCTACTTGGCGATAATACTGGTTCTATTCTACTTCGCGTACGCGCACCTGCGACAGCAGCAGCACCTCGCAGTAGTTGCCTCGGGTGGAACTACCATGCTGGCAGCTAGACCGCAGCTCGCCGCAGCCCTGCTACTATTCTTCTGCGCTGCCGCATACTGGATTGGATCTACTGCGGTCTTCGCAGTCGGCCTCGTCCTGATGCTACTAATCGTGCACGGCGACTCCAAGCATCCTCCGATGCACTGGATTGCGATGGGCGTCCTTCTGATGCTATTCTCCAGTTGGCTCTGGATTTCCGAGATCCAGCAGGCGGTCGCCGGGTTGGTCCCGTTCCTCGTCCCGTGGCTGCTATCTCCTGAGGATGAAGGTGAGTTCGAGGGAGCACTGCTACCTATTTTCGACGTCTCGGCAAGGACCCGTGCCGCTAGGATGGTACCGTGGTATGGTGGCACGGCCTTCCTGCTCCTGACATGGCTGCTGCTGACCATAGAGATAGACGGCTCCAGCCTTCAAGCCCACGAGTTCTATGGCGCCCCCCTCATCGGGCTTCTCGCCGTCGGTCTGACACTGTATGCTTGGGGGCGCTCGATTACATCTGAGGCGGGCACCTCAATGGTTAGTGTAGTGCTACTGGCCTCCATCGCCCTCGCGAGCGCCGCTGACCAGTTCTCACTCCCCGGAGATCCCGATTTAATATTCACAAATGGCATTACCAGAGGCGCAGTTGCTCTGTTCTTGTTGACTTGGTTGGTCTTCGCCCTGCCCTCGACCGCACAGCAGGCATGGCGCACCGCGAGTACCACTCTGCCTAAGCTCAGAGAGGGCGGCCTAGGCAATCGCAACGCCGCCCGCACGAGGCTGCTGGCCTCGCACCTAGCACACCTGGGCATCCTCCTGCTGTTGGTAGGACACGTCCTGACCACTACCCTTGTTGACCGCTCGGACCCCTCTCACCTAGTCACTCTGGAGCGGGACCAGCCGGTCGAGCATGACGGCTACGAGCTGGTGTTCGTTGGTACTGAATTGATATCCGCAGAAGACGAGGCCTACGACTTTGCCGTCGGCGACGGCTTCATTGGAGTGTTAATCGAAGTAAGGCGAGACGGTAATCTCATTGACACTTTGAGACCAGGGATGCTGCGGTTTGACTCGCCAAGCGGAGCAGTCAACTCGCGTTCGGAGGTCGACAGGATGACCGGCCTGACAGGCGACACTATCGTGATTCTGGATATCTTCCAGTCCAACGACCTGCTGAGTTCCATGATTCTTGGTGGGACCGATGACGTCGAGACCGTCAGGGTCACCGTACACAGTCTGAGAGGAAGCCACCTGGTCTGGGCAGGGTGGGTCCTAGTGATGCTTGGAGGGGCTCTGGCCCTTGCCTCCAGTGACCGCTCTACAGAGCACTAGAAGCGAGAGAAATATCACCTTCGGTGATACCGTTTGTATGAAAAAGGGGGAGCCGGTCGGCGGGTCGCCTAGGAGGCCTACCAATGGACGACGGAACGATAGTTCACATCGATTACGATCTCTTTAATGCGGAGACAGAGAAGCTCATCGAGACGACTCGCGAGGAGGCTGCCAAGGAGCACGACGTCCACGATGAGGCCCGAACTTACTCCCCCATGGTTACCGTGATCGGTGACGGCCGATTGATTCCCGGATTCGAGGCCCATCTGTCCGAGGCTGAGGCTGAGACAGACTACAACCTCGACATCGAGGCCGCAGACGCTTACGGCGAGCGTGATGCGAGCCTCGTCGAGACCATCGGCCAGAACGTCCTGTTGCGCAGCGTGAAAGACCCTGAGATGCTCGGCATCGGCGCACAGGTCGAAATTGGCGGTCGCACAGGTATCCTTCAATTCCTCAGCGCCGGGCGCGCGAGGATAGACTACAACCACCCGCTGGCTGGCGTAACCCTTCGCTACGACTACCGAATCACGAAGGTAGTCGAGGACCGCACCGAGAAAGTCGAGACATTGCTCAACATGAACACTGGCCGCGACGACTTCGAAGTCGACTTCGAAGGTGACGACTTAACCGTCACCACTCCTGAGGCCATCGCCTATGACCAGAACTGGACCTTTGCCAAGTTCAGCCTCGTACGTACTCTGAGGGACCACCTTGGGGTCGGTGTAGTGGTGTTCAGGGAAGTTCACGAGCCCCGCGCGGTCTCCGAAGAAGAGTGACCGGCAGACGTCCATGGGCCCAATATGAGGCTCGCAGGGTCAACAAACGACAAGCGGATTGAAGATAGGTTGTCGTTTCCGATTGATGATGAAGCGTAGCAGCACTGCGGTTTCCATCATAGCAATCCTGCTTGCATCTGCACTGACCAGTGGATGCCTCGGACTGGCTGCCCAGAGAGAGGTCATGGAGACATGGAGGGAGCTGCCGCTAACGATCGAGAAGGAGGAGACCTTTGGATGGGACCACACTTTCTACTCGTCCGGATTGGAAGCGGCTGACCCGTACGAGAAGGAGGAACTGATTCAGTTCGACGAGAGCGTCACCATGCTTGTCATTAACTTCCGTGCACAATTCCCGTGGTCGTCTCAGATTGAGGAAGTCATTGGCAACCAGACCAACGAGTTGCGATATGTCGAGGTGCGCCTGTATGAGCCCGGTGTCAAGGAGGCCGGCGGAGACCCGTTCTGGGAGATTGAGACTAGTAGCGACTACCCGCAGACGCGATTCTCCATAGGCAATGGCACCTTCGTAGAGGGCAAGTGGACCTTTGAGGTTGAGGCCCGTGGCTACGGTATCACTGCACCGATAGAGCAGTTATCGTTCCACGATCATTTCGACGTCTATCTGACCATCACCCGCCCGTGTGTGCGCTTTGACGAGGTGCATGAGAGCGGAGAATGCACCTACTTGACTGAACTGGACTAGCCTCTGGCCTCTATAGTGAGATGCGTAGCGCTTATGAGTCGAGGGCAGGTCGCCGCGACGCTGAGGATTCAACTTGGATGAGAGTCTAGCCCTTCTCGTGCCGCATGATGTGTACGAGACGCACGCAGTGCACATAGGGACTAATCAGAAATCCGCGGACATGAAGAAGTTCCTAGACACCTTGCGTCAGGATTCAAGCGGGCTGCATCTGATAGACATCCACGAGACCGATTCTCGCATCCGAGTAGTGGCCAAGTTCCTATCTCGCTTCGACCCTGAGAGGATTCTCGTTGTGAGCGCTAGGCAGTACGGCCAGCGCCCAGCTCGCAAGTTCGCCGACAACATCGGTGCGATGCGCATAGTCGGGCGATTTATCCCCGGTACGCTGACCAATCCACGTCTACGGACCTACATCGAGCCCGAAGTGATTCTCGTCACCGACCCGGCTGCAGACGCCCAGGCCTTGTCGGAGGCTGTTAGCTCGGGCCTGCCGGTAGTCGGCATTTGTGATGCCAATAACATGCTGCGCAACGTCGATCTGGTTCTGCCTGCCAACAACAAGGGACGACGCTCACTAGCTCTTGTCTATTGGCTACTGGCTCGAGAGATTCTCAAGATTGGTAAGTCCATATCCGACGCCGACTGGGAACGCTCCCAGAGTGTCGATGACTGGGAATCCACCTTCTGAGGCCTCGACGGCCTCATAGAGGGGTTACCGAACCGCCGCTCGTGTCCAATGAGTCCGTGCCATTGTTCCTCGCCCCCATGGCAGGGGTCACTGATCTTGCCTACAGGCTACTCGCGCGCGAGTGCGGTGCCGATGTTACTGTCACCGAGTTCACTGCCGCTTCGGGTTTGACTAGGCGCAACACGAACTCATGGCTCAAGGTCGAGAGCGATCCCCGCGAGAAGCCATTCATCCCACAGATCTTCGGCGGAATAACCTCAGAGATGGTCGAAACTGTCGAGCTGCTGCAGGACAGGGCCGACGTCATCGACATCAACTTCGGCTGCCCGGCCCCCAAGATCTGCCGCAACGACGCTGGGGCCGCCTTGCTTAGGGATCCTGACAGGGTCGTAGGAATGGTGAGGGCTTGTCTCGATGTAGCCGAGGTACCGATTACTGTCAAGGTGAGGCTTGGCACCGGTGGTGGGCCCAACACGGCTCTGGAGGTTGCGCAGCGGCTGGAGGCTGAGGGCATCGAGCGAATCTGCGTGCACGGCCGCACACTGCGCCAGAGGTACTCCGGCGAGGCCGACTGGCAGCAGATTCGCAATATCGTAGAAGCAGTTGACATACCAGTCATCGCCAATGGCGATGTGGTTGACGCGACCACCGCCACAGCATGCCTCGAGGCTACCGGTGCAGCCGGCCTGATGATCGGACGCGGAGCCATAGGTAGGCCAACAGTGTTCCATGAGATAAAGCGCGATATGGGCTGGCACGATCAGAATCCTCCATGGGGATCCGACGACCTCGCAGTGGCCCGACTCTGGTGTTGGGAGCGATATCTCGAACTGAGTGATGAGGTATATCCTACGCAGATGAACAAGAACCTCAAGCGGCACGCGGTATCTTTCACCAAGGGGCTACCAGGTGCCTCAGCCATGAGAGTTGACCTCCACTCCATACAAGACCAAACTGAACTTGGAAGTAGGATTGCCGAATATCTGGAGGCTCTTGCTGAGCCTCATACAGTGGTTGCCTGATAGGCGAGTTAATCAGAGCCTGTTCGATGCGGGAAACGTGTTTCCCTCGTTCAATGTACTCGGAGAGAAACTCCAGCCCTGCTCAACTGAACCCCTCACAGGTTGGTTCAGAGACGGCTGCTGTAATACTAATCGCAGTGACAGGGGACTGCACACGGTATGCTGTTTAGTCACAGATGAATTTCTCGAGTTTGCACGGCAGCAGGGAAATGATCTCATCACTCCTGCACCAGAGTCCAACTTCCCCGGACTGAAGGCTGGAGACAGGTGGTGCGTATGCGCCCAGACGTGGCAGGATGCAACCGAAGCAGGGGTGGCATGTCCCATCGTGCTGGAGGCAACACACGAGGAAACGCTTCAGATAGTTGCTCTAGAGACCTTGGAACAGCACGCTGACTGACTACGCCAGAGCTTCGTCGAGCCGCTGAGCAACAGTCCTCATCCGACGCAGCGTCTTCTCGACCCGACGCATCACCTTCTCCTTCACTGCATCTCCGTCCCTGCCTGCGATTCTGAATCCGTAAGGCATCCTGCCTCCGAGGGTGTTGAGTAGTACTTTCTGAGAATCCACCGGCACTGGGTCCAGTATCTTCTGCACCTTCTCGATGTTCAGTGATTTCTTCTTGACACCAGAGATTAGAGCTTTCGAGACGGAATCGTCCAGTCTGCCTACCCCTCCCCTTGTCATCAACCACTCTTCGCCTCGTGCATCGTACTGTCGCATCAGGCCACCGTACACGTCTTGGGCTATTCGATCCAGCATTGGCACACGCTCGACGATGCCCGCAGCCCGCATGCGCTCAATCGATCTCTGGACACGGGCTCGAGAGTCGTCGCACTTGTCGGCCAGAGCGAGCAGTGTGACGGCCCTATTGCTTGACAACAGCTCCTCGAGTAGGTTGCGCGACAACCTGTCACCTGACTTGGCTCGCTCGCCGCTCAGTCCGAGGTCACGTACCAGCGCATCGAACCAGTCCTCACCTTCCGCGATGACACCCGGCTCGGCCACTTCGATGCGGAAGGCCTTCTCATCCTCACTAGAGGCGACCATCCTGTCGTCAGACTCGGAGATGACTTCGGCTAGCTTGGATAGGCGCAGGTCCAGAATCGCTCGGGCCTGGACCGAGACCAGCTCGATAGCTGCACTAACTGAGCCCCCTCTGAGAACGTGTATGTGCCAGCGTCCCTCAGTGTCGGCGGCCAGCAGTCCGGACTCCCTTAGTTTGACGAGTTGGTGATGGACGCCGGTTTGAGACAGGCCGCTGGAGTCTCCAAATGCTCTGGCGTCCCAACCTCTGAGAGGATCAATCAACACTGTTTCACGCAACAGTCTGTGCAGTGCACCCTGCTCGTCCTCGACGCTATCCCCCTCTGTCTTGCGCCTGACCATCCCCATCGAATCGAGCAGCCAGGCCAGCAGGACATCCGGGTCCTTGCTACCCGTCGGCATAGGCGATTCGGACAGCCTGACTCTGAACATGCGCGCTCCGCGCGCATTCCTAGGCTCAAGAGGCTTGGCCAGTCTCCGGTGCAGACTCAAGCGTATTCGACGCGAACGTCCAACCACGGGTAGTCGACTTCAGAGGTCTGCAGCCCGGACATGTGCGGCGCTAGGGCTAGTTTGGCTGGGCACAGTATGCCACGCTGGCGCAGTACCCCTATCGCTGAGTGCACCGAGGCACGAGACCTACCGAGATCGCGCGCTAGTTGAGCCTGAGAGACCGGTTCGGGAGTCTTAGACAACCTGGCGACTACTTTGCGCTGTACGGTTGACAGCCCGACTGGAAGCATCTCAGCCGCACGGCTCTGATCGGTCACACCAGTCCCGGCGAGAATCTCTACCTGTGAGGGCGCTCCGATGTAGTAACAGGTCCTCCCATTTACTGGCATAGTGGTCACCGAAGACTCGTTCTTCAGCACGTCGAGGTGGTGGCGAAGGGTGCCGTTGGCAGCGTCCAGCTGACGCTGCAACTCACGAAAATGAATCCCCGGGGAACGCTCAAGGGTGTTGAGAATGCGCTTTCTAAGTGGATGCTCCCAAGAGTGGTCTCTGGGCGCTGCCAGAGTACCCTGAGCAACAGGCGCGATTAACGGCAGAAGGCCGGCAAGGCCCAGTGCCCCTCCGGCTATGGCAGCAAGCCCGTCAACGAACCAAGGACGCGTACTGCGCCACTGCTCAATCAGTGCCATGATACCTTTCGTCGTCGTACGACCTTTGAAGCATACGGTTGGTTGTGCAGGGCATGCTCGGTATGCCCACTCACTTGGGTCCGACGACCTTACCCTGATACAGTTTCATGTAAGCCACCAGTGGACTTAGCAGCCTTCCAGCCTCTCGACCATGTTCGGTGAGGCGGTAGATGACTCGGATTGGCGGTCCGTCATCGACCACTCTGTCCACAAGTCCGTTCTGAACGCAGGTGGTCAACTTGTCTGAGAGGGTCCTGCTGCTGATACCGTGCAGAAGTTTCCTCATCTCGTTGAAACGACGGTCGCCAGCGATGTACAGAGTCGCTAGGATCTCAATGGTCCACTTCGAACTGAAGATCGAGAACGCATCTACGGCAGCATCAACCTCCCAACCAATATTGAAATCATCATCGTTGTATTTCCCGAACGACCTGCGAATCATCGCGCCACTTTCCTCCACTTCGATGATCGCCTTACGAATCATCTTGAGGTCTGGGGAGGAGATTCGTAAAGGACCACGTGACATTGGTAACAGGTTGTGCAGAAACCATCTAGTGTATAAAATGCACCTCAGTGTAATCGTGAATACTTCTTGGTTGATATACAGGAATTGGATGATTAGTGCGTAAACTGCACCAAGTAGCAGGAGGAAACCACATGGACAAATTATTGGAGAACTGGTTGGATGAGACGATAGGCGATTGCGATGCAATGATTGAGGTGCCGAGGATTAGTCTGAGGGCAGTGCTCTACGCTGAGATTGCGAACTACCGGGCACCTGCTTGGATTCAATCGTCGAAGGACCAGATGTAGGTCAGGTAAACACGACATATCCGACTACAGCAATTATCATTAGGAAGGTCAACATCCTTCCCAAGCTCTGTTCAGATTGCCCCGAAGTCATTCCAACTCTCGGCTGCTGAGACTTAGGTAGAGACCTGTGGCAGTTAGGGCAGTAAATCTTCGTGACTCGCTTCTTCTCCATCACTACGAAACCGGGGTTTGGACCGCCTCCACCCTGTCCCTGTGCATGGCCGCCATATGCTACAGGATTGTTTTCTACGCTCCGTGCTTCCATCGGGTCGTCGCCAACCCAACCACAACGCGGACATCCGTATGCCATGACAGTCCAACCGAGCCTCCCGTATTCAGAGTTCTCATTCATTGGTGTAGTTGGGTCTACGACCTTCGATGAGCGCTGCTAATCCTTCCAGCGCGTCGGATGTCCCAAAAATCCCTTCCAATCCCTCGAGTTCGCGCTCTAGGCCCGCCTTGAGATCCGAGACAGTAGCCGCGTCGAGTAAATCGTTAGCCATCGATAGTGCGATTGGTGCTGCCCGGGATAGTGACTTGAGCTGCCTAGAGACTACCTTATCCGCGACGTCGAAGCCAACCGGGGCCTCTCCAGCCATCAGCGAAGACATGTTTCTGTCCGAGTAGAACGAAGTCGCAAAGGCGACCGTGGGATTCTCAAAAGAAGGTGGATGACCGGGGTACTTGTTCTCGGGCTTGCCTGCAGATGCTATCGAAGCCACGGTGGCTTCGACTTGCGAGGGCTCGACCAGATGGGTCAGCAAACCGAATGCCTCAGCGGTTGACGCATCGAGGAAATTGCCCGCGAGCACTGCGTAGCGAGCACACTCGAGACCACAGATACGCGGGGTCCTCTGAGTGCCCCCGAGCCCGGGGTAAATCCCGATACCGGTTTCGGGGAACCTGAATTGAGTGCGGCGGGTGCCGACCCTGTAGTCGCATGCTAGAGCCAACTCAAGCCCGCCGCCAAGCGCCAGTCCGGTAGTCAGTGCAATCGTAGTCTTCTGACTGTTCTCCAGCTTGTCCAGAACCGCGTGACCATGCGCGGTGAAGTCGTAGATGTCCTGAATCGCGTCGGCACGAATCTTGTCAACGAAGAACTTCACGTCCGCACCGGCGACGAAGGCCTTGCCTGCTCCTTCCAATACAATCGTTGTGACATCATCACGGGCGTTCAGCCCATCCAATGCTTCCCCTAGTTGTGATACCAAGATGACATTCAGCGCATTCATCGCCTCTGGCCTGTTTATGCGCACCGTGGCGATGTCGTCTTCGACTCCGACATCGATGTATGAGAACTCGAACGACTCCTTCCTGTCAGTGAACCAGTCAGGCAGATTCAACTCCGCATCTGCAGCGTATGCAGATGCCATACGCACAGCCTCGCCCACGCCTATGTGGTTGGCGAGCTCGAATGGTCCACGTGCCCAGCGCAGACCGACCTTGGCGCCTCGGTCAACGTCCTCCATCGAGCAGATACCTTCGTCCACTATCTGGGATGATACGGCGAAGACCTGTCCGAGTAAACGCTCGCGGATAACCACTGCAGACTCGTCGCTGCACCCCTCATCTTCTCCAATCTCCCATGTCCTACCTTCTACAACGAGGTCGCGCAGGCTCTGAGTGGCCAAGTAGCGCGGCGTGTCTAGCTGCGCAGCTAGGTAGTCGGTGGAGTGCAGTGCAATCGGAGATCCTGTCAGGTTCATCAGCGCGAACGGCCCTAGGCCGATTCGAAATGCGTCGCGTGCCACTGCATCAATCTGGGCAGTCGAGCCAACGTCCTCCTCCAGCAATCTGCAGGCCTCGTTCAGCCAAGGCACGAAGAAGCGGTTGACGACAAAGCCTGGTTTGTCCTTGCAGACGATGACGACTTTGCCCATGGTCTTGCAATACTGCTCCACTGCGGCCAGAGTCTCTGACGAAGTGGTCTTGGCGGGGATGACCTCAATCAGCCTGTTCTTGGCCGGGTGGTAGAAGAAGTGCAGTCCGACGAAACGATCCGGCCTGCCGACAGCTTCGGCTAGGTCGTTGACGGAGAGCGATGAGGTGTTACTGGCTAGGATGGTGTGATCGTCGCAGACCTCGTCTAGGATGCCAAATACTTCGGTCTTGATGTCGAAGTCCTCGAATACCGCTTCAATGACTAAGTCGGTGTCAGACGCGACATTTTCAGTCCCGGTAACTCCCGTGATACGACTCCTGATACCCTCGATTTGGGCTGGCGAGAAGATTCTCCTATCCACTGCCTCATCGAGGAAGTCTGAGATTATCTGTTGGCCTCTGTCGACCCACTGCTGCTCGCGGTCGACCATCTGGACCTCGAAGTGCTCCTGCGCGCTCTTCTGAGCGATTCCGGAGCCCATGTTTCCCGCCCCGATTATCGCTATGCTCTCCACAGTGCGCATGCTCCGGCCACCTGCCTTTCATCCATCAATGCAGCGGAAAGCAAAATTCCGCTCGCCGCGAACTTATTCAGCCGGGCCAACCTGTGCAGGGTATGGAGCGCAGCCGACGTCTCGCTATGCTGTTGGTCCTGCTATTCCTCGTGTCGCTCTCGCAATCCGCTTATTCTCAGTCTACCGGGATGACAGGCAGATCGGTCAGCGGCTGCACCTGTCATTCGAATTCGGGGAGTCTTTCTGCGTCCATAAACGGACTCCCCTTCGGCGCGGGTGGCTACACCCCAAGTGCGACCTACTCCCTACAATGGGACGGCGGCCCCCATGTCTCCGGCGACGGAGGATTCAACTTCGACGTGAGCGCGGGGAGTTGGACGAACTTGGGTGCATACGTGCAACTCTCGAACGGCGAGCTGACCCACAGCAGCGATGCCGCCCGCTCGTGGACCGCAGACTGGATCGCCCCAGCTGCAGGCACCGGCGACGTTGATTTCACCGTCGCCGTACTTTACGCCAACGGCAACGGCCAGAACTCGGGTGACACATGGGGCCATGGGGCGTGGACTCTGGGCGAGGCCGGTGGCGGCGAAACTCCACCGGTGGCCTCCAACGTCACCTACGTCCCGACCAGCCCAACCAAGGGCACTGGACTCGGAGTCTCTTACGACTACCACGACGCCGACGGAGACTCCGAGCAAGGCACGCTGATCAAGTGGTGGCGGGACGGACTCAGAGTCTCATCGATAGACGATCTGACGGATGTGCCAAACAGTTGGATAGGAAGGGGGCAGCAATGGCAGGTCGAGCTGACTCCCTCTGACGTAAACCAAGACGGCGAGCCTGTAATGCTCGACCCAGTGACCATTGGCAACACATTGCCGGTTGCGAGAGATCTCGAACTATCTCCAACAGACCCCCTCGACAATGACGACCTCAGTATCGACTACGAGTACTTCGATCTCGATGGCAACCCCCAACAGAACACTGTCATCCAGTGGTACCTCGATGGTGGGCTGATGCTGGAACTGGATGGCTCGACCTCCGTATCGAGCCTGTGGACGAGGTCAGGGGACGAGTGGCAGGCCTCGGTGAAGCCGCATGACGGGACCGATTACGGTGACACCGTCTGGACACCTATGTTAGTCATCGGCTCTTCGAATCTGCAACCTTCGGTTACAGCATACATCACACCCTCGAGCAACGCCGTGACCACCGATGCCCTGCAGGTCGTCGTGGGGTACAGCGACCCCGATGGAGACCCCAAGGAAGCGACTGAGATTAGATGGCTCAGGGACGGGACCCAGATTTCTGCTTACAACGACTTGAACTGGGTTCCGCCCGAAGCCACTTCGAAAGGCGAGTCTTGGCTCGCTGAGGTCAGGGTCTCCGACGGACTGATATGGTCCGAATGGGTGACTACTAGCACGGTGGTTATACAGAATACGCCGCCTGTGGTGACTTCAATTTCGATGCTCCCCGAGGGAGATCTGATCACCACGATGAATCTGACAGTATCATGGGAGCAGAGTGATATCGACGGTGACGCAGAGTCGAACAGCGAAATCCGCTGGTGGGTCAACGGCGAGTGGGTCAATGACTACGATAACATGGTAACGGTCCTTGCCTCTGAGACCATTCGGGACCAGCACTGGTCGGTACAGGTCATCCCTGGTGATGGAGAGGGCCTTGGGTCATCGATGAAGACGAATTCCCGCAATATACAGAACGCTCCTCCCGGCGCGCCCGAGATAATGTTGGGAGGAGATTTCGGATCGTCCGAACTCGGTGTGCCTGACTCCGTTCACGACCTAATGACTCAGGCCACTTCTGAGGATCCCGACGAGGAAATAGTACTGTTCGATTACCAGTGGTCAAGGAACGGCTTCCATGTGCCCGACCTAGATGGTCAATCAGCAGTCCCCTCGTCGAGGCTTGAGCCAGGTCAGATCTGGAACGTCACCGTGTTTGCAAACGACCCATGGGGTCTTTCCACGTCCTCCTCCAAGGAGATAACAATCGCCAACCTCCCTCCCTCTGCCTGGTGGTCATCATCTCCCGAAACGCTCGTGCCGGGCGCGATGATGAGCTTCAACGGAACTGCCTCTAGTGATCCAGACGGAGAGGTGGTGACTTGGTTCTGGGTTGTCAACGGAGTCAGTCTGTCCGGGCCGGTAATAGACGTGCTTCTGCCCGGAGGAGTACACACGATCGCACTGACTGTGATAGATGATATGGGCGATTCCGACACACTGGAGAACGAGGTGGTTCTGGGCTCGGTCAACTCGGTTTCAGAACTCTCAGGTTCTCTTGATGGCTCGACCGTCATACTCGCGTGGAACGGAGCTTCTTCGGAGTACCAAGTCTACAGTTCTACTAGCCCAATAACAACCGTGGTCGGGCTGACAGCGCTCGACGCCGTGCCAGCATGGGGGGACCCTGTACCGCTCGATATGATTCCCATTGGAGTTACCAGCGACACCTCTTGGAGCGGAACAGTTCCCGCTGCAACAGTACTCTATTATGCTGTGACGACGGTGGTCGACGGACATGAGGTTGTTTGGATTTCAGGCGCGAACATGGTCAGCGTCGATGCCACGTCCGCCGCTGAATCAGTCGATACAGATCCTACCGGATCACCCAAATTTCTCGCTCTGCCGATTGCCGCGCTGCTGTTGATTCTGGGCGCAGCGGCTATTGGAATCACACTGGTAGAGAGCCGCAGGAGGTCGACATAATGCGCTCCCGAGCCGCTGTGTTAATCGTCATCGCACTGCTGTTCGCCACCAGTTCCAGCGTGGCAAACCCCGGCGGTGAGGGCGATGCCAACCGCGACTACACCTGCGGAGGCTCGTGCCATGGCGATCCGGCACTCAGCAGTCCGTCCGACGGAGTCGTGACAATATCAGTCGACCCTCTCACATTTTCGGGCACTGCAACGGCGGTACATGTAACGGCCAGTGGGATGAGCTTGTCAGGCAACCGTCTGCTTGGAGTGTTCCTGCTGAGTTCGGCCAGCGGCAACGACGATCATCCCGAGGACCGCGGTTGGAATATCTTGCAGGACCCCAACGGAGGCACTCGCAACTATGTCGAGGTCGTTGTTCCACCCAGTGGCTCTGTGACGTTGACTTGGGTGATGCTGGCCCCCGAACAGCCCGGCATCCAGACCCTCTTAACAGAGATTCACCATGGCTCCAACCCTAACAGCAATAATTGGGCCTATTCGGCACTCACTCGCGGATACGTGGTGGATGTCCAGCCCGTGCCAGAGAACCTGCCCGGCTTCGCTTTCGACTGGACCCCCGAAACCAGAGTGACCGGCGACGACTCGCCGACTGTGGTTAGGTCGCGGAACACAACATCAGTGTCGGTCCAGTGGATGCTAGAAGGAGAATGGATGCCACACGACGCTGAGGTCACAGGCGAGGACGACGAGTGGCATGTGATGCTCCCGGCAACCATTGGTGACACTCGGATTCAGTATCAGGTCACCACGTCCAACGGGGACTTCTCGATAGTTCAGCCGTGGTTGACCGTGGCCACTGAGCCGGCCGCTTTCGATGGTGAGATATGGGGTGCGAGAATGCAAGCCCTCGCTTTCGGACTACTCGTCATGGCATTCCTGCTCTCGCTGCAGGCTAGACTCTCCCCTTGGGAGGGGCGCCCCGAACTCGATTACACCGAAGAGGTCGAAGCAGTCGAGACGCCGCCTGAGCCTCCGGGACTAGAGCTTGCGGACGACTACTGGTCGAGACTGGTCCCGTCCGAGGAGAATCCTGGATGGTTGTGGGACCCAGTTGAAGAGGAGTGGGTGGCAGACCCAAACAATCCGCCGGAAGGTGGTGAGTAATGTTCGGCGCAGCGACGTTCCACGCCGCGATGGCAGAGGTGGTCGTGGGATCGATGGTGTTGGCCACACTTTGCGCAGTGGGATGCGCAATAGCCACAATCTTCCCGAATATTGCCGGTGGAAGACTGTCATCTGAGCGAGTTATGGTTACGATGGACAAGGCCTCCATCGCCGGAGCCTTGCTAGGTCTTGTGTTCATGCCCATCGCAGCATTAAGCGGTTCCTTCGCAGCAGACAACGTTGTCAATAACGCCCTGCTCTACAACAAGTTCGTGTACACCGGTCTGGCCTTTGGGTTCTGGGCCTCGTTCGTCATAGGCAGGATACGCCTAGGGCCAGGGGTCTGGCAACACCGCTCGCTTAGCGCACTTCAAGGGGCCACAGCGGCCATAGCGATGTTGATGACCACCATGGCTTCGTCGATTGGTGGCAAGTTGGTCCGCGGTGAATCGATATTCGATATCATGCCGGTTTGGCTGCCCTCTGACTCGGCCACGGTCCTCAATCCAATCCTTTCAGCCGTACTACTCCTCGTGGGCATAGCAGCCCTAGTCGTGGTGTTCAGATTCGGCCCTAGGGCCGAGCGCATCTCACTCGATTAGTCGCGAGGCGCGTTTTCATCGGACTCATCCGAATCGCCTTCGTCATTCCACTCATCGGACTCGTCTTCGTCATCCCACTGGCAATCCTCGGCATTCGGGTGTCCCTCACACCATTCTCCCTCGCCCCAGTCATCTTCATGGTCATGGGGTGGCATTCCCACTCCCATCAGCTCCATCATCATGGCAGCGCAGGACCCGACGAGTGGCTCAAGTCCGCGTGTGATTTGCCACATTGCACCGTGACTGATGACCGTGCTTTCTTCATTGCCATTGTCGGCGTAGGTAATCATCTCGAAGCCCGAGCCGTCATCTAACTCGACGGCGTGAGTGTTCTCCCAGAAGGTGTCAAAGACGTGACTATGGCACCACATTTGAGCCATCTCACGAAGAATCTCAGGGGGCACTCTCATCTGATTCTCCTCACGCATGTCGCGATCGTCGTTCCCACGACGCCCATCCATCTCCCGCATGTCTGTGCGACCTTCCATCATCCTGTTCTCGAATATGTCTCTCAGATCTTCGCAGGCCTCGTCATCGCCGTCATCGCAGGCTATCTCGAGCCTCAACATTTCTTCGTCCAAAACAGCCCCATTTCTGTCTTCTCCAATTCGATCACTAGGTTCGTCACCTCTGTCGTCATTATCATCGGCGGCGTTAGCATCGCGGTCGTCTCCGAGAGCTCCCGAGCCGAGAATGACCGATGCGAAAAGCAGTAGTCCCATGGTCAGGGCAATCTGGGCCGAGCGGTCTCCGTTTGTTTCTTTACGACTTTCGTCCATGAAATTGTGTCCTTTATGCTCCATTTGAATGATTTGACGACATGATTCAAAGAATCATGCATCAAAGACAGTCCAATATGGACTCCAGACGGTGACAATGTGTATCTGGCCTGAGGTCCATCTCCTCGATTCGAACCCGCCCTGCCTCAGCCCATAACGTACGGGTTCCGCTATCAGCTGCTTGTTCGAGAGATAAGTGCCAGGCGCCGTAATCACTACGAGGCAGGAGTCGTCCGTTCACACCGTCAATCACGCTGTCAAGAAACCCGCCTTCGTTGACCATCAGTGCGGGTGTTCCGACTGAGAATGCCTCTACGGGAGTTAGGCCGAAAGGTTCTCCGTGAGCCATACTCACAACAGCCCTAGCGCCTCGAATGAGCGATGCCATCTCAGGAGAGCTGAGGCGCGGGGCAATCCATAGCCCAACTCCGCACGATTCGGCGTGTTGGGTGAGGCGTACGAGGTCTTCTGCAGCACCGCCCCCGACATGAGCAAGTGAGACTCCGCTGCCGGCTAGCATCGAGACCGTCTCCCATGTGCCCTTCACCCAGCTGGCCCGGCCCACACTCACAGAGTATGGTGCAACGATGTCCTGTGACTCAGTTGGCTCGTCTGACCCGGCCTTGGCGGGAAACTCATCTGATACGACGCTTGGTAGCAACACTCCTGCCTCGACACCGTAAACCTCGCCGATACGAGCGGCAGTGTAACTGGAGTTGCCGCTAATTGCTGAACACGGTCTGTCGGTCAGACCGCGGATGGCCTCAATGTCACGCCGCCTCGCCCGTGATAGCAGGGCGCTTGTCAGGCCTAGGCTGCGCTTGGGTGAGCCATCGATTTCTCTGTGGAGGACATCCTCGTGCAGACCGCGATGCGGCTCGAGTAGGTGGAGGTGAATTGCCACTGAATCGGGCACGTGTTCGAGCAGAGCGAGGCTACCATCTCCACTGACCAAGTGGACAGCATCTGAAGCGGCTAACGCCTCGGCAAGGCCGGAGCATCCTTGCCATGCTTTCGCGGCTGTATCATTCCCTGAGTCGAGCACGGTAGAGAGTGCATCGATCGGCATCTCCCATGCCTCGTCGGGGGAGATTAGAGGAACTCCAAGCTCAGAGCAGAGCAATTCCAATTCTGGCACAGGATGGAGCGTTGCCACGCTAACCGAAAACCTCCGAGCAAACGCAGGGAGGTTACGCATCAAGTCGCGTTCGGCGCCCCCCATTGCAGCAAAACTGCCCTTTGCGACCACTAGGCCGCCGGCAGAGGGACCGTGCTCCCCATTACTCGTCATATCCGACCCATCACCCGCCCTCGTTTAAGTCCGATACGCCTTGGTGGACGCATGGTCAAGCGGGTTGTACTGGCTAGGGGCGCCGCCCTGCCATCGAGCACCGGTCTGGGCCGTGCTCACCACGCGGTCGAGTCACTTCTCCAGCGCGCCATGGTCCCGGGATGGTCGAAAGTGACCACTCTTGAGCATCCGATTGTGGGTTTCGCACCGAATCGCCTTCTCACCAGGTGGCGTAAGCACCCTGCCTTCGTCTCATCCTCTGTGGAAGACTCGGAAGCCGACCTCCTGCACATAACCGACCAGGAACAGGCTCACCTCGTTCCCGAGGGATGCGCGATACCCGTGGTGGTGACTGTCCACGACATGTTCCACCTCAAGCCGCGCCAGATTAAGGCCGGAGACATCAGAGTCCCTGTGGGCGATCAGAGACCAGGTCTGTTCCGTCGTCGCGACCTCAAGCGACTGAAGCAGGGACTGACGAGGGCAGATCTGCTAATCTGTGTCTCGGAGATGACGAGGAGGGATGTGAAGCGGATGTTTCCGGGTAAGCCCACCGCTCTAGTACGACACCAGATAGACCTCGACTACTGGGATCCGGAGGCTAATCCGCGCTCTCGCGAGCTCATCGCCGAGCACGACGACGACTCGAAGTGCCTGTTGATTACCGTCGGTACCGACGAGCCGCGCAAGCGGCTTGACTTCGTGCGCGAGGTCATTGACAGTCTTCCCGAAGAGGTAGCTAGTGACATCCACATGCTACACATAGGAAGCGAGGCCGAGTTGGACGACGAGCAACTTGTGGCTGCCTTCCAGCATGCCGAAGTCCTACTGTTCCCTAGCATCTCAGAGGGCTTCGGTTACCCGCCCACAGAAGCGATGGCCGCCGGATGCCCTGTCATCGCAGCCAATCTTCCCGCCCACAACGAGGTGATACCGGAGCGGTGCCTTCTGCCAGCGACCGATGTCGTGGCATGGATGGACGAGATAGTAAAAGTCCATGCTGCTTGGATGCGAGCAGGTGGAGTCCCTAGGAATCCAGATGATTCCCTAATTGACCATGTAAAGAATATTCTGAGTGCCGAGGCACAAGGACAAGCCATGGCTGAAGCTTACCATGATGCAACCCAAGGTGGTTGACAACAACTGCTTATATGTCAACTTCAGCCCGTAGGGCTGTGCTACATGTCTCAGACTTGCACAAAGGCTTCGGCTCTGGAAGACGCAGACTAGAGGTCCTCAAGGGGATAGATCTCGAAATCGAGCCCGGTGAACTGGTGGCTCTTATGGGCCCCTCTGGATGTGGAAAGTCTACGTTACTCAACATCATTGGAGGACTGTTGAATGCCGACTCCGGCTCAATCTCACTGGATCAGTTCAACTACGGTACGAAAAGCCCCAGTCGTGTGGTGGATGTCCGTAGGAGAGGAGTCGGCTGGATTTTCCAAGATTTCCATCTAATTGACAGACTAAACGCATTGGACAACGTCGTTTTCGCACTGGAGCTCTCTGGAGTCCCTTCCGAACAAGCGGAACAGCAGGCTAGAGATGCTCTCGAAAGAGTCGGCCTAGCGGATCGTATGGAATTCATCCCCGATCAGCTGTCAGGCGGACAGAGACAGAGAGTTGCTATTGCTCGGGCAATTGCAGGATCCCGGCCTCTACTGCTCGCAGATGAGCCTACGGGAAACCTCGATGTGAAGAGTGGCCAGGAAATCATTGACCTGTTCAAGCAGCTTTGCGAAGAGGACGGAATATCAGTTCTGATGGTTACTCACGACCCTACACTGGCATCGATGGCCGATAGGATGCTGTTGCTCCGGGACGGTGTTACGGCAGCATCCGACATCCGATCAGCGTGGGGAGAATATTCGGGGGTCGGTGAATGAAGAATCGATTGATGTCACTCCCTGACAATCTGATGATGGCTGGGAAAAGCGCATGGAGGAGTAGGGAACGAGTCTTAGCCGTCTTTGCAGGTGTCTTCCTTGCATCTTTGGTAATCTCAACTGTTCTGGCTTACGGAGTCGGACTATCACAAGCATTTCTTCAGTACTCATTGCAAGAGGAAATTTTTGATGCTAAGATTGACTTTGCTGACGACCCAGGAATTGACGCTGAAGGACGCACTAACGACTCCTTACTTTGGGAATCGATGTGTGATGAGTTCGTGGGGATGGAAGAATTCTCTGACTGTGGACTAGTCTTTGGACGCCAAGGAGTCAGAGTGGATGGCTTCTTCGATGAGGACTTTTTCATCCCCCAGCCCCTCAACATCATCGCCGCCGAAGGCCCCACGGCCGACTGGTCTAATGTCAGTTGGGACTATCCGGAGGCTTCGGAATTGGGACCACCGATTAATGACGGCAGGACGATCCGATTCTATGGTGAAGGCATATGGGATGGCGAGCTCAGCGAGCGGCATTCCACGCGAGGTCAGGACTCACGCATCATCTACGGCAGTTGGCCCGCCAGCGCCGCCGATGCAGCTGCAAACCGGTCTATTGTGCTGCCCTCGGAGGTAGCGAGCAGCGCCGGAGTTGCGGTAAATGACACAATCTCATCTCTCACCTTCACTTATGTGACTGGATATCTCGGCTACCAGAACATCGCTGATGGATTCGAGGACTGCCAGGGCGAGGAGGACTTCTACGCCGAATCCGGTTACATGTACTGCAGAGTGAACATGACAGTTCACAATCTGACTGTTGCAGCCGTCTACCAGGAAGGCGGCGCTGGAAATCCTACCCTACTTTTCAATCCGGTGATGGTTTCCGACGCGGTTCTGAGCGATGAGCAGAAACTCATCTTAATGGACAACGATCATGGATACCTCGGGCTGGCAGTCGATAGGAACCAACTACCCACTACATCGACTGCAGACGCCACCAAGTGGCTTGATGCACTCAAAGAGGAAGTAGAGGCAGGCAACTACACCAGCGCAGGTATTCTCATAGAATACAACGACCTCATATCCGGAACCATCACCTTTCTCAACATCTTCCTAGGAATCATACAGGTTTTCGATTATATCCTGATGATACCGATTGTGATACTATCCTTCTCGGTGCTGATTTACGGGCTGGTTTTGTCTTTGGAGCAGCGTAAGAGGGAGATCTCGATTCATCGCGTCATTGGAGGAACCGAGGGAACACTCACTGGCATGATAATGCTCGAATTGGCTGTAACCAGTCTGTTTGCTTGGTTTGTCGGCTACACATTGGCTCTACTATCTGTACCTCTAGTGCTCGACGCGGTGGGCTTCATGTCATTCAGATCCGGAGGAATCGAAATCAATCCGACTCTGAGCTTCTGGTCAACCTTCTTCATCTTGTTACTCACTGTGGGGGTCTCTCTGCTATTTGGTAGATCTAAGACAAGGGACTTCCTCAGAATAGAGATTGATGAGGGTGTGAGAAAAGTTTCAGAGAAGCGAGAGCCAAGGACATGGCTTCATGTAATTGTCTTTGGAATCGGTCTACTGTCATATCTAGAAAGTTGGATTCAGTCCAATGGAGGGTGGGGTTCTTTCGGTTCCAATGGCATCATATCCAACTTCATACTAAACGCGCTACTCCTACTGTTAGGACCATTCTTTTTGTGGATTGGTGGCGCCCTAGTACTGGGTAGAATTGGTGCTGCCGGACCAAAGATTCTGACCATGCTCCTGTCATGGTCTCCAGCTGTATCTGACATCAGGAGAGGACTGCGAGGATCTGGCTCTTCTGAATCAGTAAACCGCTTAGCTGTGATTATGATACTCACCCTGTCAATCGTGACTCTTGCCGCCGTTCAGGGCTATACTGGAACTATCGTAGATCAGCGGACTACCTCTGCTGAGAATGGTGCTGATGTGCAGGTCCAATTCGACTCCCCAGTCACAGAGGAACATGCCAGAGCTGAGGTTATGTTGGCTATACAGAGAGCCGGTGATGGAGACATAACCGACATTGATGCCATGACTTCAGTGGGCGACATTTTCACAAATAAGAAGGGAGAAGGCTCACTGATACGTACCTGGGTGCTTTTCGATGAGCACGAAGACACGCTGATATGGGACACACAGACAGTACCTCAAGATGACATAGACAATGCAGTGAATGCTTGGAAGAATAGTGGATTCTCAGCCGGGAGCCAAGCTAGGTCTCAACTAGACCTCTCATCTGGGGATGCTGGCGGGTTGAACCCGTCTGAGATTGAGGTTGATCCCGGACTAGTAATCACGATTGAATATACAGAATACGATTACAGCTTCGGTCCTGAGGGACTCGTCATAACATCCACTGTAACAGAGACAGATGTTTCTTACATCGGGGGCCATCAATGGGTGCCCGGACTTCCCTCCTCTGAAGCAGATTTGGCCATAGTGGTTGGCGAGTCTACATACAGAGCACTTGTCGGTGACATCGTTGCAGATTCCTATACTTCCAATCGGTGGTTCTTCGAGTTGTGTGATCAGACCAACGAGGACTGTGAAGATGCCCTAAGAGTAGTCAGCGCCGAGATAGCCAATGGAATCGGCGTGAGTGCGGCTTCTGACTGGTCCACTGCTCATCGCGAAAACGAACGAAACGGAGGACTAATCTTCGGCACGCCAGGTCTTCTTAGCATGCAATTCATTGTGGCCTCTTTGGCATCAGTCGCTTCTGCCTTCGTATTCCTCTCTCTTGTCCTGACCCAGCGCAAGCGTGAACTGGCCATACTTCAGGCGATAGGGGCGAGTCCCAACCAGGTCATACGACTGGTCCTCTTCGAGATTCTCTCCATACTGCTTGTGAGTATGGGTCTGGGAGTTATACTCGGTCTAGCCATCGCTGAGTCTTTCAACGGCTTCTTCGGCATTTTCGGCTTCATATTCCAGTTATTCCTCGGCCAGAGTGCGCCGATAAGCAGGGAACTCGTCTGGCCTTGGCTAGACCTCGCATTGGTCAACGCATCCGTGTTGATTGCAGTGATGGTGGCACTGCTCTACACCACGCGAAGGGCGCTGCAGGCGGATCTGGCAGTGGTTTTGAAGGGGGAGTGAAATGCAGAACGGACGCAATGAGATTCTCAAGGCCGACGGACTCTATCACGTCTACGAATCGAAGGCTGAGGATGGAAATGTCGTCGCACTACGCGGCCTGCACGTGACTGTATACGAGGGCGAAGCAGTCGCAGTAGTAGGTCCTTCAGGGTCAGGCAAGTCGACTCTGCTGAAGTGCCTCGGCGGTCTGATGAAACCCTCGGCCGGAGGAGTGGAGTTAGGGGGAAACAGGATGACTAGGCTGACCGGAACACAACTCGTGGAACTACGCCAGAAGACCGTTTCATTCATCTTCCAGGACTCCAACTTACTACCTCACTTGAATGCCCTTGACAATGTTGCCCAGCCCCTCCGTCACCAAGGCGTTCTGCCGGGTATTGCCAGAGCCAAGGCCCAAGCCCTCCTAGACCGCCTTGGAATGGGGGACAGATCACGCGGAATGCCTGAGGAGCTCTCCGGAGGTGAGCAACAAAGGGTTGCGATAGCCCGTGCCCTCATTACGAATCCCAAGTTGATTCTAGCCGACGAGCCTACTGGCGCTCTCGACCCAATAACTAGCAGGGAAGTGCTAAAGTTGTTCGAGAAGTTGCATAAAGAGGAGGACGTGGCATTCTTCCTTGTAACTCACAACAGGGAGGTCGCCGCCTTCTGTGAGCGCTCACTCGAACTCAGGGATGGGCGCTTCGTCGCTCAGCACGGGACCGATGTGGACATAGCCGACCTGTCAGACAGCCGTGAACTCATCATAGATGATACTGGGACGGTGACCCTGCCTCCAGACGTTCTGGCGAAGATTGGCGGACCCGGACGATTCGAACTTCCCGACATCGAGAGAGATTCACTGAATCTGGAACGGGTTGACATTGAGCGCTTACAGGTCGAAGGCAAGGCGAACCTAACTCTCGCAAAGACCTGCCCAGCCTGCTTTCACGACTATGGGGGCAGTGAGGAGCAGCGTTGTCCCGAATGCGGTTCGAGTAGGCCGATGGTTTAGGCCTGAGGCAACATATACCGCTGTGGCTTGGCGATCCCGAGATTCTTGGGTAGTTCGCGCACCTTCTCTGGTAGGGTAATCGGAACCATCTCCTTGCCAATCAGAGCAACACGACTCTCACTGCGGTCAGAGAGAACCTCGCGCCCGACAAGTGGCGCTAGGCGGCGGGAGAAACCCATCACATCGTCGTGGCTGGGCATGTTTTCGATGGCCAGGTTGTTGCGGCTGTTACCGACGTACACGTATCCCTTTGCCTCGATGAAGTCCGGGTCAGCGATGTTGTCGAGGCGCGCATAGTCCTCGTGGTGACCTAGCGATTCGCCCTTGATGAGCGTATGACGGCACACTGTGCGGGTGTCGAGGCTGGGCAGTAGTTCGAGAGTCTGCTCGAGCTTGTGGAATGCTGCTTGGTCGAACTTGGGCTTGCACAGCCGGTCAAAGATCTCCTTGTTGGGAGCGTCCACACTGACGTAGAGTTGGGTAGGCAGTGGGTCGAGCTTCTCGATGACCTTGGGCAGACTGCCGTTGGTCACTAGGAAGGTGGAGACTCCGTGTTGGTGACAGATGTCGAGGAACTCGCCCAAACGAGAGTAGAGTGTGGGCTCGCCGTTGAGTGAGATGGCGACATGCTTGGGGTTCTGCGCCTCGCGAAACTTCTCCGGGTCAGCCTTCGGGTTGCCCCCGTATCCAGTGATGAGGCGACGGTGGCCGCGTACCGATTCTAGGAACAGCTCGTACGGGTCG
>PSPX01000009.1:0-50586 GCA_004195715.1 Methanobacteriota archaeon | reverse complement strand
ATCTTGTGCAGGGTCTCCGAGTGAGGCTCTCTCCAGCAGTATGTACAGGCGAGGTTGCAGGTGTCTACATTGGGCGCCATCTGCATGCAGCCATGGCTCTCGATGCCGTAGAAGGTGCCCTTGTAGCACGAGCGGTCGGCAATCAGGCTCTGCTTGGTCCAGTGGCAGACCTTAACGCCACCGTGCTCACCTACGAGCTGGTACTTCTGCTTGGATAGCCGCGCGGCTATCTTTGGCTCAATGCGCGTAATTGGATTCTGCATACACTCACCTCCGAGTCAGGAGACTTGCGTGGGGCCACTCAGCCTTGAAACTGCCCTGTTCGGCTGAACTGATATACAGCCAACACCAATCCGAATCGATGACCCGTGTCCGCGCAGCGTGTCTCGCGCTCGTCATTATTGCTACCAGCTTAACCGGATGCTTCTCCCCCGGGGGGGATGCCGAGTTGATTTCGACCGACGACCTGACAATTTCTCCCGAGGTACTCATAGGTGCGCAGTTCCAGACTGTAGAGGTCACTGCATCAAGCTCGATGAGCGTACATGTCCCATATCTCGTCATGGATGAGGAGTCCGGATACATCGTGAATGGGACTACGCTCGATTTCGATGGGGCTGGCACTGCAAGCGTAGAGATGCTGGCCCCATCAAATCTCAATTCAACTCACTTCCTACTGGGAGAATTGGGTAGAGACACCTGGCCGCTGCGAGCGACCAACCAGAGTTGGACGGAATGGTTCTCCTCGAGTGAGTTCGAGCAGTCACCATACGCCTACATCGAGCATCCTGTGGCAAGGGAGAACGATTCAGCGTACACAGTGGAGGACGGAGCACTGCACAGCACCGGTATAATCGACGGCCTCAACGTCTTTGAGTGGTTAGAGTTGTTCGCTGATCCCGATTCAGGCTACAACGATCGCTGGGGTCCTTTCACCCTGCACGACCCGGTGTACATGAGGGCTGCGAATTTCATGCAGAGCGAACTTCAGGTGATGGGCTACGACACGCAGATTCACCGTTACTGGATTTCTGACTTTTCCTACGCGGTCAATGTCTGCGGCTACAAGGAGGGGACAACATTCCCCGACGAATGGCTGGTTCTGGGGGCCCATCTCGACATCGCCGAGGCGGGAAGCCCACCCGGAGGAGGAACCCACATCGGAGCACACGACAACGGTGCTGGCGTGGCCTTGGTCCTAGAGGCGGCCCGAGGTCTCGCGCAGTTCGATCACCGCAGAACCATCGCCGTCTGCTTCTGGTCCAACGAGGAGAACGGCTACGATGGAGTTGACAGATGGATAGAGAACATCCCGTCAGGAGTCACCCTGTCAAACTACCTCAATGCGGATGCAGTCGGGACTAACTGGCCGGGTTACTACACCCTAGTAGTCGACATCATTCCCGAGACGGACAATCAGATCAACGAGCAGTGGCCCATGGTTAGACTCGCTGAGTGGGTTGGTTCGAACAACAACGACATCGCCGAGGCGCTGCGCTTAGGGAGGGAGATCTACAACACCGAGGGCTACGCCTCGATGAAGGACGTTGACTCCAGCGACCAGAAGAGACTCTCGATATCGGTGCACGAGTCACAG
Organism: Methanobacteriota archaeon; assembly: GCA_004195715.1. Classification (GTDB taxonomy): domain Archaea; phylum Thermoplasmatota; class Poseidoniia; order Poseidoniales; family Thalassarchaeaceae; genus Thalassarchaeum. Next base: position 48,989 of record PSPX01000009.1, on the reverse strand, counting down.
AGGGGGAGGAGCGACTACGAGAGGATAGCAGACCAGCTCGGAGTAGTCTCGATGGACTTCGGCTCGCTCACTGGCGGCTCGGATTGCTACCACGGTCCGTGCGACACTCTCGATACGATGGTCGACATGATGGTGACTGACAACGGTACTGGTGTGCAGAACCTCGTGGAATCATTCGACCTGATATCGTGGTGGCTGTTCAATCTCGCCATGCACCTAGATGAGACACCAATCTACAACGAGTCCTAGGTGTACTTCACACCAGTTCCGTAAGCGAAGACCTCTACTGCCTTGATGCTCTTCCGCGCTCCTTGAGGAGTCATATCGGAGGTATCTATTCGGACATTTATCACATCTTCCCATCCGTCACGAAGAGCATTCTCTCGCAATCGCTGCATGGCCTCAGCCCTTCCTGCAGAGATGACCTTCTGGAATATGTCAACCGAACCCCCTACCAGATTGTTAATCCAGCCTATCAGGAGGTGCCAGTGACTGGGTCCGTAGACTACTCCGGCCCAAACCACCCCGCAAGAGGTGATGCCGGTGCGGTATCCACCGTCAATGGTTGTGAGGGGGTCGCGACCGAGTGTCTTTCTTAGCGAGGCCTCTCTAGATGCAGTGTTGACAATCTGCTGATCCAGTTTCTTGCCGCTGAATAGGACAGCCCAAATGAGCATCACTGGATAGACTACCGCCCACAACATTCCGATTAGAGCAAGAAGTAAGAAGGGAAGGAGTACTACTAAGATTATTCCTAGTACCAGCAAGCCAACTACATCTGCCATCGAAAAACCCCCGATTACTCGGCCTTAACCGCTGTACCGTAGGCGAACAGTTCTGCAGCACCTGCAGTGATTGCCGAAGTCGCGAATCTGACATTCACAACCGCATTGGCTCCTCGCGACATCGCATCTGCGACCATTCTTCCGATAGCCTCCTCACGGGACTCCTGAAGAAGCTCCGTATACTGTGACAGTTCCCCGCCAATTATGTTCTTAAGGCCTGCAAAAATATCCTTTCCTACATGCTTGGCCCTCACTGTCGAGCCGCTGACCACTCCAAAAGTTTCGGTTATCATCATGCCCGGAATTGTTTCCGTGTTCACCACTAGTATGCCTTGGACCGTCTGTTCCATGCTTTTACCACATAGTGGTAGATGTTCAAGATTGGGGCGGGTTGTCAGGACGGAATCCAGAGGGTATGTCGAAGGATGTACTAGGCTTGGACTTACTAGCGACTAGGCCTAGAATCCCGAGGAAACAAATATTGCAGATTATTATCTGACCATATCCAGCAATCATGCTGAACGTTTCTATGAACTCAAGATCCACCGCCTCCGCCTCAGGGCCATAATCAAAATTAGGCATGAAACCAATCCTCGACATCATCCACATCATGCCCATGCCTCCTAGGAAGTTGACCCCAATCCAGGCCCCTACCAGTTTTACCCCAAGTTCCCTGTCACCCCTCCACAGCACTGGGATGCAAAACAGTCCCATGAGGGCCAGCAAGCCGCTTTGTACGGCTGAGAACTCCAACACCCCCATCATGTCGTCCATGTATTCCACCAACGCATCCCATTCCGCATTCGACCTGTCCCATTCCGCCTTCTCCTCCTCCGTCCCATCTTCTGGATAGGGCTCAAGATCTTCGAAATCTTCAGGCATGAAACTATCAATCAGCATGGGAGAAAGAATACCCGATGCGGTATTGAATAGCATGAACACCACCATCAGTGCCATGAAGATGGCCAGTCCCTTCAGCCACCATGGCGACGGTTCACCGGGGTCATACGGTGCCTCTGCTCCCGCCATGGCCATGGGAGGCCGTGGAAGAGAGTGCATTTGAGAATTGGTGAAATCAGTATTCCAGTACTATCCTAGGTTGCGTCTGCTCACTTGAGTGAATACACTGCCTGCCAGGGTGGACACAGAAATGCTTGCGTAGGAAGCGGCGTCCGAGGATGAACCTGTGGCGCATCAGTGAACGGTCCTTCAGGCAGACCTCGATATCGAAATCCATTCCGGCTATCTGCAGAGTTGTCCGAATCACTGGACGCATGGTCTCGTGGCCCCCGGTGTCGCGAACACGCCTCCAATCGTGGACTGGCCGCTCGATCCACTCACCGCCATCCTCAAGGCGAAATTTGACCCGACTCTCAAGGTCCGACTCTATGATCTCAATGTCACTGGCATGCAGCGTGTTCGACCATGCTCCAGTGTCCATCTTAGCCAATAGAGGCTCGCCCTCGAGCTCGGGTATCCCAACCCATTCACGCCAGCCAATCATAGCAAGCTCGTACATGGTCCTCTCCTCGTTCCGCGGCCGGCTAACAGTGGTTCTTGAAGTCGTCGGTTTCGCTGCGGGAATTTGCTCATGCAAAGCCATCAAAATCAAGCCATTGTTCTACAGTATTTCCAACTATTTCGGCGCCTCGGAGACCACATTCAACCGCTAAGACAGAATCGTTCAAGTATCGCCTCCTTAGGCCGTACCTAATGGCGCTAGACGGTATGCCCGAGGCTCTGACCTTCGACGATGTCCTTCTGATGCCCGCTGAATCGGCGGTCCTACCGGCTGAAGTAGACACCACAACCCGTCTGACAAATTCAATTCCTCTGAACATCCCGCTCATCTCAGCGGCGATGGACACCGTGACCGAGAGCGCCATGGCCATCGCCATGGCTCAAGCTGGTGGAATCGGTGTTATCCACCGCAACATGAGCGTGGAGTCCCAGGCCACGGAGGTCTACCGTGTCAAGCGTTTCGAGGCCGGTCTAGTCCTTGACCCGGTGACTATCTCGCCCGACAGCACCATTGGAGAACTGAGGGCGATTAAGTCGCAGCACGGTTTCTCTGGATTCCCTGTGGTGGACGACTCTGGAACTCTAGTGGGTATCATCACCAATCGCGACATCAGATTTGTCTCAGACGACTCGGTAAAGGTCTCGACGATGATGACCACCGAGGTTGTCACAGTCCCAGAGCATGTCGACCCAGAGGTCGCCAAGAAGCTCCTCCACCAGAACCGCATTGAGAAACTAATCGTGGTCGATGACGACGGCGGCTGTGCTGGCATGATGACGGTGCGCGACATCCAGCAAAGTCGGGACAATCCGAAGTCGTGCAAGGACTCGCAGGGTAGGCTGAGGGTGGCAGCGGCCACCGGAACCGGTGACAAGGGCGTCGCGCGCGCCCTAGCGCTGTACGAGGCCGGCGCTGACGCTGTGGTAGTGGACACCGCCCACGGCCATTCCCACGGCGTCATCAACACGGTCAGGGAGATCCGCGAGCAGGCCGCAGACGGCGCCCAGATAATCGCCGGCAACATCGCCACCGGGGCGGCCGCCGAGATGCTCATCGATGCCGGGGCGGACGCCGTGAAAGTGGGAATCGGCCCAGGATCCATCTGCACGACTAGGATAGTCTCCGGAGTGGGGGTCCCGCAACTCACTGCCGTACTTGGCGTGGTCGAGACCTGTGTCAAGAACGACGTCCCGGTGATTGCCGATGGCGGCATCAAGTATAGTGGAGACATCGCCAAGGCGATAGCCGCAGGAGCCGACTCGGTAATGGCTGGCTCAGTGCTAGCAGGAACAGATGAATCTCCAGGTGAGACCATTCTATACCAAGGCAGGTCATACAAGGTGTACCGCGGCATGGGTTCTGTCTCGGCGATGAGTCAGGGAGCTCACGAGAGGTACTTTCAGTCAGAGCAGGGCGATACTAGGAAGTACGTTCCAGAGGGAATCGAGGGCCGAGTGCCCGCAAGAGGCCCCGTGGACAATGTGCTCTACCAGATGGTAGGCGGCCTGCGCTCCTCGATGGGTTACACCGGCAATGGCAGTATAGTCGAGATGAAGGCCAACTGCAATTTCGTACGAATCACCACCGCGGGACTCTCTGAGAGTCACGTCCACGATGTCGAAATCACCCGCGAAGCACCCAACTACCGTAGGTGATCCAATGGAGAGCATAGTCCTTGGAGGAGGTTGCTTCTGGTGTGTCGAGGGCGCGCTGAAGGAGCTGCGTGGGGTGAGCGAGGTGATTCCGGGATACTCGGGCGGTCATGTCGATGACCCGACCTACGAGCAGGTGTGCGGTAAGCGCACCGGCCACGCCGAGGCCGTAATGGTCTCATTCGACCCCGAGGTAATCTCCCGCAGACAATTATTCGATGTATTTTTCTGCATCCATGATAGCACCCAACTCAACAGGCAGGGCAATGACGTGGGTCCCCAATACAGGAGCATTATACTTCACTCCACCCAAGAACAGCGCGAGGAGGCATTAGCAGTTATCGAGGAGATCTCGGACGACTATACTGACCCCATCGTGACCGAGGTGGTGTCGCTGGAGAGGTTCTGGCCTGCAGAGAACTATCACGTCAACTATTATTCTAACAATCCCAATAACCAGTACTGTCAGATAGTGGTGTCTCCGAAGTTGGCGAAGGTGCGTGCCACATTCTCGCACCTCTATAGGTAAGTCGGAGATTTCTATACCAGACCATCCTTCGCAGATGCGTGGTTCAAAGCGTGCAACGCGAGAATTTCGGCCGCAACCAGGTGCTCCGACCGTCGTCAGCCTACACCCCATCCGATGAGCAGGAAGTCCTTCAGATTCTCGATAGGCACAACGGCCAGCGCATCCGCGCCGTCGGCAGATTGCATAGCTGGAGCGAAACGGTCCTCAGCGACGACGTGCTGCTGGACCTGCGGCGGTTGAACGACGTCCAGCTCCAGTCCGACGACGACCAACTAGTTGCCACAGTTGGTGCCGGATGCCAGATTAAGCACCTCCTCAAAGAACTCAATCGCGAGGGAGCAACCCTGCATTCGCTGGGGCTGATTACGGCCCAGACGATCGCCGGGGCGATTTCTACCGGCACTCACGGTTCGGGACGCAACAGCATGTCGCACTATGTCGTGGGGGTGCGACTGGCGCGCTATGACGATTCCAGTGGTCAGGCGACCATCGAGGAACTGAACGCTGGAGAATCTCTGCAGGCAGCGCGCTGCTCACTGGGATCGCTCGGAATAATCCTAGCTGTGAAGATTCGCTGTCGCGAACAGTACAACGTGCAGGAGCATTTCACCGAGTCCCGTCAGCTGTCGGACGTTCTGGACGCCGAAGCGTCATTCCCGCTCCAGCAGTTCTACCTCTTGCCCTGGCGTTGGTCTTACTTCATCCAGCACCGGAGAGAGGATGACCGACCGCGTTCCCGCCTCGCTAGGTTGTACCGTCTCTACTGGATGGGAACAATGGACTACGGCTTAATCCTACAAATTCTTTTCATGGAACGCATCGTGCGCAGCCGGCGCTTGATTCGGCTCGCCTTTCGGCGTATCATCCCGGTCTTCTTGATTCGCAACTGGAAGGTCACAGACCGCTCCTCGTCCATGCTGGTGATGAGGCACGATGCCTTCCGTCACATCGAGATCGAATTGTTTGTGCGCCGAGACCAGTTGGCGGAAGCGCTTGGGTTCGCCCAAGAAACCATCGAGGTTGCTGGCGGGAGGAAGTCAGCGTTGTCTGCAGACAACCAGAGACAGATTGAGGGGCTCGGTATGCAGGAGGAACTGGCCGGACTTCACGACCAGTACTGCCACCACTTCCCCATTTGTGTGAGGCGGGTGCTTCCAGATGATACCTTGATTTCGATGGCCAGCGGCGCGGGTGAGGACTGGTACGCGCTGAGTTTCATCAGCTATGCGAAGCCGGCTCGATATGCTAGTTTTCTCCTGTTCGCGAGCTTCATGGCCCGAAGCATGTCAAAACTGTTCCATGCGCGCCCGCACTGGGGGAAGGTGTGCCCACTTGAGGCCGACGAGATAACATCCCTCTATCCCAGGTTCGATGCTTTTCGCACCGTCTGCAATACGTTTGACCCGCAAAGTGTTTTTCAGAATGACTGGACGGCGGCACTGCTGGAAGTAAATGGCCCTGCGGAAGATATTCCCTGAAGGATTCCATCTGTCTGGAAGCGCTGGGTAGGTATGCGCATACCTCGTAACACCGTCTGAGCATTGCTTTGTGAGCGTAATATTCAACAGTGCCGCGAAACCGAGCGCCGACATGGTTCCGGAGAATGCCCGTAGAGACAACGCTCCTTCGGACAAGGCGTGGACAATCCACGCTGCGATTATCGGTGTCAACATGGGTAATATGCTGTTCCGAGGTCTGGAGTTGAGTCCGGATAATCCAGACATGGGGACCGTAATCGGCCTCGCCATCCTTGCAGCCGCGCTACCTTTCCAAGCAGTCTTCTTCCTCATCAACTCTTACATCCAAGAATTCGATAATCCCAATGACGTCGAGTATATCATACTGCTGAGACTGTCAATCATCTGCCAGATGGTGTCTTACCTGTCCCTACTTGGATTAGCGTGGCTGTTCTTCAATACGCACCAGTACATCGGCATCGCTTTCGCCACAGGGGCAATAATCGCCATTGTGCTGGTCAGGTCGGCTTCGAACCAGGCCGCCGTCCTGCGTGAGTCCTCTATGTGAGGCCGTAGTGAGGTTGATGGGGGTCAGACTCCACTCAGCGCCAATGTCAGAGGCCATCGCCTTCCCTAGTCTGCCCCCCGCATCTCCTTGGGACGCTTACCTGCTGATGCTGGCGATTCCTTTCATCATGAGGATGGTTTTCGTGATGCCGCCTTTGATTGATCTGGTGAATACCTACGCCCCACCCGGCGAGAGGACGAAACACATCAGGTGGTTTTTCGTAAGACTGAAGAAACTCCCAATCGAGGGTTTCTGGCTGATAGTCGCCAATGAGGTGCTGGCTTTCCTACTCCCTGCAATCATAGCAATTACTGCTCGCATATGGTTCGGTCCAATCGGCTGGCCCAGCTGGGAACAAACTCCTCAGATAGGAGTGGCTTTACTCCTCATAGCCGGAGCGGCTTGGTTGATTGCTGACTTTGGAAAGATTACCCGCTCGCGCCGCGGCATCCAGTTGCTGACTAAGTACAATCTCACCACAGCCAAGATGGCGGTGCAAGCGGCTGTGGTGGGTCGTGAGATCCTCAAGGGGGTCGGGAAAATCGAGGTACCAAGGCCATGGCGAACAGTGGTGGATGTGGAGCACACTGTAGATGGCGAGCATGTCCCAGCGCCCAAGCGCGGACCGCTTTCAGATCTTGTATCGGGTCTGTTGGACATGGGCGCTGACGCCGTCGAGAGCGCTCTGGAACAGGTCAGAGGGCCCGCTGGGGACATGATGGATAAGCTGGATGAGGACATCCAGTTGAAAATCACTGCTCGCGTCAAGGCGTCTACCCGCTCACTGCTGCGCGACACCATTTTCTCGATAGTGCCGCTGGTCGTGCTAGCCGGTCTACAGAGTCTGGTCTAGCAGTCTCTTCTCATGTGAAGAGGCTAGCACAATCCAAGCCAGTCCGAGGACAATCTGAACCATCCCGGTCAGGGCAATCAACTCTCTGAGTTCGAGAAGACCGTTCTCCATGATGAGTCCCCCGACTACTGCTGAGATTCCCATCGTCAAGGTGATTCCGAAGTGGTCGGTTCCAGCCACCCTACCGCGCCATTCGTCGGCAGATCTCTCCTGTAGGAAAGTGGTTGAAAGTACCCAGTTAAGACCGCTCGCAGCATGCGAGAAGAACACCAGAATCAGAACCATCTCAGTCCACTCCACGGCCGAGACGGCGATGTAGAACAGCCCGCAGACTCCCACAGAGAGTCCCAGAAGATACGGCCTCAGACGTGGGTTCTCCATCAGTGGCCTTCCTGCGATGGGTCCGAAACCACTACCGAATCCTCTAGCCATGAATAGGATGCCGATGCCCGCCGCGGCCTCACCGAATCCTGCTTCCATCCCAATCAGAATTAGAAGGAAAACCTGAGCCCCGCCTCCAGATGCCCACAGGCCCTTGGCAAACACCACCCTGCGCAGCGGCGGGCTGGATAGGATGTACCTCCATCCAGCGACAATCTCGCCGACGACCACTCGGGGGGTGGCGCTCTTCCTCTCTGTGGTGTCTGGGCCACCGGGGGGCAGTGTCATGATTCCTATGGCGGCCGCAATGAAGGTCACAGTGTCTATCCACAGCGCCGTCTGGATGCCGTAAATGGAGATGGTCAGCCCGCCTATTGCGGAACCCAGCCCCAGTGCCACCGACCATCCTCCGGAGGCCAAGGCATTGGCAGTCAACAGCTCCTGATCGTCACAGATGTTGGGAAGATATGCGTACTCAGCGGGGTCGAAGACTGCTCTAGCAGCCACCATCACCACCGCCAGTACATACACCGATGTCAGACTCCCTAGCAAATCTAAAGCAAGTACGAAAACGAGAATAACCAGAGAAGCGATGTTAGCACCCAACATGAGTCCCTTGCGTGAATATCGGTCAGCCAGCATCCCCGTGAACGGAGTTACCAAAGCCAGTGCAAAACTCCTCGAGGCCATCACACCAGCAATCGCCAGTGGCGAGTTGTCGGTGGCTTCCCCCGCGAGAATGAAGAGGGCGATTACGGTGAACCAGTCGCCAATGAACGAGATTTCGTTCGCAATGAACAGGCGACGGAAGGAGGAGTTCCTTCTCAGCAACTCGATGTAACCTACACCACTCATGTCCATGCGCATGGTCAGGGCACTATGATACTCGCCCTTGCATGAGAAGCCCTAAGTCTGTCCCGCCAGCGCCAGTCGCATGGTCGAGGAGCGACTGGTCTGGATGGACCTCGAGATGACCGGTCTCGATCCTGAAGAGAATACCATTATTGAGATTGCCACCATAGTAACCGAGGGCGACCTGACTGTGGTTGCCGAGGGACCGGCTTTCGCGATTTCACAGCCCGAGTCGGAACTGGCTAAGATGGACAATTGGAATCTCACACACCACACCGAGAACGGGCTCCTGGACAGAGTCAGGAACCATGGAATTCCGATTGCCGAGGCCGAGATGTTGACAATTGGGTTCCTGCGTGAACACTGCATCGAGGGTGTATCGCCGCTTTGCGGCAATACTATCGGCCAAGATAGGCGCTTCCTGCGACGTTACATGCCCGAGTTGCACGACTTCTTTCACTATCGCAGCGTCGATGTGACCTCGATCAAGCAACTAGTCGACAGATGGTACCCGAATCTGCCCCGAGCGACCAAGCCCGCAGGGCACCGGGCGCTCGACGATATCCGAGGCAGCATTGCTGAGCTGGAGCACTACCGAGAGCACGTATTCCGTGACTAAAACGGTCCTTTCTAGGAACGATTCCTTGATGTTTGGAGTATTTCGCTCACCATTATATTTAATAATTATTAAGAAAGATAAAACAGCGTACTGCGTAGTTGTTCTGTAATAAATTCTAGTTTATTGCCGCTCAATTGGCAGACCTACAGCGTCGGTCAAGACCACATTGACCGCAAAACCTCTTCTGTGGAAGGCGATCAGTTCGAGTCCGTGAATAAGATGCCCCGTCACGGCTCTGCCGATGACAGGGCGACCATCGTCGTCTGGAGTCAACTCTCGACGCTCGCCCTCGATACCCTCGAGCCACGGCAGCATGCCCTCTGGAGAGTAGCGAACGCCGAGAATCATGTCACAACCCTCAGTCCACTGAGCGGACTCGGCATCGGCCCCACTCGGTATCGCAGGAGCATTCGGATGGGTGTGCAGCCAGTGCGAGAAACGTCCCCCCCTCACTCCTCTGGATTCATCGAATAGACCGTCCATCCACTCCTCGGGGACGTGGTGGACAGAATATGAGTCACCCCGGTTGACAAGATGCGGCTCACCGAGAACGAAGCCTTGGCCCGAGAACAAACCACTTTCGAAATCAGCCCCGCAGTAGGTCTTTTCGACTTCTCCTGAGTGAGGGAGGTCAGGATTCACGTCTATCCCCACGAGAATCTCATCGGGCAACGACTGGAAGGTCCAATCGAGTATCTGCGCCAGAGTATCTACCGGCATCAAGAGATGAGCTGGGTAGCCGTCCCTGCCCTCCAACGATTGCTCGTTGTACTGGACAGCGGCCTCTAGTAGCCAATCGGCAGCCATGCCTACGGGCTAGGGTTGCTCGACTTGAGTTCGACGGCTAGCAGCCGAGACCGTGACGTCGAGCACAACGTGGTCCCAGTGCGGCGCGTAGCTCTTCACCCTCAGCGCCTCGACTGCATCTACTGCGAATCCTCTCCCCCTCTCACGCAGCGCCTCAGTAACATCAGCGGCCCAAGCAACGTGATTCCCAGATGCTGCCACGCCGTGCACGTGTAGCACGCCGCCGGCGGGTCTGAGAGCAGCCATAGCGATGGCGTACCCGTCCTCGGCTGACGGTAGTAAACCGAGGATGATACGATCAGCAACTCCTTCCAGATTTGCCGCAGTGACTCGATTGTCACCGAAGTGAACGGTGCAGCGCCCCGTCACCCCGTTGCTCTTGAGATTCGACTCGAGCGCCCGCACAGCGTTCGGATTCCACTCGCAGCAGTGGATGTGATCGACCTGCGAGTGGACCAGCATAGGCAGCGAGTAGTAGCCTATGCCGGCGTACAGGTCGACCACGACCTCGCCGGCGCCGGTTACCTCTCCCATCCTGCGCCGCTCGTTGACGTTGCCCGCTGAGAACATGCACTGGGTGAGGTTGTATCCGTAATCCACCCCGTTCTCCCGGCGTACGACCCAGTCGTCCTCGCCGAGTAACATCTCGACAGAACTCTCGCGCATCTCCCCCGATATCTCTCCGAGCTTTGCCAATCTGTTGACCTTCAACGCCTCGGCAACCGCCCTCCAAAGCTCCTCCGAGACATGCAAATCCCATTTCCCTTGGAATGCTGAGTTCGGCAGCAGAACGACATCGGAAAATCTCTCCCACTTGCTCGGCAACCGGTCTAGGAGTGCTATGCACTCCTCATCTCTCAATCCAGCCCCACGCAACACCTCTCCGACAGACTCGACGAGACGGCGGTGCGGATCTTCCCTATGCATCTGACCTCTGGTCGAAGCATTTTGGATTCAGACTTATGGCTCTGATGTTCATGCCTGCGTTTGTGCAGCGTACTGCCGTACTCCTCATCATGCTCCTGATGGCGCCTATTGCGGCAGCCGACCCCCCTCCTGGGCAACCCGATGTCGTGAACAACATCTGCGCGACATGGAATAGCGCCAGTGGGGTCTGCGACGACTACGACTCGTCGTTGGACCAGACTCCTGGGCAGGAGTGGATGCGGAGTTCCGTCGAGATAGGAATCGAGGACGCAGAGATGGTCGAGATGAAGGTCGGACTCTCAGTTCACGAGATGTCAAGGGATGATTTGCAGCTCAGCGACCTCGACCTCGAAGGCGATAGCGCCCCATGGGATGGGATTCCTGCAGATTACATCCGCAACTACCAGAGTCTCCACAGGGGTGGCGGCGACACCGTGTCAGATTTGATGCTGGAGAGGATTGAGGAGATAATGGAGGAATTCATCGACATCAACTTCCCTAATGTCAACACCACCACCATAACCACTGTCTCTGAGGTCGATTTCAAGGCACAACCGGACGCTAGCTGCGTTTACGACTCCGATCACGACTCGATAGACGAGGTCAACGGCTTCGACAACGACCCGTTCCAGCCGCCGTTGTGCTTCGAGGTCGTGCTGCAGATGGAGGTCGATACCAGCGCCTTCGGCCTGAAACCGGAAACCTCCGACATCAACCGGATGATGCAGGGCATGCTGACGATGGGGGCGGTCCTGACCTCCGAGTTCAACGCCAGCTCGCCGATGGGTCATTCGGTCGAGCTCTCGGTGATTCCCCCTGACTACGCCGACGTGAGCAGCGTGGAGGCCCCCGGTTCGATCAAGATGACGATGCGCGACGGCCACCCTCAGACTTACTCTCTCATCGCCGTCGACAACACCCAAGCGGTGACTGAGGCAGCCCTCGACTCGGTCCGGCTTGTTTCCGAACTCGTTCACAGGTCGATTACCACCCCGACCGCGAGCATCGACCTGAGAGAGCCATCACTGAAGATTGACCTGATAGTGGACGCCACCGACACCCAGAACTCGCGATTCGACCTCGAGATATCGATTCACTACCTAGATTCCGTCACCCTCGACGACTGGAGCGCCGACCTGCATGATGGCACCATCGAGATTCCTTGGGTGACCTCCGATGGCATCAGGCTACTCAATCAGGAAGTCGACGAGGACCTATCAGCAATCCTTCAGGGGATACCCGTGGAGGAACTGTCCTCGGCGTTCTCCGATGCTCTGGGTGCCGACATCTGGTTCGGCGCCCCGCAGTTCGCACAAGCCGACTCCGAAGGCGGGCTGGACTTCCGTCACACCCCTGGAGTGACCTGTGAGGAGGCACTCGAAGTCAGTTACTGCGTCGAGGGCAAGGACGCCATGGGCGGGACCTGGCCCGTCGTCCTTGAAACCACCTCGCAGTCGACCCCGATGAGGGTCTCATCGGTAGTCGAGAGGATGCTTGAGAACAGCGGCGGAGACATCACCACCATTGACCTCTCAAAGGTCACCGACGATGACCTCGCCTCGATCATGAACGTGGTCGAAGTCGAGCTTTCCACTGACACCGGATGGCTGCAGGACCTGCTTCCTGACGGCATGCCGAGCACCGAGCTGACCTTGACCTTGCACTTGCCGGAGTGGATAGAGTCGACCATCGGCGACCCCTCGACAGTTGTCATCACAGCCCCCATAACAGGAGGAGGGGAGCTGGACTTCGGCTTCGCCGGAACTAGGATCTTCGACTGGAGACACCCCATATGCCTCGAGTCCGACCCTTGCAAGGATGACAGCCCCGACCTGATTTGCGGCTCGAACCAGAAGACCTGCGTATCGCTCGACATTGTGGTCGACATCGAGAAGTTCGCGATTCGGGAGGCCTCGTTCGCCGCTGAGGTCCAGTTCAATGCCGAGGTAGTGCTGGAAATCTACCGACTGGAAATCGACTTAGGCGAGGACGATATCACCCTGCACCCAGTCCCCGCCGATCTGTTGAGACGCGCCATCGTAATGGGAGACCGCCTGCAAGGCGGGCTGCTCGCAGGCTCGGACCTCGAGGCACCGTTGGATTTGGGGGTGGGAGAGCCGATTGATGTCGAGATATCCAATCTTGGGATGGAGATGCTGGGCGAGGAACTGGAGATGAGATCGAGCGAGGTCATAGATGCCGAAGGTTCGTTCAATACCGTGCAGGACTTCGGGATGGGCCCATACACTATCTCTGCCGACCTGCTTCATTTGCCTGTGTCTCCCTCGTTGGGGTTCGGGGAAACCACGATGCCGAGCAACTCCGAGGTCGGTGACAGCGTCCCGCTGCGCTTTGGCTTCAAAATCGCACACACTGTCGTTACAGCCGCACTCAGGGGCGACGACATAGACATCAAGGCCCAGCCCGCGGCCATCGGCTTCATCATAGCCAACCAGATGGCTGCTGCCTTTGGATCACCGATACTGACCGATTCGGGGATCCAGGTGGAGGGGGCGGAGTTCTTCCTCGAAGTGACGCCGCTGATGGAGCACACCGTGTTCGGGACCATCCGCTCCTCTGCGAGGATGGAGATACACCTGCCGAATTCGGTTAGGCTGCTCAGCTTTGAGAGTCAAATGGACCTCGGAGAGTTGATCGAGGTCGACGGCAGGCAAGTGGTGGTGTACAGGACTCCAGTATGCCCCGAAGCGACGACTTGGGCGCAGTGTAGCAAGAATTCGGACATTGTATCTTACTCTGTTGAGGTCAGTTGGATGTTCGTGCTAGGCGAACTCGCTCCGTACCTATTCGTGCTGCTGGTCGGTCTGGGACTTTTGATTAGCAGACGCAGAAGACTCAAGATGGAGCGTAATGAGAAGAAGCAGGAGGAGTCCTCAGCGGAGGAGCAGAAAATCGCCGAGCTGGCCATGGAGTCTGAGTTCGGCAAACTCGACGACAAGATAGTGGTAGTCGATGAGGCGTACTTCGAAGAGGACGTGGCAGAAGAGAAGCCTAAGGAAGACGAGGAGGACTGGTGGGAGAACTAGTTGTTCAGGTGCCCGTGGACCCGCTCAGCCATCGCCTTGCCTATTCCTGGAACCTCGCGCAGTTCTCCGACGCTCGCATGTTCTATTCCGCGCCTGCCTCCGAAGTGGCGGAGCAGGGCTTGGATCTTCTTCGCCCCAAGCCCATCAATCTCCTCTAGAGGGTCGCCTATTGCACCCTTGCCACGTCGTTTCCTGTGGTAGCGGTTGACGAAACGGTGAGCCTCATCGCGAGCATGGACGAGAACCCTGCCGTGCTTGCTTAGAATCTGCGCTTCGCGACCATCCATGTGCAGAGTCTCTTCACGCTTGGCCAGCGCCGCCACCGGGAAGCGCCCGGCTAGGCCGTGGCCGTCCAGCATTCTCAGGATGCTCGACAGGTGTGTCTTGCCGCCGTCTAGCAGCAGCAGGTCAGGCCAGCCGTCTTGATGCTTCAACCATCGCTCGACCACCTCAGACATCATCCTGAGGTCGTCCGGAGCGTCGCTCTTGACACGGTAGGTCCGATACTCCTTCTTCGCCGGTCTGCCATTGCGTAGTACGACCGACGCTCCGACGCGCTCGTCACCCTGCAACTGGGCCATGTCAAAGCACACGATATGGTCAAGCGAATCAAGTCCGAGCAGTTTCGCTGCATCATCAGCGGCAGCCTGCTCAAGGCTGCCCGATCGTCTCTTCTGGTGTCGTTCAACCTGCACCTCGGCGTTCTGATCAGCCATCCCGCGCAGTAGAGCCAGTTCGCCACGCTGTGGCACTCTAACCTCGACGGCGCCGGCGCGCCGTTCGACCAACCAAGCCCCCATTGACTCACCGATAGGCGTCGGGACTAGGACAGTGCGCGGGGGTTTGGTGCCCGAGTAGTGCTCAGCGAGGACACAGGCGACCGAATCGGCAATATCGCCTCTGTGAACCAACGGGTACTCGAGTTGCCCTTGGACGATGCCGTCCTTCGCGTTCAGGACCACAACCATTCCGTTATCTCCTCTAGAGGCGAAACCAATGGCGTCGCAATCCTGGTAGAATCTGCTGTGCACTACTCTCTGCGAGACAGTCCTCTGGACCGAGCCGATCAGGTCACGCGTCCTAGCCGCCGCCTCGTAGTCCAGTGCCAGCGAAGAGGTATCCATATCATTCTGGAGCGACTCGATTAGGACGCCCGCGTCACCGTCAAGGACACCGATTGCAGCCGCAATGCGCTCATCGTACCCCCTCGCATCGATACAGGGTCCGTGGCACAGTCCAATGTGCATCGCTAGGCAACCTTGCGGCAGTAGCTCAGGACAATCGCGGATGCCGAATTGGCGGCGCAACAACTGAATCACTCGCTTGGCTGCGCCGGGATCGGCGAAAGGACCCCATCGGAGCGAGCCCTCAGGAGGGTGTCGTGTGTAGATGATGCGAGGGTGCTCATGATCAGTCAGGGCGATGAAGGGGTACGATTTGTCGTCCTTCAGCATCGAGTTGTAGCGAGGTTTGTGCTCTCTAATCAGCTGCCTCTCGAGAATCAAGGCATCGCCCGGACTCTTGGTAACAATGAAGTCAACGCGGTCAGAGTCCTCAACCAGTCGAGGAATCATCTTCCGATCGGGATTGGGTACGAAGTACGACTTGACACGAGAACGTAGGTCAGTGGCCTTCCCGACGTAGGTGACCCGCTCATCAGCCCGCCGGAATAGGTAGACTCCGGGCTTGCGGGGCAAGTCAATACCAGTAGGGTCGAGCGCCATGTAGGTTGATGCGCTGCAGGTGAACGCCCATGAACCCGTGCCTTCGCTCGGGCGTCATGCTCTCCGAGGCGCAGTCGCGAATCCTATCCCGCCTCGCGCAGTATGGAGGCGAGCTGGAGGCTGCATGGGACGTGCCCAGAGCGTTGTCTCTGCCCGGTCTCGCAGAGTCGCTAGGAGTAGTCAGGTCGGCCCTGCACGCGCCACTCTCCTCACTCGAAGCTGAGGGTTACGTTTCGACCCGCTCAGCTCACGTCACCGGCGGCGGCTCGCGTCGTCGCACAGTCGTTCACATTACAGATACTGGCCGCGAGGCCATCTCGGAACTCGAAGAGCCATCGCCGGCTCGCAGAGGACGCAGTTTCGGCCCCCTGCCTGAGCAGATTTCTCTGCACGGTAGGGACGAAGATGCAACCAACCTCTCGGACTCACTACTCGCCGGATCCAACGTACTCCTAAGTGGTCTGCCCGGTGTCGGCAAATCCAGTCTCGCCCGTGCCGTCGCAGAGCAGGTCCTGAGCATGGGCTGGACCGTGCGATGGGCCTCCTGTGGCTCCGATACTGATGCAGCGGGTGTAGGTAAGATGTGGCTGGGTGAGGATGCACCCTCCTCCCCTTCAGCCATCATTGGCGCCTCGGACGGTTCGAGGACCCTACTGGTCCTCGACGAGGCCCAGGAATTGCATCTGCGTCACGCTACAGGTGTGGCGGAATTGCTTGACGAGGCATCACCAGGTAGCTCTTCTGTGCTTGCGGTGTCAAGATCCCCGAGCCCCTTCGGACTTCCAGAGGGCTTCTCCGAGTTCAAGCTCGAGGGACTGACTCTCAAGCACGCTAGATTCCTACTCCCGAGCGACACCGACAGCGCTACTGCTAGGAGCGTCGCAGAGGCCCTAGGTGGCCACCCCCTCGCTCTCCGCCTGTGGTTGCCCGGCGAAGAGGTACCCGAGCTCGGCGAGGCTGTCCAGAAGTACGTCGAGTCCACGGTGATGCAAAGACTCAGCGACGAAGGTACGAAAACTCTGGACGAGTTCTGCATCTCCCCTTCGTCGCTACTGGTCAGTGAACTCTTCGAGGGAGAGGGTGCTAACGAACTCGACGATTCCGCCATACTGAGGTGGAGCGGCGTCATGGCCGAGCCCCACCACTTGATTCGCAATGTCCGTAGGGGCTCCTGGTCAGATGAGCAGTCCAATGCACTGCACGCGCAGGCGGTCGGCAGATGGGCCACCAGACAAGGAGCCAGAGCACGCAGGATGGAGGGTCATCACATGGTTCACTCTGGAGAGCCAGACGCCGAATGGGTTTCCAAGCACATCCAAGCCATAGCCGAGCAGGACAGCGCTGCGGCAGCGGTCCTGCTCGAACAGGCTGTTAGCCTAAGCGAGGACGAGTCCATCAGAGAGGCGGCCGCCGATCTCGCTCTGGAGCGCGGCGAGGCTGAGATAGCCGAGTCCCACATTGATGGCCTGAGCGTAGGTGTCGGCAGAAAACTCCGCTCCGCTCGACTGGCTCGTCTCCGAGGTGATCCGAGGTCCGCAGAAGACATCGAGGCTAGCGCGATGGCTGAAATGGCTCCCGCCGAGCACACCAAGGCAACCATCGCGTCCCTAGTGCGCCGATACGACGACCGGTTGCCCGGTCGCATCGACCGCCGACTAGCGCAAGAGCTGACTAGAGCCGTAGATGCGGTGAACGTGTCCTCACTGCCGGAATCAGAGCGCAGCGCTGGCAGCCTCGCCCTCGACCTCATCAGGCACGGCATCGCTCTCGAAATCGACGATGTCTCCGCAGCCGCGAAGGCGCACGGCGCCCTTGAATCTGCTATGGGTCCAGAACATCCTCGCATGGCAGTTCTCGACCTACGTGCGCGTCTCTCATCGCGGACCGGTGGGAGCGCCTCAGCAGAAACACTCAGCTTAGCTAGGTCACTGATTGAGTCGCGTGAAGACCTCAGTGAGAGGATTCGCCTCATCCACGCAACTCTCGAGGCTACCGACAGCCACCCTGACTGGCTTGTTGAGGCCCACGCCTCAGTTGCCGCCATGCCGCTGCGGGAGGACCTCGCAATGCACCGTCGTCTGTGCGCCCAGCGTTGGTACTGGCGCGGCGTCCTCGAACCCGAACGCAGATTGTCACACTGGAGAGAGGCGGTAGGCAGGTTCAGGATGGCTGAGTGCAGTGCAGCAGCAACAGAGCTCATCGGCAGAATGGCGAGAGCAATCTAGATCTCTGCACCGATGAGGGTGCGTGTCTCGGTGATTCCGGGAACCGACCTGACTTCCTGAACGATGCAACGAGTCAGTTCGGCCTCGTCATCGGCCTCAATCTTGACGAATAGGTCGTGAGGTCCGAAGACAATCCACTGCCCAACCACTCCCTCGATGGCACCTACGGCCTCCCTGACAGCAATCTCGCAGCCTACCTCGGTCGTGATGAGGACGAATCCGACAGCCATTCTCACACCTCCACCGCAATCAGCGTCTCAGTCTTGATGATTCCAGCCACTGAGCGCATTTTACCAATCAGGGTCTTGGCCATCTCTCCTTCGTCGGCGAAGTCAATACGTGTCACCAGATCGTACTCCCCATAGGAGACATGAGTTTCTGTGACACTGTCAATTTCTAGAAGTGCCAGATACACATCTTTCTCGAGTCCCGGCTCTACCTTAATCAGAACGAAGGCAGTACTCATTCTCAGTCCTCGACGGGCATCGCGCTCGGTTGCCGTTTATGACCTCTGCTATACGTTAGTTCGGCATTGCTCACGTGTGCGCAAGGGATAACAGGCGGACAGCGAGCGGACTAGCCATGCAAGCATCTGTTTCGGTGGTTCGCAGGCGTGCTGTAGCACTTATTCTCCTGCTGCTGCTTTCAGCCTCTCCACTGGTCCCGGCTACATTTGGTGCTGTATCCCGCTCGACCACCGTGTGGTCGGGAACTGTGGTGCTTCAGGACGGCTATACAGTCGAGAGTGGGGAAATACTCGTAGTCCAATCTGGAACCACCATCCAGCTTGGCGATGACGAGAACATACTCGTGGCTGGAAGAATCACCGTACAGGGCACGAACACAGCGCCAGTGCTACTCGAATCCATCTTGGGCAATCATGACGGCATCGTGTTCAATTCGAGCAGCAGCGGGCTGGGCTCCAAGATAGAGAATCTCACAATCACCGATGCGGAGTACGGCGTCACCATCTATGACAGCGATCCGACCATGAACGATCTCACGATCATCAATGCTGACAGGGTCGCCGTCGACCTGTTCGACGGGGCGTCGCCACGAATCAATGACCTCGTCATAGACGGCGGCGGTCAGGATGTCCACGGATTTTCCACCTCATGGCGCTACGGCATCGGACTTTCCGTTGGGGCGTACTCGGCCCCCATCATTGATGGCATGACCGCCGACGGCCTAATTACCCGTGGACTGAACTACTGGGGTAACTCGGGCGGTCTAATCTCAAACCTAGAGATATCCAATGTCAGCGGCTCCACTCTCGCTATCGCTGCCGGGATATGGGTGGAGGACTCGATACCACTGATATCAGACTCCAGCGTGAGCCGCTGTGACAGCGGTATCTTCGTGCGCCACATCACCTCTGGATGGACCACCCGACCGACCTTTGTGGGAATGACAGTGGAGGACAGCCAGTACTATGGCATCATGGTCGAGCAATACAACCACAGCCAGTACTCCAACGTGCCTCACAACGCTGTCTTCAACGACCTCGAGGTGAGGGGGACGGGGGGGCCGGGAGCCAAGACACCTGGGCTTGCTTACGCCGCATTCGAGGTCAATACCAGCGGGGTACAGGTCACTGACGCGCTAATCGAGGACAACGCTGCTGTCGGCTTCAAGGCCTACATGATTGGTTCCTCGACTATACTCAACGAGATCGATCTGCTGAGGAACGGCAGGCCGAGTGCCACAGCTCCTCTCAACGACAGGGCTGGCATGTTCATGCGCAGCGTCAACTGGGCCCCTACCATCAACGACCTAGTGGTCCGCAACTCAACGGGGCCAGGCGTACTACTGTGGAAGGGAGGCGCTCAGGGCGCTGATTGGGTGATAGCCGACAATGGGGCTACCGGGGTGGATATCCGCGAATTCCACCCCGACTTATCTGGGGTAATCAGCACCGGCAACGGCGGACACGGTGTCTCGGTAAGAGACTCCAGCAATGTCGAATTGGCATACGTGACGACCTATCAGAACGGACTCGGCGCGGCACTGCCTCAACTCGGGGCCGGTTTCTACTTCCACGAGTCTAATGACGTCATGAGCGGCGGCAAGAACTCGACCTGCTTTGAGTGCACATCAATTGAGGACCAGCATGGATTCGTGGTGCGCGACAGCATCGACCTACAATTGCTTTCAGTTGACATCAGGGACTCCGTTAACGCCCCAGCACTGGACATCGACAACAGTGGGATGGACCACGACGGCACGGTCATCATGGACGACATCAAGATCAACCTCAATTCGACCGGTCACTCAGTCACGCTGGTCGAAGTCGACGGTCTGGTCCGAGGCCTCGACATGAACGGCGACAATGGCGGCCTGAAGTGGGACGCCAGTAGTCAGGAGGTCTCGTACCTTGAGAACAGCGTAATCCGCGGCAATACCGACTCCTGTTTCGACATGGTAGATCACAGCGAGTTGTTTGTCCACAACGTCGCAATGGCTTGTTATTCCGGCGCTCCGGCAAGCGCTACCTCCAGTTTCGTCAACTTCTCCGGCTCATGGTTCACCAATGGATTCGCCGATAGTTTCGAGATGTTGGGAGACAGCCATCTGCGTTGGATATCTTCAGGCGATATCGACACACCGACCTACGCCGGACAGGACAACATCCTCGATGTGATGTGGATGGTCGAGGTCCACTCTGTCAATCAACACCTGCTACACATCCCTCACGCCGAATTCAACCTCACCTTTGACCTGTACGAGTCCGAGCACACAGGCACCCTACCCTACTCAGGACACTACTCGTACGGCCCCTTCATCGGTGAGCGCTGGACTCCAATGCAGGGCTGGTCCGACGTCAACACGGTCCACACCGGTTGCGACTACGACGGCGTCCACAACGACACTTCAGCAGTCGACCTCGACGCGGATATCTCGGTGTTCTGCCGCCTTGAGTTGTCCAATCAGCCGCCTTTCATCCTGTGGGACTCGCCCGAGCACGAGGCGGTCTACGCCAGCGGTAGCCAGGTGGTCTTCGACGCCAATCGGTCCTGGGACCTCGATTTCGACGAACTTAGTTACAGTTGGACTAGCAGCATCGACGGCGACCTGTTGAGCGCGTGTGGCTCGCCCCCGGGCGGAAACGGTTCGTCGTTCACTGCCAACCTCAACGCCGCCCTCTGTCTCTCAGATGGAGTTCATCAGATTACCCTCGAGGTCTGCGACAGCCAGAATCAATGCGTGCAGGAGGCCCGTGAGATTGAACTGGTCAACCTGCCTCCGGTGCTCTCGGTCGGAACAACGCCGCAGATCTCGGCCTGGGGCACTCTCTACCTTGGAATCACTGCCAACGTCACTATCCACCTAGGCAGCACGTACGACCCAGAAGGAGACGAGCTGCACTGCTGGGTGGAGGTCTCCTACGAGCAAGGCAACGGTCAACCACCCGCAGGAGATGCAGAGTGCCCTGCCACAATCATCCACACTTTCCCGGGCGCACCCAACCAGTTCTCAGTGACGGTGTACGCCTCGGACGGCGTCAATGTCCCCGTCTCGTGGACCTTCAACGTCGAGCTCTACAATGAGATACCAGTGGCAAATATGGAGATTACTCGCACGGGCATGACATCGTCGGCAACCGTGCGACTCGACGGAACTGCGACCTTCGACCCCGAGGGTGACGGAGTCAAGTTTGAGTTCTGGAGCGACCGCGACGGCCTTCTCGCCTCTGGGGTGACACCTGACTCGACAGTCGAGTGGATTGGGACCTTGTCGAAAGGAGGCCACATCATCACGATGTACGCGAGCGACAATCGCCCTAATCATGCAGGCATGTGGAACTCTGCCACCGCCGAGCTCAGCGTATCTAACTCACCGCCCGTGGCGCTGATTGCCAGCCCGTCCGACGGGATACTAACTGACTCCGGCGAGCTACTGGTCTTCGATGCCACTGGCTCGGGAGACTGGGACGTTGCTTGCATCGACCTGCCTGACAACGGCAGTGGGCTGGTTTGCAATCCCTTTGCGGCATTCAGCACCGATTTAGTCAGTGTGCTCTGGGAGAGCGATCTGTTGAGCGAGCCGATGGGTAGCGGATGGGTGTTAGAGACTAGGTTGCCGGAGGGCGTGCATCAGGTCACCCTGACTGTCGAGGACGGCTCAGGGGCCCCGGACGTGGCTGAGATCATGCTCAGGGTCGATGAGTCGGCCCCGGTCCTCGTCCTTGACTCGCCGATGCCTGATATCGAGGTCTACTCCAATCTGCCTGTGCTGTTCGACTTCCGCCGCTCGTTCGATCCCGACGGTGACGACTTCACCGTAAGCGTGTACTCAGACCTGATGGCCGAGCCGATACTTGAGGACAAGACGGCGGACTACTGGTACAACGACTACCTGCCAGCCGGAGAGCACATACTACGCTTTGAGCTGATAGACTCCAACGGGATGCAGCGCACCCACTCACAAGCACTCAAGGTGCTGGAGACCGGGCCCGTGGCGGGAATCTCCGGCCTCTCGGAGGGCCAGTACATCCCACCGGGCGAGCCCGTGGTACTCAACGCCTCGGCTTCCTATGACTACGATGACGACATCGTACTCTACCAATGGGTCCTGAATGATGGAACGCTGCTGAGCGACAAGATAGTCCACACTGCGAGTTTCCCGCCCGGGCCCGTGCGCATCGACTTACTGGTCAAGGACTCGAGGGGTGATTCATCCTCGGCCTCGATCAACCTCACAATCGGCTCTAGCTCGCCGCAGTTGTACGAGCTCGAGGTCTCGCCGAGCAGCATCGACCTTGAGGAGCCGACATCAGTCCTCATTACGGTACGGCTCGTAGACCCCGATGGCACCACCTCCTCCGTGAACGGAGAGCTGCGCGCTGGCGGAGTGTCGCAGTCCCTCGAGTTCCGGGATGATGGCACGGAGGGCGACCAGTTCGCCGGTGACGACATCTGGACCTACGTATCGGTCTGGACCCTAGCGGGGAGCAGTGCGAGGGTAGAGGTATGGGCGCTCGACGGCGACATGGTCAGCCCAGGTCTCGTTGAAGTCATTCCTATCGAGTCGCCCGAGGACACGAGCATGTTCGACTGGCTGATGGGAACGGGTCTGCCGTTCCTGATTGCGGCCCTGACCCTGGCGATAATGGCGGGGATAGCCTACACGAGCACCCGCAGGAGGCAGGTCTCGAAGGATCTCGAGATGATCGAGTCGTGGTCCGGCTTCGATCCGCGCGAGCTCGACGAGGAGTTCGACGACTGAGGAAAGCGGTGGCCCTATGGGCCACAGTGGGACTTACCGGATAGTGACAGTTCCTACGGCACCTCAAAGATGAGGCTACAGCATGTCAGCGCACCTTCGGCCTTCGCCAATTCTGAGGCGACTACTGGTCGTGCGTCATAGCCTAGGGCAGAGAGGCGCTGACCGGTCCTAGGGAAGTCAGCTGCGAAAAGGACCGTACTACCAATGCGGACAACGTTGGCCGCGCTCGGCTCCGATGGGTCGACCGAGATGCAGGCATACTCGGGAAAGGCACCGGCATCGACCCATTCAGGGTTGATGAGAAGGGTGTCGTCCGAGACCGCGGTCATCGCTGACTTCAGGTGGAGACACCCGTTGAACTCGACCTCCACAACGCGGTAGCCGTGGTCGATGACCAGCGCCCTCAGCTGGCGCACGGCCTCGGCGTTGCTGCGGGTGGAGATGCCGACATAGATGTCCTTGGCCACGACCATGACGTCCCCTCCATCGAGTATCGCGGGCGCCTGGATGTGCTTGAGCGAGCGGTGTGGTGCGAGCGCCTGTTCGATTGAAGGTCGTTCGCCACGCCGGGAAAGCGCCCCCGGCCTCGTGATTATCGCAATCTCGTCAAGCACGATGGCAATGTCCTCGACGAACACTGAATCAGGAAAATCTAGCTCTTCATCAAGGTGTTTGATTCGGCAGCCGAGACCCTCGAGAATCTCTTCGTAGAGGCTGTGCTGGGTCCGCGCGTTTTCGACATCAATCGCTTCGCGCTCGAGGAAGGTCAGCTCGCAGGCCCCAATGGCCGGACTAACTCCTCTGGTGATTGCTACACGCATTCGCTTCATAGGCAGATAGTCTGAGAACATAAAGTAGCGGAACATCTCCCGTCTTGCGTGGAAACCGGGTTGCATGGCAAGGTTGTGCTCGTCACCGGCGGTGCTGGTGGCATAGGTCAGGCCATCTGCAGAGCATTCGCCTCCGAGGGCGCTCGCGTGGTCGTGCATCATTTTTCTTCGACCGCCGCGGCCATATCTCTGGCTGAGGAAATCGACGGAATAGCCATCCGTGCGGATTTACGCGATGACAAGGAAGCACTATCGATGGTTCGAAGCATTGTCTCTGAATTAGGAGGCCTCGATGTTTGCATCGCCAATGCCGGCCACTATCCTACACCGCCCAAGCCGCTTTGGGAAATTGATAGTGAGCGTTGGGCCTCCACTATTGACTCCAATCTGGGGGTTACAGTGAGCACTGCTCGCGCCTTCCTTGGCTACGCCGCAGAAGTCGGACAGGGGTCAATCGTTCTGATCGGGTCGACAGCAGGTATCTACGGTGAATCAGGACATGCTGACTACGCTGCTGCGAAGGGCGCTATCACATCAGGTCTGCTGATGTCACTGAAGAACGACGTCTCGCATATTGGCGGTGTCCGTGTTAATGCGGTCGCTCCGGGATGGACTGTCACTCCAAAGAAGGTCGAACAGGGTGTGGACGAGGAGCTAGTAGAGCGTGCAACTGCGACGATGGCACTGAAGAAGCTCGCTACCCCTGAGGATGTGGCTAACGCGGTAGTCATGCTAGCTTCGGACGAGATATCAGGACACATCACAGGCCAGGTAATCGAGGTCGCAGGCGGTATGGAAGGACGTTTGATTCCTTGAATTATTCAAGCTACAGCCTCGATTCGGGCTACCTCTCTAGAGGTGACCAGTGCGTCCATCCCACTGTCTGACAGTCGCCACTTGGGGCGTCGTGCCTCTGAGGCAGCTTCGACCATCTCACCATTGCGCAGTTCGTTGAGGTGGTGGCTCAGCAACTGCCTTGAAATTTCTAACTTCAATCGGATATCGGTACCCGAGAGCCCTATGTTGCCGGATTCGGATAGTACCTCGAGTATGGCTAGGCGAGTCCCGGCGATAGGGTTCCTAATTCGCCCAATTTCCTCTCTAGACAGACTGGAAATTGCATAGCGGCGCAGTTTACCATCCCTCCACGAGATAATCTGACCGGTCGATTCCAGAGTGTGGAGGTGGTAAGCTGTCACTCCGTTGGCGAGCCCGAGGGCGTCGCGCAGTGCGGAGAAGTGAATTCCCGCGTTTGCCTCGAGGTATCCGAGCAGACGGCCGCGGGTGAGCATGTCTTCTCGATTGCTCTTCATCCTCGCGAGCATAGGGGATATCAGCGCCACTAGAACTGTCACCTTCACAAACTCAAGTACGAACGATCCGAGAACGAGTGACCCTAGGGCACCCACTCCTCCAGCTAGGAGCCTCTGCGGCAGGGTGGAACCGGAATCATCCTCTTTCTCTCCTCGCTTGATGACAGGCTGTGCCTCCTCGGAGTCTCCTTCGGCGGCTCCAGACATCTCGTCGTTTACTGTACTCCCGTCATCGGTGATTTCGTCCAGCGGCGTGTTCATCATCCAGCCACCGGCGAGCATAGCAGCTACCGCAAGAGCAGTTACGAGTCGCACCGTACGGACGCCTTCCATTACTTTGCGCAACCCACCTTCACCTATGACTGCCGTGGTGAATTGGTTTGACATTACGTAGTGGTGTTGAATAACAGAACTCTCATCACGAGCCGAGGAGAGATGGCCGAGGAGTCTGATGTTTCCATCGGTGATGACACCGAACGCGAGGAGGCGATGCTGACCGCGGCCCGTTCAGTAGTGATGACGTGCATGCAGGTGCGACCCCACGAGCACGTGCTGGTGGTCACCGACCCGTCGACTTCCGAAGTCGGTCGCTCACTATACGAGGCCGCCTCGGAGGTTACCGATCGCATACTCATGATGATGATGCCTCGTAGACATATGCAGGGCAACGAGCCCCCGGCCTCGGTCGGTGATCTGATGCGCCGTCAGAACGTCGTATTGCTCGCCACTCGCCACTCCCTGACTCACACCCGTGCACGACTGACCGCATCGCGAGAGGGGGCTAGAATAGCTTCGATGCCTGGAATCGACGAGGAGATGATGGCGATGGGTGGAATGACCGCCGACTACAACGCCCTGCAGAAGGAGATATCGGGACTGAATCCGATGCTGCGGCGCAGGCGCGACGTTAGGGTGACGACTCCAGCGGGCACCGATGTGACCTTCAGGACCGGAGCCCGCTGGGTGCTCGAGGACAACGGCATATGCAACCGGCCCGGGCAGGTGACCAACCTGCCGGCCGGAAAGGTCTTCGTTTTACCAAAGGAGCAGACCCTGAGCGGCAAAATCGTCATCGACGGTTCGTGGGAGGGCGTCCTTCTAGACGAGCCCCTCACCTTCCTAGTCGAGGAAGGCATGGTGGTCAGCATCTCCGGTGGTGAACTGGCAGAGAGTGTTGGGTCGGTGCTCGCCGAGGCCAAGGTCGGTTTGCGTCCGTCTAGGGCCGGACTGGTCAAAACAGTGGCTGAGTTTGGTTTCGGGATGAACCCGAGGGCGAGGATGACTGGAAACAGGCTTGAGGATCAGGTGGTCCGCGGTTCGGCTTACTTCGGAATCGGTGACAACTCCGCTCTCGGTGGTTCGGTAAGAGTAGGTATCCACATGCGAGGGGTCATGTTGAAGCCGACAATCGAACTGAACGACGTCGACCTCGTGGTCGACGGCAAGATAACCGCCCGCAAGAGGTGATGAATTGCGCGCACTACTCTGGTGCAATGGACAACAACCCTCGGAAGCTATCGTCGATGGCCTTCTCAAGGGTGCTGTTTGCTTCGGGGTCGACGGAGGGGCCGATAGGGCTGCTGAGGCGGGTTATGAGGTCGAGCAGGTCCTCGGAGACCTCGATTCTGTCGATTCCGACAGGTGGCGAGGTCGGACCCATGAATTAGCCGACCAGTCGAGTAGCGACCTAGCCAAGTCTCTCTCACTACTCATTGAGCGTGGTTACAATGAGATCGACGTCGTCGGCTCTGATGGAGGCGCTACAAGCCACTTCCTCGGGAGTTGGGCGGCGTTGTGCGAGGTACCTTCAGGGGCAGTCATACGACTCCACCACGAGGACTCGGTAACCCATCGGGTACATCCCCAGGAAGGCGAGCGCGAGTTCGCGGTGCGCTCCGGAGGCGAATTCTCAATGTTCGCACTAACTCCCTGCCGTAGCGTACACCTGCACGGCGCCCGGTGGGAGTTGGACGGTACGCCGATGAGCCTGTCTACGGAAGGACTCCACAATGTCGGCTCAGGTGAGTCAGTGCACATCCGGGCTGATGGAGTCCTAGTAGTGATAGTCCCGCGGGACTAATCACTCCTCTTCTACAGCCTGTTGCTTGGGATCGCGGGAGAGCAGCATGGCGATTGGACGTGTTCTAGCGTCGGACTCCAAAGCAATCTTCATGATTACAGCCAGAGGAACTCCGAGGACCATTCCCATTACTCCCCACGCCCAGCCCCAGAAGGCCACTAGGAGAAGCAGCACGATGGGGGACATGTCAAGCCGCTGTCCGGCCAGTTGCGGCTCGACCACAGCCCCCCATGCCTGCTGGTTGAGGACCAACACCAGAATGAGTATGGCAACCCAAGTCGGGCTCAGTACGATGAAGCCGAGGAAGATTGGAGGAATCAGTGAAATCAACGCTCCCACGTAGGGAATGAAGTCCATCATGAAGGTGATTGATGCCCACATGAACCAGCCAGGGATATCGAGGTACCAGAGGACAATCCCCGCGATTACGGCCTGACCGAAGGCTACAGTGGCTCTAGTAACGACATAGGTGTTGATCCCCTCTCCCGAGGAGCTTGCTACAGCCTGCACTCTCGCGGCATCCTCTGGGTAAGCCGCCTTCAAGCGGCGAGGCAGAGTCTCGGCCTCGAGGATGATGAAGAGCAAGAAGATGAGAACAGTCGCCGCACTGGCGGTAAAACTCGCCAACGAGCCAACGAATCCAGTCAGGTAGTTGTTGATGGTGTCCAAACTCAAGAGCGCCGTCAGGCCGCTGACGTCGAAGGAGTATCCCCAGAACTCCAGTCCCTCCAGCCAGATCAGCTTGGTGTTGAGCTTCTCTGTCAGTCCAGGTATCTCCTCAGTGAACAAGGTCAGGTTGGAGTAGAGTAACTGTGATGCTATCCACATCACTAGGAAGAGTATCACTACGAGGACGCCGTATGGCATCAGTGGATGGCCGTACTTCTGCATTATCTGGCGCTCCTCCAACCACTGTGCAGCGGGTCGGATGAGCAGGAAGAGAAGAGTTGCAATCACTAGGGGCTGTATCACCGCCTTGAGCTGGATTATCGCTAGCACCGAGACCATCAGGATGATAGCGATGTTGGCTACTGTGCCCGAAGGTAAATCACGCAGGCTCTGAGTCTCTCCCATGCTCTCCCCTACCCCTGCCAGTGCGACCAACGCATGAATAATTCCCCAACTGGGATTTTCACTCCGCCCTTTCGTATATGGCTTCAAAACGCCCTGCATCGTACTCAAAGGTGAATTTCTCAAGCACTCTGCGTCGACCAGCCTCTCCTTTCTCTTGCAACCTCTCAGGATCGGCCAGTTCGGCCATGATGGCACCCGCCATGGAATCTGGATCCCCCATCACGAACAGCCTGCCAACGCTCTCGTCCACCATCTCTGGCAGCGGCCCGTGGTCGACTGTCACAACGGGAGTGCCCGAAGCCATGGCTTCTAGCGGAATAAGACCCTGACCCTCGTAGTAAGAGGGGTAGACCACGAGGTCCGCAGAGCGGAACAGCGCCGCCAACTCTTCGAAAGGCATCCCCGACTCAATTGTTACCGCGTCAGCCACACCGAGAGCTTGGGCCTGCCTCTGCAAGCGCGAGCGCAGATGGCCACGTCCGACGATTACCAGACGAATCTGGGAGTCCAATGAATGGACATTGGCGAAGGCCCGGAGCAGCAGGCCGTAGCCTTTCCTCGCCGCGAGACGCCCCACTGCCAGAAGCAGACGCGAGCCACCATATCTGGATCGAATCCCTTTGTGGGTTGCGGCAGAATCCTCATCATCACGGTGCAGTGGCACGAACATGCTGGTGTCAACGCCCCAGTGTACCACTTCGCAGTCCCAGTCGGACGGTGGTGAGTAGCGCGCCTCGAAGTCGTTCTTGGTAGCCTCGGAGTTGGCCACGCACACGCTAGAGCCACGGACCGCAGCCCTCTCGTAGCCGGCGTAGTGCTTGGCTGTCAAGAGTATCGCGAGGTCATTGGGGTTGGCCCAGACCGCTGCCTCCTTCTGCTTCGAGGCGGCAACCAGCCCATCCCGCTCGCCCAGCCATGAGCCGTGCAGCGAGGAGACCACCGGAGCAATGTTCTCCCGACAACTCTCAAACTGTTTGGTATTCCACGATATCATCGGGCAGTGTAGATGGACGATGTCTACCTGGTCGCGAGCGTGCAGGTGCTTCAGAGCACGCATCGCACTGCGACCGTAAGAGCGTGTGAATGCCATTGGGAGAGGGACCCAACCCACGTTCAGTACCTCGACGCCCTCGATTTTTGGCGCAATGCCTCCTCCTGATCGGGTGATGACGGTGATTCGGTGACCTCTAGCAGCCAGAGCGGCGGACAGGTGGTACACCGTCGAACCCATCCCGCCCCAGCGAGGCGGATATTCGGCTGACAGCATGGCTATGTGCATGGTTCCCCCTTATTCGGGGCGCAGCACCCGCATTTCAAGAGCACGACCTCTGGGCAGCGCTTCGCATTGTTCAAAACGAGGCCTTTGGTCGCCGCCTTCGATAGCATGGCCGACTCTCTACCAGTTCATGTCACTGTGGTGATACCGACGCGCAATGAGGAAGCCGCCATCGTGGACACAATTCGCTCCATCCCGAATGATGGCTGGTGCGAGAAACTAGACTTCCTCATTATCGACGGCAACTCGACCGACCGCACTAGAGAACTCGCCGAGGGAGAGGGAGCGACTGTGTACGTCGAACCTAGGAAAGGATACGGTAGAGCATACAAGACAGGTTTCTCAATGGCTCCGGGAGATGTTATTGTGACTATGGATGCGGACTGCACATATCCCGGTGAAGAGGTTCCCAGACTGGTGCGGAAACTGCTCAATGAGGAACTGCAGTGGATTACCTGCGACAGGTTGCGCCGTGCTGAGGAAGGAGCGATGCCCGGAATCCACGGTTTCGGTAATTGGGTTCTGAGTACAACTGCAAGCCTGCTCTACTGGTACGGTGTGCACGATTCTCAAAGTGGTATGTGGGTGTTCTACAAGTCGATATTTGAGGACGAGCGCGTGCGCCCTAAGCACGATGGTATGCCACTTTCTCAGGAGTTCAAAATCAGGGCATGCCGGTATCTGGATAAGAAGAATACAGCTGAGGTGAGTGTCCCATACCGTCCACGTGTCGGCGAGGCGGAAATCAACACTTGGGGAGATGGTTTGCTCAACCTACGATTCCTCTTCACCCACAGGCTAGGACTAACCCGCCAAGTCACGCCCTGGGGTCCAGAGTAACGAATCATAGGGAGCCAACATCAACGGCTCAGAAAACATTCCACTACCAGTTAGGCAGCTGCTGAGACTTCTCTGGAAGAACTCAGTGCTGCAACCAAGCGCGTGCCTTCGCGCCGTCCACTGACCTCCCTTGTGGACCCCCAGGTTGGGGGCGGCTGCGAAGGCCGCCAAACGCTCTTCGGGTTCGTTGAGTGGAATGACGATACCAGGCATAATCTCCGCCGACATATCACCCTGCATATCGATGCGGATGGTCCTGTGACTGTCAAGCCTGATGGCCTTGGGGTCGAAGCTCAGGGACTCGATCGAGTCGAACGAGTGCTGCGCGCCCTCGTAGACGTGAACCTCGATGTTCGCACCGTGCGGTGTGATATCATCTACCAGACTCTCGACAAGACTCAGAGGCACCCAATCGTCCTCATCGCCGTGCAATACCAAGATTGGACTCTTCGACCAGCGCTGGTCATCCATTCTTAGATGGGCCGCTGGATAGAGAGAGAGATGGGCAGCAAAGCGCTCGCCGTCAGGCGCCAGCGCCTCTGCCAGAGGTTCCCAAGAGGAGTAGAGGGCGACCGTGCCTCCTAGACTCCAACCAGCTATGCCAATTCGGGCAGCATCTATCGCAGGATGGGTACTCAGCATCCTGAGGGCCTGGTATACATCGGTCAGCATCATGGCGTATGTCACACTCATCTGATCCTCGACTGTGGATTCGATGAGCCGCGAGTCGAAGCTGTGCACCCTGAAGACCGCGAATCCAGCCTCTAGCCAGCCCACTATGTGCTCGTGGTGGTGGCCCCGCCAGTTCAGACTCCCGTGCACGGCGACCACGCACGGCATGGGGTCACTGGCGGGGTGCTCTGGCATCAGGAGGGAGCCGAACACTGGATGTTGGGGAGTCGAGTCCATCTTGCACAGGATGTGATGAATCTCGAAGGGACTTGCAGATGGATATTCGATGATACCTATCCGGCCGTCCGAGAGGTCGGGGGGAGACTCCATGGCTTATCTCCGGAGTTGTCAGGTATCTTTCTTTTGGGTCTGATGCAGGGGTGACTCAAGGGCCCAAGTCGCTTATCACGGATATGCCGATGATTGCTGCTTGATGGACCGAAACCTGGACCTACACATCGCCGCCCTGATTTTCATGAGCGGCACGCAAGCCCTAGTCTCCGGTTCCGAGGAAGGAGATGTAGGAACGACGAACGCCCTTACCCTAGCGGAGGAGGATCCCGAGGAGCCGATCCCCGCCCCGAGGTCGCGTAACACCCCTTTCCCTCCGTTCCAACCCATAGGGCCGACAGTCTGAGTAGAAAATGTCCAACCATCTAACCAACCGCTTGATATCCTCCAAACCATTGGCCATCAACATGAAGCGAAGTCCGCGGGCTGCAATTCTGGTACTGCTGATGATGCTGAACTCAGGTTGCCTGGGTGCTATAGATGACCTCGATGACATCGACGACGATATCATCGATCCAATCCTCGACTGGCTTGAGGGCGAGTACCCTCGGCTCGATCTACCTATCCGTGAGCGCACCTCGCCGGTGCTTGACATCTATGACGAGTGCGAACTCCTGCTGACGAATCTTCAGGACTCGATTTACAACGAGATGCTGGTCGCACTGGACCAGCAGGCGTACTGGCACTGGGCTGCCCCCGTCTGGCGCGGCGGCTGGATGGAAGATGATGTGATGGTGGAGATGGACGGCGCGCCCATGACCGCCGAAGCTGGATCGGCTGATTTCGGGTCAAACACCGACGACACTAGCCGCGAAGGTGAGTACTCCGAGACCAACAACCAGGAGGATGGCGTCGACGAGGCCGACTTCCTGAAGACCGACGGCTACCACATCTACATGCTCAACGGCAACTTGCTGGTGATTATGGGTGTCCCCGAGTTCGGCGAACTGACGCTCGAGTCCAACATGAGCGTGCAGGGCTATCCGATGCAGATGATGCTTGATGGCGACAGACTCGTCATCGCCTCCTCGATATACTACTGGAACCTTCCAGTCGATGACCCGCTGAGGGAACTGATGTCGGAAGAAGTCACCGTCAGCTACCCTGGAGAGGAGAAGTACTCCTACACCTACACCCGCGTACAAAATCTCGTGAAGTACACCGTCATCAACGTCTCCGACGGAACTGCTCCAGAGGTCGAGCGCGAGATCTATATCGAGGGTAACTACCACACTGCTAGACTGGTCAACGGAACCATGCGCTCGGTAACCCACCTGTGGACCTACATCGAGGGCATGCGCACATGGGTCTACCTGCCTGAAACCTACTGGGAGTCAGACAGCGACGAGGCGAGGATGGAGATCTGGAATGAGAGTATGGAAGAGACCATCGCCGCCAATCAGGCCATCATCGACGACCTGACCCTCGACGATTTCGCCCCGCACATCTACGAGATTGGTGAGGAGGGCCTGTTCCAACACCCGATAAGCTCGGGAGACTGTAGTGAGTACTCGGCCAGCGCCGACAGCGCCGGCCGTGGCTTCACGACCATCATGACGATCCAGATGCTCGGCGATGATTCTGAAATGGAAGTCGATCACATCACCTCCTCATGGGCGCATGTGTACGCCTCTCAGGATGTCATGGTGTTAGCAGAGCCCGCCAACGACTGGTGGTGGTTCTGGCGTAACTCCGGCTGGGATGACGCCACTAACATTCACGTCTTCGACATCAGCGATCCCTCAGAGACAACCTACGTCGCTTCTGGCAGGGTAGACGGTACGGTGCAGGACCAATTCTCACTCTCGGAGCACAACGGGGTCATCCGCGTCGCTACCACCGAGGACGCATGGGGCCGCTGGTGGCTTGAGGACGAAGAGGGGACAGGTCCCACAAACAATGTATTCACTCTATTCGCGATGGAGTGCATGATTCCCGAGGGATGTGAGGACGACTCCACCGAGCTGGTACAAATCGGCCACGTCGGCGACATCGCCGAAGGCGAACGTATCTGGAGCGCACGCTTCGTGGGCGACCGCGCATACCTAGTCACCTTCCGCAACATGGATCCTCTCTGGGTCATCGATCTCACCAATCCGACCGACCCGAAGATACTCGGCGAGCTCGAGGTCCCAGGCGTCTCGACCTATATCCACCCGGTCGATGCTAACACTCTGCTGACCATCGGCATCGGACCCGGGCCCGACGGCGAAGGACTCGACTGGTCCATCACCCAGGTCTCTCTATTCGATGTCAGCGACCCTACTAACCCGGTGCTCGCTGACTCACTGCCACTGTCTCCGGCCTACGAGGACGAGGGCTGCGACGAGTGGGGTTGCGGCTGGTCGTGGTCATTCTCCGAGGCCACCTACGAGCACAAGGCATTCACCTACTGGGCGCCCGAGCAACTGCTCGCAATACCACTGTCCACCTACCGTTACACCTGGGACGAGGTCACCATTGACGGGCGCACCTACACCTACTCCGGCTACGAGTTTGTTTCCACCCTTGAGCTCATTGACGTAGACGTCGAGAGCGGTACGCTCAGCACCCACGGAATGGTCAACCACTCCGAGTTCTACAACGAGGATGGTCTGTCAGGCTGGTGGGGAGGTTCGACTAGCATCCGCCGTTCGATATTCATGGGCGACTACATCTACGCATTTTCCACCGCCGGCGCCTCGGTTCACCGGACCGACGACCTCGAACTCATGGTCGAGATAGAGATTCCTGGATACGATGCGCCCGAGATCTACTACGACGACGATGGAGGCGAGACCACTGACCCGGACACCACCTCGTCTGACGGCGAGGATCGAGAGGATGACGAGAACTCCGCAACTCTCGAGGGCTAATCAGGAGAACTCGAGAGCGCGCCCGGTAGATCCGGGCGTAGTCACAGTGTTGCCGCGCAGTGTACCACCCGCATCACGCGAATGCACCACCACCCCGTCGACGATGGTGAGCATCGGCCATCCTGTCAGTGCCATCCCCTCGAGTGCTGTCCAACCGACACGGGTCCAGGTGTCCGTGTCGTGGACCTTCCTGCGAGATTCCATATCGACGAGGACGAGGTCGGCGTCCATGCCCTCGGCCAGTCTGCCCTTGCCGGTCATGCCGTAGACCCGGGCAGGCCCCTCGCACATCCAGCTGACCACGTCGGTCACACTGCATTTGCCGTCAGCCGCGTGCGTCAGCATCAGCGGCAGTGAAGTTTCCACACCAGGCATCCCCGAGTGTGCTTGCGGGAATCCAAGTTTCTTGTTCTCAAGCGTGTGCGGGGCGTGGTCGGTGGCAATGCAGTCGATGGTACCGTCCCTCAGACGCCGCCACAGCGTCTCGCGGTCCTCGGCGTATCGGATTGGCGGATTCATCACCAGCCTAGTGCCGCGCTCAGCCACGTCACTGTCGTCGAAAGTGAGGTGCTGCGGGCAGACTTCCGTGGTGATTAGGGCGCTCTTGTTGCTAGCCAACCAGTCGGCTTCGAGAGCGCTGGTCAGGTGTAGGACATGCAGTCTGTGTCCGTGCGACTCCGCCAGCGCCGCTGCTCTCTGGGTGGCGATGAGAGCGGTCTCGCTGTCCCGCCACTCGGCGTGCGCGGCGACATCGGTTCTGTGAGCGAACTCGGGCTTGCGCGCGTTCAGTCTATCCTCGTCCTCAGCGTGAACTGCGATGATGCCCGCGGTGCCCGCAAAAATGTCTTCGAGGTGCTGCTGCTGGTGCACCAACAGGTCCCCCGTGCTGCTACCCATGAACACCTTGATGCCACAGATTCCAGTTGTAGGCGATGGAGCGTCAGGGGTGCCCACGGCCTGCTGTAGATCAACAACATTGTTCGGGGTGGCACCGATGAAGAAGCCGTGATGAGTCACCGCGCTGTGAGCCGCCGAGTCTAGCTTGGCCTGCATAGCTTCCATGGTAGTAGCGGCGGGGACGTTGTTCGGCATGTCTAGGAAGGCAGTGACTCCACCGGCAGCCGCAGCCCTGCTACCGCTACCGATGTCTTCCTTCTCGGATTGTCCGGGCTCACGGAAATGCACCTGAGGATCGATTGCACCCGGAAGCAGGTGCAAACCCTCGCCATCAATCATGGTCTCGCCGTCAAGCGGATCTAGGCCCCCTCCTGGGGCGACCGAGGCGATCTTTCCAGCAACTACTCGCAGGTCCCCTTGAACGATGTCTCCGTCGATGACCATTGCCGAATTTCGAATCAGAAGGCCGCCAACCACTCTCTCACCTGAAAGGCTGCGGTGCGAGAAGTCCCTTGACTGTTCGCGTACGCATTCATGCCTTCCTTCCGTCTAAGGTGCTGTTCATATAACCAACCGTAGACCCAAGGACATAGCGGGTTGGAGTAGCCAGGTTATCTCGTCGGGCTCATAACCCGGAGACCGGTAGTTCAAATCTACCACCCGCTACCATAGG
This sequence comes from Methanobacteriota archaeon, assembly GCA_004195715.1. Lineage (GTDB taxonomy): Archaea > Thermoplasmatota > Poseidoniia > Poseidoniales > Thalassarchaeaceae > Thalassarchaeum. The sequence continues at coordinate 13,014 of PSPX01000009.1, read as the reverse complement.
CGAAACATAACTGAAAGTGAAAATCGTTGTACTGAGAGCAAACGACGAGGTGAAGCACTTTCAACCGCCGGCAGGGGTCAATCGTTTGTTCAAATACTATCGAACCCCGATAGAGGTCGTAATAAGGTGAGAGAGATGGTCAAGAAAACAGCAAGTGAGAAGGTTGAAGAAAGCAAGATAGTGATTGATGTGGACGAGCCTGAGAGTACCGTAGATGACCTTCCAGGGGTCGGCCCCGCGACAGCGGAGAAGTTGCGCGAAGCAGGCTTCGACGAATTGCTCTCCATAGCGGTGTTGAGTCCGAATGAGCTGGCCGAGCAGGCCGAACTGGGCGAGGCCGTAGCGGCCAAAATCATCTCTGGCGCGAAGAAGATGGCCAACATAGGCGGCTTCATCAGTGGCACAGCACTTCTAGACCGCCGCCGACAGGTGCAGAAGCTCACATCGGGAACCTCGGCATTGGATGAGCTACTCGGTGGTGGCTTCGAGACCCAGGCTATCGTAGAGGTCTACGGCGAGTTCGGCAGTGGTAAGACTCAGATTGGGCACCAGCTCGCAGTCAATACGATCCTGCCCTTAGATCAGGGAGGATTCGACGGCGAGGTCTTCTACATCGATACTGAGGACACTTTTAGGCCCGAGCGGATAACGCAGATGGCCGAAGCTGTTGGCATAGATCCACAGGATGCCCTTGACAGAATTCACGTCGCCCGGGCTTACAACTCAGCCCACCAGATGCTCCTAGTGGATGAGATCAAGAGGATGTCAAAGAACATCGATGTCAAGTTAATCATCGTCGACTCGTTGACCAGTCATTTTCGTGCCGAGTACATCGGGCGCGGCATGCTGGCCCCTAGGCAGCAGAAGCTCAATCGTCACCTGAAGGAGCTCAAGCAAGTTGCAGACGTCCAGAATGCTCTGATTCTAGTGACCAATCAGGTCATGTCGAAGCCCGATGCGATGTGGGGAGATCCGACGAGAGCCATTGGAGGGCACATCGTAGCACACGCCAGCACATTCCGCTTGTACCTCAGGAAGTCGAAGGGGGGCCGACGCATAGCCCGCCTCGTCGACAGTCCTAACCTGCCTGATGGTGAAGCGGTCTTTACCGTGACATCCGAGGGCCTACGGGACTGATTCCCGTAGGCTCCTCGAGTCCGAAAGACCAGGGGTGCCCCTGAACCACTGCATGAACAGGGCAGTGGATATCGCGTACAGCACTGCCATCACGATGAATGGGGTGCGGAAGTCACCCCCGCTCATCAGGACCGCCCCCAGATATCCGCCCACTGCGGCCATCGCACTTCCAAACAAGCGCGATATGCCGATGTATGTGGCCCGCTCTGTTGGATGCAGCTGACCCATACTGAATGCCTCGAATGCTGGGCCTGACATATTGAACAGGGTTGTCCTCAGGACCCATGCGAGACCAGCTAAGGAAACCACGGCCTCGGGTGAGGCTAGCTCCGGCGCGAAGCCTATGAGGAGGATGAAAGGAATCGCTGCGAACCTCGTCCACACGATGGTAGCGACCTCTCCCAGCCGCTCGACCACCAAGGGAACAGAGAACGCTCCTATGGCGAGGAAGAACGAGCCGGTTGCAAAGACCATCCCGATCTGGTGCTCGTGAGCGTGCAGGTCGTAGTGGAAGAACACGTTCGCGAGCCTGAGAACGAAACCCCCTCCCAGCGATAGCAGAGCTCCTATAGCCACGAATCGGTACACTGTTTTCGGGTTACTGAGAGCCGAGAACCAGCCGCTGTGCTCATCGTGCGCGACCTCCGCTCTCGCTTTGGCTACCTCTTCCGAGACATGCCGCTTGAGCATGATAGCTGGTATCAGAGATAGGAACCACCACGCTATTCCGATGTGGACCGCCCACCTGTAGGCCTCGACAAGAGACAGTCCCTCTGAGGCGATGAGGTACTGGGGCAGGAACCCCGCGATTAGTGCCCCTACCATCGCTGCGAGAGTGGCCAATCCTGTCTCGACGCTGAATAGGTGGATTCTCTCATCTGGCTCGGAGTTCTCCGCCATGAACGGAGACTCAGTGACATGGTGCAGCGCGCTGAAGCAGGCTGAGACGGCCGAGAACGCTAGGATTGTGTTCGCATTGGTGGACATAATGAGTATCAGCGCGCACACGGCCCCTCCTCCATCGCCGATGATGAATCCCCATTTGCGGTCAATGCGATCGGCCAACTTGCCCGCCGGAATCGAGGCCAGTGAACCCGCTATGCCCAGAACGGCGATTCTGATACCAACGAACTTGACATCGAAGCCTACAGCCAGCAGGTAGAGGTTGAACAGGACCTCCCAAGCCCCGTGAATCAGGTCCATCCCGATGACGTGCAGCAGGTACAACCGGGCATTACGGCTGAATTGCCTCAGTCGCCCTACGTAGCCTACCTCGGATGCACCTTCCATCCTTCCACCTCTAAACCGCTAGGCCGTAGGAGGCAATATACTGCCGGTCAGGCCCGAATCTCTGCCATCGCCTCGCTCAACTCGCCAATCAGCGATGCAACGTGCTCCTCGTCAAAACCAAGGTCGAGTCCGGCGGCTCTGAACAGTTCTGGGAGCGGCTTAGTGTTGCCCAGCCTCATAGCCCGTGCGTAGCGGGCGAGGCCGTCCGCCGCGTCTCTTCTGTGGTAATGCCACATTTGCAGCGCTCCGAGTTGCGCTATTCCGTACTCGATGTAGTAGAAAGGAACTTGGAACAGATGAAGTTGACCCTGCCAGGAGGTCTCTTTCAGTTCCTCAAAACCGCTCCAATCGGTCTTCGGACCAAATCTTCTCCTCAACTCCAGCCAGTGTTCAGATCGGTCTTCACGAGTATGTTCGGGATTGGCGTAGACCCAGTGCTGGAAGGCATCTATAGTAGCCATCCACGGCAAAAAGCAGACGATTTTTTCGAGATCATCGAGCTTCGCTCTACGAGCCTCCTCGTCACTGTAAAACACACTCCATTGGGGGTGACTCATCAGCTCCATAGACATCGAGGCTACCTCTGCGAACTCGAGAGGCGGGTTACGCTCCCCTATGAGCTCCAAGTCGGAGCTGTAGCACGAGTGGAACGCGTGTCCGGCTTCGTGCAACATCGTAGACAGGTTGTCGTGAGTGCCAGCCGCGTTCATGAAGATGAACGGTATCCGAGTCTTCTCAAGATTGGCCTGGTAGCCGCCCGGTGCCTTGCCCTTCCTGCTCTCAAGGTCGAGAGATTCCCTCTCTCTCAGCATGTCGAACATGCCCCCCAGCTCGGGTGACATGTCGTGGAAGACATTCGAGCAGCCTGTGATTAGCCCCTCGACATCCTCGAAGGGCCTCAGCGGCGGCCTTCCGTGGATGTCCACTCCACCACCGCTCTTTTCGCTGACGTCCCACGGTCGTAACGTGGCAACTCTGAGAGCCTCACGCCTGAGCCCTTGGATTTCGTGCATCATCGGCACGCAGACGCGCTCGATTGAGTCGTGGAACTCGAGACAGTCCTCCATAGAGTAGTCGTAGCGATGCTTGGCCTCGAAGATGTAGGACCGGTAGTCATCGAATCCAGCGTTTACCGCTATCTGATGCCGGATTCGAATCAGTTTGTCGTAAATCTCGGACAGTCTCTCTGTGTCCTGACTCATCCTCTCCACGACCGCCCTCCAAGCAGCCTCCCTGATACTGCGATCAGTACTCTCGAAGTAGAGGGCCATCTGTGGAAATGTCTTCTCCTCACCCTCGAACTCCACGGTCATGGCTCCGGTGATGGTGCTGTGCTCCGTCTCCAGTTTGGCCTCTTCAATCTGCAGGGGGATGTTTTCTTCTCGAAAGGTCTCGATATCGGTCCGGATGCACTTAATCATCAAGTCGTAGCGAGGCGGCAGATCGCCGACTGCGGGGTGATCAGCAAGCCTGCGGTTGAAGGCGTCACCGAACTCCGACAACTTGGGCTGGGCGTTCTCAATGAAGTCTAGGTAGGCTTGACGCTTGGCCTCGCTCTCGGTGTCGCATGTCATAGCAATGCTCAGAAGCGTCCCCGCCTCAGAGATGTGCTCGGCAAGGGTCGAACAGTCTTTGATCAGAGTTTCGAGACAGCCCGAGCAGTTCAACTCGCGATTCAAGAGGTCGTGGGCATAGGGCTCAATGTTCTCCCACTGAGCAGCATCGAAATCCTCAGTGATGAATCCAGAACCCAAACTATCACCTCACTTGCGAGCCGGTCTCGGGCCATCTGGCAGAGGCCCCTCTTGGCGACTCCACTTGGCACACTTCCACTCCTCTGCCATGTCGATGACCTGCTGTCTGATTAGCTCAAGTTCGGGATGCTCAGGGTTGTTCTCCTCAATCCAGCATGCTGTGCAGTACCTCTTGCTTTCGAAGTCCACGAAATTACCCGGAGTGCAGTTCACCTTGCAGGTGACGCAGTGCCTGAATCCGTGAAATTTCGCCATTTTCTCCGAAGAACCCTCGGGCATCTAACCTATGAGTTTGACCCCACAGGGGTCAATCGTCTACATATCAGCGAGAGCGGTGTGGAGAAGGAAGGCATCTTCTCTCCTCACATCCTCTATTGAGTCCCCACTCTCGATGACACCTAGTCTCAGTAAGCCGGCTTCGCTTGGAACAGGCCTGTAGGCAAGCAGCCTCGCTCCAAGGTGCTCTATCAGCCTAGTTGCTTCGATCTCGTTGTCCAGATAGCTAGTGCGTGAAACCTTCATTTGGCCGAACTCCTCTCCGACCACTGTTTCCGGCAGGTGGATTATCCAAGCCGACTGGTCGCCGATGCTGATGCCGGCACGCTCGAAGGCGGAACTGAGTTGATGCGTGCCTGAGATTAGCCTTAGGAACTCTGCATCGCAGGTCCTTGCCACCATGCGACCCGACTCCTCCAGTCTCCTGAGGGCTGTCCAAGCCGCCCACAGTCGAACCTCGCTGCAAGCGGCGTCGTAGGCCAGAAGCAGCCATCTCTCACTAGGTCTCCATTCTCTAAACAGCGCAACCACCTCGTTCGGTTCAACCATCACTTCTTCGAAGCCGATGCCCCAAGCTGGGAACCATGGTATTGACGAGGATTGGTCCATGCGCTGCGATGGCCTCCCGTTGAAGAAGGGTCTCTATCGCGAACCCCGCCTAACGGCGCGACCAGCTGTTGTGACCACTCCGTCCACCAGTTGGGGACTCCATCCACGCAGGTCGGACAATTTCTGTATGTCTCGCTCGGTCAGAGCAGCCACATCTGCGGCGTTGGAGACACCCAGCAGGTCCACCATCTGCCTCGCTCTGGATCTGCCGACTCCGCGCAGGGCCACCAGGCCTAGGAGATCTGCCTTGCATCCGTACCGCACCCTGCGGTGAATTTCGTCGACTGCCTCCACTAGGGTGCGATGAGCATTCCTGTCCATCGAAGAGAGCTTCTCGTCCTCGGCTAGAATCCTTCTAGTCGCGTAGAGTAGCCACTCGGCCAACTCGACACGTCCTCGCAGGTCCCCCGGCTGTACCCCCCAGTCCCTCTCTACATGCTCTACACGGGTTTCTTCGGTCCACGATTGGAGTACGAGGACGCCTTTCATCCGACGCTCCTCGTCAAGGTCCACTGCCTCGGTGAGAAACTCCCTCTCATGACCGTGCAGAGCGGCTTGAATGGCGTCGTAATCACCCTTCCTCGGCCACAGTGGCAGGAAGTCGGGGGTGCAAGAGACCAGATGCAAGAGGCTCAGAGGGGAGACCTGCCCGTAGTCATCCTCTCCTGTGAGAGTGGCCATGGCCCTGCCTAAACCATCGCGTATGATGCGCCCGGATATTGGATTGAGGTACAACTGCGCGACCCTTTTTCCTAGAGGTGTGGCGTTGTAGGCCATCGAAGGCGACTCAGGAGGGTCAGCCTCGTACGAGTCATGCACACTGGCCTTACGGAAACCAAAGATAGGGGGGCCGCGACGAGGCCTCTCACCATATCCCCTATTCGGCTCAGATGCGACATCTAGGCCTGTCACTTCGGAGGCGGAGCCGACCCATGACGGAAGCTCGTCCTCCCAATCCTCAGATTGTTCGACGGAAGGCTCTTCGAGAATTCTCGCCCGCACCTCGTCAGATTCTCCGAGTCTGTCGATCATCCCGTTCGATGTGAGCCAGCTGACTACGTCGTCTATTCTAGCAGCCAGAGACTCAGAATCCAACTGGGTTGCAAGAAATGTCTTGGAGAAGAATTTCCCGAGGGCGTCCCTGTCAGCAGTGCCTCCGGTAGCCACCATGGATAGGACGTGAGTGAGCAAAGCAGGATCCTCCTCTGCCCTCAGGGCGTTTGGATTGGCGAGTTTTGAAGTCACTTCTTCAGGTTCGCCGTGCAGGTACAGGTCGACCAGATGGGACTCCTCGTCACGGCTCTTTGCAAGCAACCACGCCTCACCGACGTCGTCGTACTTTGGTCGGCCAGCCCTGCCCATCATTTGCAAGATTTCGAGTACGGGAAGGGGCATTGTCGTGCCCGCAGCCGCGCTCCACCGCCTGTAGTCCCTGACCACTACCGTTCGCGCGGGCAGGTTGACTCCCTGCGCGAGCGTCGGTGTGGCAACCACGCAGTACAGATCGCCGCTTCTGAACGAGTCTTCGACAATATTGCGGTGTTTACTGGTTAGTCCTGCGTGGTGGAAGGCAACACCACCTCTGAGCGAAGATTCCAGCGAGCCCACCGTGGCAGAGGAGTCGCCGCTCCCGTCGAGTCTGTCAGCGATATCCCCCCACCTCTCGACTATTCCATCATCGAAGTCATGGCTGCCCTCAATCAGCATCCGCCGGATGTGTTTGGAGAGCTCGCGCGCCTCCTTCTGAGCAGAGGCGCGTGAGGACACGAAGACGAGGAGCTGTCCACCGTTTTGGATAGTGTCTTGCAGAACTGCCTGCAGTGGGCGGGTGGTCTTGCCCTCCAACTCGCGTGACTCAGGCACCACCTCTTCTCCAGACCCATCTACTCGGTGCACTTTAGCATCCAGCCCTGTCAAGATGCCGTAGCGCAGAGTGACGGGGCGCCAGTCGGATACAATCAGCTCGGAGTCAAGCCACTCTGCCATCTCTGTGGCGTTTCCTACGGTGGCGGAAAGCGCGATAATCTGAGCTTCAGGCCTCCTGTGACGGATGCGCGATAGCAAGACCTCGAGAGTCGGGCCACGCCCCGGGTCATGCAGCAGATGAAACTCGTCGCTGACGACGATGCCGACCCTGTCCATCATTTCAGAGCGAGTCCGTAGGAGCGAATCCAGCTTCTCGCTGGTACACACGAGAATATCTGCCTCCTCTATCATCCCGGTCTCGCTCCCTCTATCGCCAATGGCGAGGCCGACGCGCAGACCGACTGCAGAGGCAATTTCCCTCAACTCAGCCACCTTCTCAGTGGCCAGAGCCTTCAGCGGCACCACATACAGAGCGCGAGCACCTTCTAGGTCACTGATCAACCGGTGAACGATGGCCAAATAAGCTACCAGCGACTTGCCGCTGGCTGTCGGGATGGTAAGCATCACGTTACGTCCTGATAGGGCGTGCGGCAAAGCCTCCGCCTGAGGCGGAAACAGCTCCTCAATGCCCCAGTTCTCGCGCAGCATTGACACGATTCTCTCGTCCAGCCCGAGGTCTTCGAGCCTGCGCGAGGGAGGCTCTGCTGATTGGGTCACGCCACGTCTTCGATTCGGCCGTTCTAAAGGATGCCGAGTAGTGAGGACTAATTCCAGCGATGGAAGGCGGGATGCCCCTCCTTTACGGCGACAAAGAGCCCCTCTCCAGTGGCACAGATCTCGCCATCAGCTCTCAAGGTCATTCTCACCTTCGCTCTGCCTTCTTCGATCTCCTCAATCTCCGAACTGACCTGCAGAGCAACCCCGTAGGGGGTGGGTCTCCTGAGCTTAATCGAGTAAGATGCGGTCACGGTGCAGGGCGGCTCAGACTCACCGGATTGGTCCATTAGGGCCATCGCTGCTGTCCAGTTGCCGTGACAGTCCAGCAGTGTCCCGATTATCCCCCCATTAATCATGCCCGGAAATGCCTGATGCTCAGCCTTGGGCGAGAATTCCATCTCCAACCCGTGCTCGCTGCGGAACGAGCGAATTTTCAAGCCGTTCTGATTGGCCGGTCCACAGCCGAAGCAGATACTGTTCGGGGCGTGCTCCTCCTGTACTGATGCCCCCCTCTGTCTCATATTACTTGCGAGGGCGCACTAGGAATTGAAAATTCCTAGAGTCTGGCCGACGCATGCTCTTAATCGAGGGACCTTTTCCGTGAACCAGTGACAGACGCGAATTCGAGTTCACAGGATGACGGCCCTGTTGAGGCAGCGGCTCCAAGATCCAAGCGAAGACGATCGCAACCGCTGAAGGTCGCCAATCAAATTCCACAGAGTCGACGCGAGGAGATAGAGAAAGCCCTCGAAGACACCCAGGGCACTCCGAAGAGGTGGTCGAGGAAGAACGGTCCGAAGTATCACAGGTTCCTCAAGAAGAGAATAGGTCCCGGCACCGTGAGACAGATTGAATTTGATTTACTGGATGTTGACATCGGAGAGTCGTGGCCAATCCCCATCACTGTAGTTCATGGAGCCAGGCCAGGACCTGTGGTCACCGTGCTCGGGGCCCTTCACGGAAACGAGCTCGTCGGACCGCTAGCTCTGACCTACCTATGCGGACCAAACTTCCTCGGTGAGGGCAAGGCGATTGACCCTGCTGCTATGGCTGGAACGCTTCGAATAGTCCCCGTGGTCAATCTACCTGGATATCGGCGACAGAGCAGGTACATGGCGGATGGCAGAGATTTGAACAGGAGCTTCCCCGGAAAGCCCGATAGCAACACCACCTCAAGAGTGGCACACCGGTTGTGGCACAAAATTATCTCGGGCAGCGATCATGTGATTGACCTCCATACTGCTGCTGTCGGTCGAACCAACATGCCCCAGATTCGCTCTAATTTAGCAGATCGCCCCAGCAATCGGATTGCTAGGTCGTTCGGCATTGAGACGATACTCGACAATGTAGGTCCGAAGGGCTCTCTGCGCAAGACCGCCAATGATGCTGGAATTGGGGCCATAACCTACGAGGGCGGCGGTTCGAACGAGGCTGACCCGGAATCCGTACAGGTCGCCATCTATGGGATCCTGAATGTACTCCGCAGCCTCAAGGTTCTACCTGGCTACCCGAGCCGACCAAGATTCAGGATATTAGCCTCCGGGTCGGTGTGGATTCGCTCCGACCAGGGCGGGCTGCTCGATGTATTGACCCCAGCAGGCAGTTTCGTCGAGGACGGTGAGACGGTTGCCACGGTGACAGACCCAGAGAGGCCTGGTGAGAGTTACGACATTCTCTCTCCAACCAGAGGCCTGCTGATTTCGACCGCTACCCACCCGTTCGTCAACGCCGGCACACCAATTGGCCATCTCCTTCCGGTGTCCCGCGGCATCAAGACTCTTCGCAAGCGACTGGATCCGGAGGGATGCCTCGTCACCAGCGGCTCAGACGGCGAGCCCCCTTGGAGGGAGGACGAGGACGTCGAGGATATCTCCGTGGCGGGGGAATGGTCCGGTGGCTCACCCGACGCGGAATGGGGGCGCAACGAGGAGGATCCAGCAGATGAGGAAGCTGGTGAGGCCGATCCAAACTGGGCTTAATCAGTCCAGTTTAGGGGCTCGAGGTATTTCGTCCTCATCTTCGAATACCGGTACGGATGGCAGTTCAACAGGAGTATTCTGATGCCCCCTGAGAGCACTCAGATCAGGTGCGGAAGGCAGATCGTAGTCCTGAAACTCCGGTGAGAGTGAGAACTTCTCTGGTTTCAGATCGTACGCCTCGTAAGCGTCCTTGAGCTTGCGCTTGTGCGAGAATCTTCTCACTGCGTAGACGCAACCGCCTATCGTGGATAGTAGCACCACGAGGGTCGCAGCGAGGCCGATAGGAGAAGTGACGAAGGAGAGTAACTTCTCTGAGAGTGTCTCTGGCGGTATCCATACATCCATGTCTATGTCCCAAACGAAGACAGTAGTTTGACCTGAGTCGACTAGGGTCGCAGTGATCTGTTGCGGTCCGCTACCTTGGCCGCACAGGTAGATGGTTAGGGTGGTGTCTCCGGCATCGCAGTCGATAGGCTCGATGACGATGCTCCTCCCGTCTGAGCTGACGTTCTCCGTCAATGTGTAATCGCCAAACTGCCATGACAGCGAGGCGGCGACATTGTTCGGTATCGAGCCGATGCTGAGGACAAGACTCTCATTGACCGCGTCCCACAAGTGCACCTGGCGGAAGTCAGGGGTAGTTGTGACCAAGTTCTTCCTGCTCAATCCATCATCGACTGCATTGTTGCAGTCGTCATCTCGGCCGTTCCAAGCCTCGACTCCTGCAGGGTTGATGGTGCTGGCAAGGTCATCACAGTCCTCAAAGTCATAGAACTCATCCTCATCGCGGTCGAAGTTGAACTGCATGGGGTCCGAGCCACTGACCAATACCTCGTGACCGTCCGACATCCCGTCCGCGTCGCTGTCGGCCAATTCCGGGTTAGTAGTAAAGTTGTGAAACTCGTCGAAGTCAGTCAGTCCGTCGTCGTCACTGTCGAGTTCAAAGAAGTCCTCGTCAACGACTTCGTCGCAGTCGTTGTCCTTGCCATCGAGGACCTCGGGCTTGAGCGGCGCTCTGTCGAAGTCCTCGTCATCACAGTCTTGGAACCAGTACCAGCCGTCGGAATCAGCATCGTCGTCGTAGACCAGTGGGTCGGCCCCCATCGAGGAGTACTCGTTGTACTCTAGGCCGTCAGAGAGCCCATCGTCGTCGGTGTCCCCGTCAAGGTGGTCGGTGGTAATGTTGTGGTACTCGTCGTAGTCGGTCAGCCCGTCATTGTCGGTATCGCGGTTCCAATAATCCTCGTCGATCAGGAAGTCGCAATCGTTGTCGAAGCCATCAAGCAGTTCGATGTGGCCAGGGGATCGATCACCGTCCTCGTCATCGCAGTCCTCGAACCAGTACCACAAGTCCGAGTCCGAGTCGGGGTCGTACACCAGCGGGTCTGAGCCAAGGGCGGCGTAGGTGTTGACCTCCTCACCGTCATCCAGCCCGTCGTCGTCGGTGTCGGAGTCCATGTAGTCAGTGCCGTGGACGTGGTACTCGCTCCAGTCCTTGAGTCCGTCATTGTCCCTATCGGTGAAATTGTAGCCCTCATCGATGTAATCGTCGCAGTTGTCATCGATGCCGTTCAGCAACTCCGGCTTGCCCGGATTGACGTTCGGATCGGTGTCGTTGCAGTCGTTGAAGTGGTAGAACAGGTCCGAGTCGTCATCCGGGTCGTAGATAAGTGGATTACTGGACCAGTAGTTCACCTCTGCTCCGTCTGACAGTCCGTCGTCGTCGGTGTCAGAGTCGAGCGGGTCAGTGCCGGTATTCATGACTTCGGCGCCATCTGTCAGTCCGTCCGTGTCAGAATCGATGGCCAACGGGTTGGTTCCGTATACCATCACCTCGTCGTAGTCGTTCAACCCATCGTCGTCGGTGTCAGCATCATATGGATCAGTGCCGTAGAGCAGCGTCTCGTTCTCGTCGCTCAGCCCGTCGTCGTCGTGGTCGTAGTCGACGTCGACGCCGTGCAGTATCAACTCCCAGGAGTTGAGTGTCCCGTTGGTGCCAGCCGAGGTGTCCCGCACTTTCAGCGTCCAGGTGCCCAGAGACGATTCGTCCCAGTGCCTCACGGTGCTGAACATCCAGTCAGAGTAGTCGTTGCCGTTGTCGTTGCGCGATTCGGCAAGCCAAGATTCTGTGCCTGAGGGTGAAACCAGCACGATGTCCAAATCTCCTCGGGATGTGTGCGAGATATCAGCCACTAGGTCCACGCTCTCTAGGGAGTACTCGTCGGTCACCACGGTCGTGAACTCGGTCCACGAGGTGGTGCTGGTCGGAATGTCAACAGATGGAGTGTAGGGGCCGTATGTGGCATTGAGTTCCTCTGCCACATTCACCCAACTCTCAGCCACTGCTACAGCGGCGCCGGCGTCCACCGTTCCGAATCCGTACTTGTGCGAGACGTCGTGACCGGCGCCGTTGAGGCCCCATGACGAGTCACTTGCATCGTTCATGCGCGCGCTGTTGACCAGAACGTGCTGCACGTCCCTCCAAGTCAAGTTCTCGTTGGCGTCGAGCACCAGCGCAATGACTCCGGCGGCCAACGGGGTGGCGCTCGAGGTGCCGCCGAAGGTGTGAGTCACGTTGCCACTGCTGTTGTAGCCACCCGTTCCGGTGATGTCGGTCGTGGTAATGCCCTCACCGTCACCATTGGAGTGTGCAGCGACGAGGATGTTTGCTCCTGGCTCGGCGTAGTAGGACTGGTCGCCGTCGTGGTTGATTGCGGTGACGGCGATGGTGAAGCGACTGTTGGCATAACCGTCATAGTTCGAGTTATCGTTTGAGCCCAGACCGTTTCCTGCAGCCCAAGTTATCAGGTTACCAAGGCCCTCGCCCGCCAGAGTCAGCGGCCCGGGTGCCTCGAGAGTCTGACCGTCGTCAGCAGGGCCCCACGAATTGGTGTAGATGTCGATGTCGTCGCTCTCATAGCTCAACGCGTCGGCCTCGGTCGCGTCACCAGCCCAGCACGCAATCAGAGTTGATCCAGCGATGGTTGCGTTAAATGCGACTCCAGTAACATCCAATCCATTGTTCCCGACTGCGGCGGCCACTCCGGCTACGGCCGTGCCGTGACCGTTCCAGCTGGAGGGACTGGGGTCACTATCGTCGTCGCACCAGTCGTACGAGAACAACGATGAGTAGTGAGGGCTGAGGTCGCTGTGGGTGTGGTCGAGTCCGTCATCGACCACGCTGATTACCACTCCCGATCCGGTGTAGGTGTCCCAGGTGCTGGTTACGTTGACATCCTCTCCCGATAAGCCGTTGGTCTGGCCGGTGTTCTCAAGGTGCCACTGGGCGCTGAACTCGGGGTCGTTGGGATTGGCACGCGGAGTCTGTTTCTTCAGGACCAGCGGCGAGAATGACTCGATCTGACCAGCTTCGAGTGCGGCTTGCA
>PSPX01000008.1 GCA_004195715.1 Methanobacteriota archaeon | reverse complement strand
ATACACTCTAGTGTTCGAGGACAGCTACGGTGACGGTGGCGAGACCGGAGGTGCTTCGTACACCTACATTTCGGGTACGACCGTGCCTCCAATCACCGCCTACGGCACCTCGGTCGACTACGATGACGATGGCGACGGCTACTCAGACTTGGATGAGGGTGACGCTTACGATACTGCGACAGCCGCTCTCTGCGACGATGGCAGCGTATATGCCTCCTCCAGTGATTCGTTGGACGCATCAAGCACACCTGCTGACATGGATGGTGACCTGTCCTGCGACGCTCTGGACACAGACCGCGATGGCGATGGATATGCCAACGCCGCCGACGACTTCCCTGATGACATCAACGAATGGGTCGATACTGACGCTGATGGTACTGGTGACAATACCGACACCGACGACGACGCTGACGGCACACCCGATGTGGACGATGCGTTCTCACTAGACGAATGCGCCGACACGGACACTGATGGTGACGGCAGGCCTGACACCCTGGCCGCTAGCTGCTCGAGCACTTTGACGCTGGATGGCGATGACGACGCTGACGGTGTAGACGACTACCTCGACGCATTCGTACTGGATGATACTGAGTGGTATGACACCGATGGCGACGGCACTGGCGATAACGCCGATGACGACGACGACGGTGATGGTACACCAGATGCTAGCGATCCGTTCCCGCTGAACAACTGCGCGAATGCTGACTTCGACGGCGATGGAATGCCGGATACCCTCCTCTCAGTAGGTTGCGGTTCAACAGTGGCCACCGCCTCTTTCGAGGCAGCCTCTACCGGCTCTCAGTACACAGACACTGGCAACGAGTCTCTCAACCACACGTTGGATAACAACGCTGGAGAGTCTGATGTCAACTACGACGCGTCCACGACACCTTGCACAACTGGTGGCACCATCATGACTGCATTCACTTGCAGCTTCACCCTCAACGAAGGTGAGACTCTGATGCCATGGACAATGTCCTCGTACACGTACGCATACCATGACGCCACATTGGTAGGCCCGTCTGGACACCTCCTGATATCTATCTCGAACGGTGACTTCTACACCGATTGGGCTACGCAGTACGGTTACACTGGATGGTCTGATTCGATAGAGCCTGGTACCTACACATGGTCACAGGATGCGAGTCCGTACGGACTGAACATGATGGGCTTCACAGCCTACGTGACCGGGTCTGACCTCGGATACAGTGCATCGTACACCAGCACCGGCGGAGTCGGCCTGACTGACGGCGACTACTTCGGAATCACTGACTACGCCGGCACTGTTGGTGCCTTCACCGACGGCTCGCAGGGCTACCAGATGTCTGACACCGACGGTATCGCGCAACTGGTCTTCGATGTCGTCTCCGACGCAGACAGTGTGTCAATGGACATCTTCGTCCAGAGCACTGGATGGGAGACGGCCGACTACATCACCGTGAGCTATGAAACCGCAACGGGCAGCACGTACCTGCTAGACACCAATGGCTACGACATCGATCTTGACTTCTCCGCAATGGAGGGCGTGTGGACGACCATCTCAGCCGACGTCTCCGGTGCAGGCAGCATTGTCGTGCAGTTCGCTTCGAACTCCGGTTCCGAGGCGATCTACATCGACAACGTGGTCGTGACATCCGATGGCGTTGACGAGGACATGGACGACGACAACGACGGATACGACGATCTAGTCGACGATTGTCCGTACGATGCCAACGAGAACACTGACTCCGATGGTGACGGCTTCTGTGACGTGCAGGATACCGACGACGACAACGACGGCACCTACGACCTCAACGACGAGTTCCCACTGAACCCAGACGAGCAGACCGATAACGATCAGGACGGAATCGGCGATAACGCCGATGACGACGACGACAACGACGGAGTCCTCGACGCTAACGACGCCTTCCCGAACGATCCGACCGAGTCGTCTGACTTCGACGGCGACGGCACCGGCGACAACGCCGACCTCGACGACGACGGCGACAACGTCCCCGACACCGAGGATCCGTTCCCACTGGACGGCAGCGCTTGGCTCGATACTGACGGTGACGGAATCGCTGACTACACCGGACCGCCACCCTTCAGCGGCGACTTCGAGTCCGGTTCATTGGGCGGCGGATGGACTACCAGTGGTAGCACATCATGGTTCGTCCAGAGTAATACTGTAATCAGCGGCTCTTTCTCCGCCGAGAACGGCGATATCGTCCACAACGAGTTCTCCATGTTGGAGATTATCGTTAACGCGGTCAATGGAACCGGCGAGTTCGCATACCAGACGAGTTCCGAGGCAAACTGGGACTTCCTCGTGTTCTGTATCGACAACTCTGCAGGATGCCTGAGGACTTCTGGATACACCATGCGATGGTCCGGTATCACAGCTGGAATCTACCAGTTCCCGGTAACAGCCGGGTTCCACACCTACACGTGGGTGTACTGGAAGGACTCCAGTGTTGACGGCAACCAAGACACTGTCTGGATTGACGATGTCGACATGCCAGTGCCTACTGGAATCACCAACCTCGATCCCGACGACGATAACGACGGTACTCTAGATGGTGATGACTTGGATCCACTGGACCCATGCGTCGGCCTAGACACTGATGGTGACGGATTCGCAGACAGCCTGGGCTCGACGATGCTCAATGGCTCTGCCTGCGACCCATCGGCCTACACGATCGATGACGATGACGACGCTGACACATGGTCTGACTCCGATGAGGCAGCTTGCGGAACTGACGCTCTAGACGCCAACTCTGTGCCTGCTGACTTCGAAGGAGACCATATCTGCGACATCATGGATGCTGACGACGATAACGATGGATACGACGATGATGTCGATGCATTCCCACAGGACCCAAGCGAAGTCAACGACAACGACGGAGACGGAATAGGTGACAATGCCGACGGCGACGACGATAACGACGGAGTCAACGACGGCCAGGACAGCTTCCCGAACGACGCTACCGAGAGCGAGGACTTCGACGGCGACGGAATCGGCGACAACGCCGATACTGACGACGACGCGGACGGAGTGGACGACGTGAACGACGCCTTCCCATTCAACCCGAGCGAGTGGGACGACACCGACGGCGATGGCCTCGGTAACAATGTTGATCCGGACGACGATGGCGACGGAGTCGCTGACGTGGCCGATCCGTTCCCGCTTGACTCCTCAGAGTGGTCTGACGACGACAACGACGGCATTGGAAACAATGCTGACGATGACGACGACAACGACGGCTACGATGACGCAGACGACGCCTTCCCCGAGGATTCCAGTGAGTGGGCCGACATGGACGGTGACGGTCAGGGTGACAACTCTGATGCGGATGACGACGGTGACGGCGTCAACGATGGTATCGATGTCTTCCCCGACGACTCGTCTGAGTGGGTCGACAGTGATGGAGACGGAATCGGCGACAACAGCGACACTGACGACGACGGTGACGGCGTTGCAGACGCAGACGACGCCTTCCCGCTTAATGCGGCCGAGACCAACGATCTCGATGGTGACGGACTAGGTGACAATGCTGATGGCGACGACGACAATGACGGCGTTGCAGACGCAGACGATGCCTTCCCAACCAACTCAGCTGAGTGGGATGACACCGACGGCGACGGCGAAGGCAACAATGCCGACATCGACGACGACGGCGACACTGTGAGCGATTCACATGAGGACGAATGCGGTTCTGACAGCCTCGATGCTGACTCCACACCGTCCGACTACGACGGTGACGGACTCTGCGATGCCATGGACTCCGACAACACTGACGGCCCAGATTACACGCCAGATGAGGAGACCAACCTTGGATGGACGAACGCTGTACCGGGCTTCCCATCACTGTTCGCTGCAATCTCACTGCTAGGTGCTGCCCTCCTAGGCCGCCGCAAGGACGACTGAGCAAGCTCAGTCGACATAACCCGGAGTCGGGGGCTACGGTCCCCGGCCCCGGCCACAGTCAGTTAGGCTAGGCCTTGCTCAGGGAATGCTGATAAGGCGGTGCGAGAGACCTGAGAGCGTTAGCATGCCAGGAACGAACAGAGTGGAGATTCGAACGTTGAAGGTAGGTCGCTACGTAGCGCTCGAAGAAAGCGCCTACAAGATTCTCAGCATGTCTAAATCGAAGCCAGGTAAGCACGGCTCTGCTAAGGCAAGAATTGAGCTCGAGGACATATTCACAGGTCAGAAGAGGAGTCACGTAGGCACTGTTACTGATTCAATCTATGTCCCAGTTATTGAGAAAGGTTCGGCCGTCATCACTCACATCCAAGGCTCCGAGGTACACGCCATGGACAACAAGACATACGCATCCCTGATACTACCTCAGCCCTCTGAATTCACCGTCGAGCCGGGCAGTGAGATCCAGTGGATGGAGGCTATGGGCCGGTTCAGGATTACGCGTAACCACTGATGCCCCACTATCTACCCATTCGACTCTAGTATGCGGAGAAGTATAAGCGACTAACTGCGACCCCTATGCAGGAGCGTAGCATGTCAGACGTCCAACGTTCTGCTTACAGGCAACCGGCCACGCCATCTGGTCTCGAGGCTATCGAGAAAGGCACACTAACGTGGCTCGACGAAGATATGTACAACAATCTCAACACCGGCGTCCTCGAACAGTACCTAGAGGAGAAGAACCTACAGGACTCATTCGAGATCAGCCACTGGGACACCAAGAAAGTACTCATCGGCATTGCCATAGGTGCTATCTTCAGCGGTGTCACCGCCTACATCGGCCTCAAGATCGGCCTTGCTGTCTCCGCTGCATGGTACGTCGCCTACCTGCTTGGCATGGCTCTGAAATGGTCCCCCTCGGAGGTGAATATCTCAACCAGCGCCACAACCGGTGCCACAAACGCCTCAATCGGCTTCATCTTCACATTCCCCGCCATCTTCCTGTTAGCCTACTCTGACGACTACATCGTTGGTGACGGCCACCTGATATCTTCAGTCGACACATTCCAATTGGCCTTCATCGGTATCATCGCCTCGATGTTCGCCGGCTTCCTCGGGGTCATGTACTTCATCATCTTCAGACGCGTATGGCTAGTTGAGGACCCGCTGCCGATGCCAGGGTTTGAAGCCACTCTGAAGATGCTCGACATCTCCTCTGACGTCAACAGCGGAGCTGCTGAAGCAGCCCGCGATTCGCTGAAGACAGTCGGATTATGGACAGTCCTCACGATGGGCTTCATGTTCCTCATCGACTATCCTCTGATGTGGGGGCGCAAGATCTCCGGGATACCAGGGAGCTTAGCCGACTGGTTGGCCATGGCGCTCTCCGGAGAGGATTGGGGTCTCGCCTCAATTTACACTGAGAGATGGTTGCATCAGCCCAGCAAGTTGGCCGACGGCCACGCTCAGTTCGGCGGCATCACTCCCTACGAGTCAGGCAACATCTTCTCGTACACCTTCCTCGGAGTCGAGTTGAGTCCCACACTGCTCGCCATAGGGTGGTTCATGAAGTTCAGAGTAGCGTTCCTCGTGAATCTCGGCTCGATAGTAGCTTGGTTTTATTTGGTCCCCCTGGTCGTTCTTCTGGACGCCCCTGTGTACGATCCCGCCTTAGGACAGTACGTCGAAATAACTCAGTATGGAGACATGTCCTCTCTTCCTGTATATCCGATAGTTCAGTGGAAGGCCTTCTTTACAGTTGTTAGGACCATCGCCATAGGGGCGATTCTAGGAGGCGGGATTTACGGGTTACTCAAGATGGCCCCTACTTTTGTCAACATCTTCGGTGACATCAGCAACGCCTTCAGTGGAGAGAAGAGCGAGGAGTACGTCGAAGAGAGGGGTTGGTACGAGTGGCCACTGAGCCACATTCCAATCTTTATGGCAATAGCATTCTTCGCCATGATTGCAATTTTCGTAATCGGGGGATTCCCAGTCCTGCCCTCCGTCCTGTTCGCTATTGTTCTGCTAGCCACCACCTTCCTGTTAGGCGCCATCGCTGTTCGCGTGATGGGCGAGACTGGAATCGAACCCGTCTCGGGAACTTCGTTCATTGTGCTGCTTCTACTCCTTCTGGTTTTCCTCAATTTGCCAGTCGGTCTGAGCAAGGAGGAGTCGGTGCTGATGGCTCTGGTCGGTACCACAGTCTTCGGCTCCGCCATCTCGATGTCAGGAACGGTAGTGGGTGATTACAAGAATAGTCTGTACATCGGCAATCGCCCCTATCACATCTCAAAGGGCAACATCATGGGAGTGGTTCCCGGAGCTATTCTTGGAGCCGGTGTCGCCATATTCCTATCCAAGTTACTGGCTGACGGCAGCATCGACCTACTGGCTCCTCAAGCCAACGCCTTCGCAGCCTTCACAATAATCCTCGCCGAGGGACAGGGAGACTGGTACGCCTTGGGCCTGGGCTTCTTGCTCGGCGCATTTGCCGAGTGGGCCACCGGCATGGGCACGTCATTCGGGCTTGGGATGTACCTGCCCACTCCCGTCACTTTCCCTATGCTAATAGGTGGCGCTGCTCGGGACTGGTGGGAGAAGCGCAGGCTCCTGCCTAAGGTCGAGGAGATACGCCTCTCCGAAGGATCGGAGGCCTCGGAAAGGAGTCGTGCCTTGATGCTCCTGTTTACCTTCATGATCGCTGCAGGTGCTTTGACAGGTGAGGCGTTCTTCGGCGTCGAGTCTGCAATCCTTGCTGTCTCGGACGAGCATAAGACCGAGCAAGAGTACCTGCCCGACTCGTGGACCGATACCTACCTAGACGAGATGCTCGGTGTCGAGGATGATGACTTTGGTCATGTTCTGACCTACGCTACATCGCGCATCGCTTCAGATATAGATGAAGGAAAACCTCTCTCTTGCGAGATATTACCCAGTTCTGTGGTTTGTAAGGAGCCGATGAGCATCAAATCATGGTGGCCCCAGGCCAGATTCGCCGGCTTCTTGGTCGTCAATGTGGCATTGGCGGCCATAATATTCGTTTTATTCAGATCAGCGGGTATAATCGGAGTTAACCCCGATTCAGAGGGTGATTCAGAGGTCATGGACGCTGAGATGGCGGATTGAGGATGTCAGAATCGTCAAGTTCAACCACACCACTGTTCGCTTGGGCACTGCTCGGTGTGGCGCTGTTGGCCGTTTCCAGCGCCGGTGTCGTGCTTCAGGCCATGAGCGAGGTACCACCTCTGCTTCGGGCGTCGTGGAGGATGCAGGGCACCGCCCTGATTCTTCTGCCGGGCTTCGTCTACCAGTTCAGGGCGATGGGAAGCGGTGGAGTTAGCACGAGGGACTGGCAAATCATCCTGGCATCGAGCGTGTTCCTCTCCATCCACTTCGGCGCATGGGTCTGGTCGCTTGATCACACCAGTCTTGTCCACAGTCTTCTGTTCGTCTCGATTCACCCATTGGTCCTCGTGTTGCTCATGCCTGCGATAGGATTAGCAGTGCGCCGAGGCCACATTACCGGAGTGATGGTTGGAATCACCGGCGCTCTGCTGTCGTTGGGTGATGTGGAGGCCGGAGGAGAAGTCACTGTCTTAGGCGATGCAGCTGCGTTCCTCGGCGCTGTCACTGTGGTGGGCTATCTGCTCGCCGGCAGGCATCTTAGGTCGGAGAGGAGGATGCCGATATTCGTATACGCCTTCCCGGTCACCTTTGCAGCAGGCATCTGGCTGGCTCTGGCTGCTATCTCGCAAGAGGGTGCCAGCATGACCGATGTCGTACCTGAGATATCTCTGCTAGGATGGACTGACGCATTGTGGCTGCCATGGATAGCCTATCTCTCCCTGGGCCCAGGATTGTGCGGTCATACGGGGATAAACACTGTACTGCGCTGGATTACTCCCATCACAGTTTCCATCACCCTGTTGTTTGAACCGGTCGTCGGCGGAATTATTGGATGGCTCTGGACCGGAGAAGCCACACTTGGAATATGGACCGTTCTAGGCGGTCCTCTGATGCTTGCAGGGGCAATCATGGTGACCCTTGAGGAGGAGCGGGGCGACAGAGATAGGGACGCGGTTTCATGAACCCCCTTCCGATGGCTCGAACGTGAATCACTCTGCGGTATTCGTGACCAATGATGACGGAGTCGAATCTGAGGGATTGCAAATCCTAGTGGCTGCTCTGCACTCTCGAGGCCACCCTGTGGTGGTGTTGGCACCAGCTAGTGAGCAGTCGTGCTCTGGGATGCGCCTGACGCTGCGTCACGACCTGAAGTTCCAAGAGAGGTCCGACATCTCAGACTCGCTCAGGATTGAAGATGGCCCCCCTCTACGAATCTTCTCTTTGGATGGTTCACCGTGTGACTGCGCCATCGTAGCCATGGACGGTGGACTTCAGGCATGGGCGCCAGAAATCGCCCCGGCCTTGTGTATTTCTGGAATAAATCAAGGTCCAAATCTTTCCGTCGACGTCCTGCATTCGGGTACCGTGTCCGCTGCTAGGGAATCGTCGCTATACGGAATGCCAGCCATCGCCATCAGCTTAGCCACCTACGAGCATTCGGATTATTCCGAGACCCTCGAAGCCTCCCTGTCTATCATCGAAGCGTGCCTGTCATCGCTCCCTTCAGAGCCAGTCAACCTCGGACGACCCAATGGAAGCAGAAGGGCAATATCAGACCTAGCCTCGACTCGTGATAGGATACTCGCTGCTTTCGCCGACGGCGACATGATACTGAATATCAATGGACCAGAACAGTGGAACGGCAGTTTCCAGACGGTTGCCCTCGGCTCTAGGTGGTACCACAATGCTATCGACATGAGGGATATCGACAATATCGGCGTGGCCTTCGAAGTAGGGGCTGCAACCATAGAGGATGAGGACATACCTGGAACAGACTGCAATGCTATCAATTCAGGCTCAGTCTCAATCACACCTCTATCGTCTTGGCCAGTCAACCACCCTCTTGGGCTCAGTGAGGTATTGCTTTCCGAGGCTACCAACCAGTCTTCCTCGGGTTTGCCTGAGTGGCTCGATTAATCGTCCAATATGTGGTGTACGATTGCTATGCAGACGTGCCCCTGCAACAACGCGGATCCCAACGAAACCTTTTGACAATCCTTCAGTACAGCGCTTTCCTCGTTCGTGAACGGCAAATGGTCAGACAGTACGAAACCCATCGGACCATCTCCTTCACTCTCTAATCTCACTCCTTCGGTATCGAGAATGCGGGCGACCACTCCTTCTCTGTCCCACTCTCTGAGAGTCTCTCCTACGCTGCCGCCTGAGTGCGATACTCCCTTCGAGGCCTCCTGCCATATCCCAATGGGTGGAACAGACTGCTTCATTATCGAACGGATGTGCCCTGATATCGAACGTTCATCAGGATGTACTCCCCGTAGGATTCTACCATCAAATTTCACTCTTCTAGGGATTTCTCCTCCCATGAGATGAATGGTAATCGTCGAATCAGTCCTGATTCCATGTGAGATGAATAGCGCTGTATTGACAGCTCTGGCCAGCACATCCATTCTGCCAGATCCTCCGGCTAGATCGTTTAGACGCAATTCGCCGGTACCCGGAGCATCGTGACCAATTATGGCGAAGTGGCGTTGCAAGACTTCACCCCATGTCGAGGTCCATGTCATCAACATCCATCATTGACTTCATCTTCCTCCTGAAACTACGATCGCCCTTCATCCCTCGCATCATCTTGCGACTCCGGTTCCACTGTGCTAGGAGTTCCTTGACGTCCTTTTCATTAACTCCCGAACCTCGAGCTATTCTTCTTATCCTGCTCGATTTGAGGAGTATTGGCTCATCTTTTTCCTTCTGAGTCATCGAGTCCATGATTACCCTATACTTCTCCAGATTACCCTGCATCTGACGCTTCTGAGCCATGCTCATATTGCCCATTCCTCCGAACATTGCATCAGGCAGGTGCGAGAGCATTTTCTCTACGCTACCAATCTTGCTCATCATCTCCATTTGGCTGTACATGTCAGTCAGGGTGAATCTGCCTGACATCAGTCGCTGAGCCAATCGGGCAGCCTCTTCTTGGTCAAGGTCGCCAGGAGCTAGGTCAATCAGACCCTTGATGTCCCCCAGTCCGAGCAGTCTTGAGATGAATCGATCAGACTCGAACTTTTCTAGGTCCTGAACTTTTTCACCCTCTCCAATGAAAACTATCGGGGCACCGGTAGCCGACACAGCACTGAGCGCCCCACCACCTCGGGCGGTTCCGTCCAATTTGGTCACTATCGTACCAGTGACTCCCACAAGTTCGTGAAATGTCTCGGCTACAGGTCCGGCTGCCTGCCCCACCTGCGCGTCAATGACTAGGAAACGCTCGGTGGCATTGGCAATCTCTGCAATCCCGACAAGTTCGTCGCGCAACGGCTCATCAAGGCTATCACGCCCCGCCGTATCGATGATTACGACATCGACGTTGCCAACCTCTTTGATTCCGTTTCTAACAATCTTAGTAGCATCTTGCTCTCCCGGCTCTCCGTAGACGTCCACGTTTGTTCCTTCCAGCAACTGCTGGAGTTGCTCGAATGCTCCGGGTCGATGCACGTCGGCTTCGATTACAGCGACTTTGACACCGTGCCTACGCCTCCACCAGTCTGCTAGCTTGGCGGTGGTGGTGGTCTTCCCCTGTCCATACAGCCCGACCATCAGTATCGTCTGGTTATGAGGCATTATCTCTCTGGGCCGCCCCAGTATTCGAACTAGTTCGGTGTAGATGAGATTCATGGCATGCGTCTCTAGTTTGACTCCCGGTCGAGGCTCTTCCTCGAGCATACGCCTCTCTATGCGCTCAGTGAGCTCCTTTGACTGCCTCACGTTGAAGTCGGCTTCTAGCAGAGCCTTGCGAAGAGAGCGACTGAGATCCTTAGCAGTCTCCTCGTCGACCTTCCGTTTTCCCTTCAGCAGACCCACTGAGCGCGTTATGCGCTGCTTGAGCCCGTCGAGTGCCATGTCAATGGGTCCCGATTGTGTGGTTTGAACGTTATCTGAGGGCGAGGTCCTCAAAGCCGATGCAGCATGGCCAATCGTGGCGGTGGAACTGTGGCAGACCCAAGTGGCCTTCGCGATTGGCATTCTCGGGGTGTATGCGGGTTGGAAAGGGACAATTTCCAAGATGACGGGCTTCTATGACCTCGCCGGTGCTGTGAAACACCTCGTCTACGGATTGGTGTCGGGAATGCTTCTGGCGATATGTGTCGACAAAATCATTCTATCCTCCGTGATACTCGCATATCTCAATATTGTCACTGCAAGCATGTTCGCCATTCTGATAGGGGCGGCTGAGGCAGCATTCGTGATGTTTCTGCTGGCGAGACCTCGAGTAATTTCTTTGAGAGCCTCTCCTCCATACGGCTGGGCCCTTGGATTGGGAATAGGGTCGATGCAGGCTAGTTACCTCATCTATAGGATGTTTGACGAGCAACTACAGTACTCAGAGTACGCTGGAGTCAACGCAGTCAGCGTGACTCTGGCTTTCGCCATAGCTTTGGTCTCCTGCCTAGGACATGCTCTGCTTGCGTCTTGGCAAGGATCGAGAATCCTCGAGTCAAGCAGAGTGAGGCCATTCATAATCTCAGCAGCGGCTCGAGGCGCTTTGACGATGTGCCTAATATTCTCTCTGTTTGTGCCACTGATGGTGCTTCTAGCGGCTCCAGCCATTGTGTTGGCATGGGGGCCGGCCCAGACCTCATGGCTGCCCTCAGGCATGACTCCTGCCGCCAAACAGGCCTTCCGCCGCACTACGAGGCAATCCTATAGGCACAGAATGGCCTCAGATGAGAGGATTCGCGGTCAAACGGTCGATAGCGAGGAATGAAAGTAATCCTACTCTGCTGCGCCTATTCGCTTCTTATCGGGCATGCCAATGGCGCAGTCTTATATCCGGCCCGCTGAGGCAGTCGCTACGTATGCGGGTCATTATCGCAGGTGCTGGCGAAGTCGGGCGCGGTGTCGCTGCCGCCCTCAGGCAGGAGAAGAGGAGTGTCGCTCTTATCGACCCCGACCCTACTGCGATAAACGAATCACAAAGCCTTGATTGCTTGTTGGTGACAGGCAGCGCACTGTCGCGAGAATCCCTCCTGAGAGCAGGTATCAGCGATGCTGAGATTATGGTTTTGGCTACTAACGACGACGAAGCAAATCTGCTGGGATGCGCATTTGCCAAGAAGGTCTACAGTGAGCAGGTCAGCGATCGAACCGCATCAGGACTCACAACAATAGCCAAGATTAGCGACCCGACGTTACTAGACTACTCAAGGGGCGCAGGGCCGCTAGAGAGTTGGTCCAAGGCCGACCATGTGGTCTGTTCCTCTGACGAGATTGTCGAACAACTAGCAGCAGGATTGCTAGCTCCTTCTATCGATGAAATACTTCCACTTGGAGGTACCTCCTGGATAGCAGTGTCAGAAGTCATGGCCGGCTCACCGTTGATAGGCACCAAGACGGGATACGTGGGAGAGATATTCGTAGGCATCCCCTCTATCTATGCCCTCAGGAATGAGGGAGAAAAAGGCATTTTATCGACAGGTTCTGAGATTATCCAAGAGGGGCAGATTCTCGTCTTCGTCTCAAGGTCCACCGACCAGTTTCATCAGATCACGAGAGCCGTGGGGAAGAAAGATGAGGACTTCCCCGATAACGCGCAAGTCGCAGTTTTCGGAGCTAGTCAATTCGGCTCCAAGTTGGCTATCCACTATCTATCGAAGGGCTCTAACGTGGTTGTCATAGAACCCAACTTGGATGCGGCCAACGAACTAGTTGGCTCTCCAGTCGGTAACAGCAAGAGGCTCGACGTCATTCATGGCGATCCTCAGGATGAGGAGTTGCTGCAGGAGTTGGGGATAGATCACCATGATATCGCAGTCGCGGCTTTGGATGACGACAACCTAAACATCGCTATTTCGATGCGGGCCAAGGACAAGGGCGTCCCCCGAACAGGGCTACTGTTGAAGGACAGAGCCTTGGTTGAGGCGGTTCAGAGAATAGGACTAACCCGACCTGTCAGCCGCAGATTGGTGACAGTGACCTCGATTTTGAAGTCCATTCACATGAACGTCCCGGGGACTTATCAGGTCATTCCACCAATACCTGCTATCATCTCGATTTCTGCGGAAGTTAATCGCGACCATTTGTTCGCAGGTAAGTCGGTTAAGGATTCGGAAAGAGCTCTACGCGCTAGGATAGTGATGGTCGAGAGGCACGATGATACAGATTCGACAGTAGTGCTGAAACCACATACCTTGGAAACCATCGAAGTTGGCGACAGGATTTACCTCTTCCTTGCCAGAGATGACCTCAAGAAAGTGGAGAAGGCTCTGGAGAACTGAAGATGCGCTGGGACGTAGTCGGACTTGTACTGGGTTGGACAATTCGTCTGATTGCCCTGCCTCTAATGGTCGTCTTTGCCTATAGTGCTTCAATCGGGTCCGAGGGGATGGAGTACGCAGCCAAGACTTTCTTGCCCCCAGCTATACTTTCTCTAGTACTGGGTCAGTCACTGGTATCACTCTCGAAGAACTCGGACGCTTCTTCCCGAGTGAGGGACAGGGAAGCATTCGCATCAGTTGCTCTCGGGTGGATTCCCGTTGTAGCTGTAGGCGCCCTCCCATATTGGCTCGGTGGAATGTTCTACGGCCCGTTCGAGATGATCGCTGGTGATGCCTCGATTTGGGAAGGGCTCAGGGGGTTGTTGTACTCATGGTTTGAGTCAATGTCCGGATTTACCACAACGGGGGCAACGGTGATTGACATCTCGACTAGTCCAGTGTGCTTCGCACTGACTGTGGCCGATGACTGCATTGGAAGCCAGAATAACAGCCTGATTCTATGGCGCTCAGTCTCTCAATGGATTGGAGGGATGGGTGTAATCATGCTCGGTTTGCTAATCCTGTCCCGAGTACTCGGCGGCGGGATGTCGCTGGCTAGGGCCGAGCTCACCGGTCCTTCCCTGTCTCGTCTAGGTCCAACATTGCAGTGGACTGCTAGTCGGCTTTGGATGATTTACATCGTTCTGACAGTTCTTGAGTTCGGCATGCTCCACTTCCTTGGGGGATTGGGAATTTTCGATGCTGTGAACTACTCCCTGACCACTTTACCCTCTGGTGGCTTCGGCACCACTGACGAGGGGATAATGGCCTTCGACTCGGCTCGGGTTGAAGTCATTCTGATAGTCTTCATGTTGCTTACCTGTATCAACTTCAGCCTCTTGCACCTGATGCTCGCAGGTCACTCGAAAGATGCTTGGAAGGACGAGGAGTTACGAGCCTACTTACTGATTTTACTCTTAGCGTGGCTGGCAATGGCCTTCAATCTCTACAGGTTCGGCACCACTGAGGGCGAATTAGCTCCCCTTGTTGCTCTTAGACATGCCCTGTTCCAATCTGTTTCAATATCGAGCACAGGATACTCCAGCGCCGACTTCGCCACTTGGCCGGTGTTCAGCCAGTTTGTCCTACTGTTGCTAATGATTGTAGGTGCCAGTGCCGGTTCGACTGGCGGCGGACTCAAGGTCATGAGAATCCGAATTGCTTTCGAGTTGGCCAAGAGGGAAGTCGTCAAGATCATTCAGCCCCGTCGAATAGTGGCGATACGTTTCAACCAGCAGATCATCGAGGAAAGGAAGATCTGGATTGTCCTCGGTATGCTCAGTTCGTGGATGGTCCTCGTGACGCTATCGATGCTAACACTATCTTTCCTCGAACCAACACTGGAGCTCACAGACGTGCTCTCGGTATCGATATCACTACTCGGAAACACGGGCCCGGCTCTCGGGGCATTCGGACCAACTGCGACATGGGCAGCACTCAGTGAACCGTCGATGCTAATCGCCACCATGCTGATGTGGTTGGGACGCCTTGAGTTGCTAACAGTACTAGTACTACTACACCCCAAAACATGGTCTGGTACTGACTGATTAGAAGGAATCGAGAGAGGACTGGGTTCCATCTGTTTCGTCCTCGTCAGAATTCACATCTTCGATAATCTCCTCAATGATTACCTCTTCTGGTTTGCTCGTGTTCTCGGAATCGAAGTCCTTGAGAATCCTTCGTGCTTCCCTCCTGCTCCTAGGAATTCCGTGCAGCGCCAGATGAGCCTCGCCGGATAGTCCGAGGTGTTTGGCAACGGTGAACTCTCTAGGGTCTCCACCGAGTGTCGAATCATGCACCGCCAGAAGATTGGGCCACAAGTCTTCTCTGATTGAGGCCTTGCTGGTGCCAAGATCCTCAGATAGATATTCTACCACAGTACTGGACCTCCATGACTCCCCTCCTCTTCGCAAGAAGTTTGGATATGCGAGGAACGGATCGGATGCACCGTCAATGGGAAGGTGTGAAACAGCGGCCTGAGATGACAGAGCTGACCCCCAATACCAAGATCTGAAGGCACGATTAGTGTATTTTGTAGCAAGCGACCTGTCAGCCATGCACATGGCCGGACTAATCTTTGCCAGTACTTCACTATCGAATACTGTTTGGTTGTTCCAGACGAACCAGGCGAGCATTTCGTCAGGGTCCTTGTCAGAAATCATCAGAATCCTGTTTGCTTCCTTTCCTGACCCACTTTGGTATACTTCGCGAAGGGCCCTGAAGACATCAATTTGAGAATCTCTCTCAGAGACCCCGGCTAAATCGAGGACGGCAGAGAGGTCGATGTGCCCTTTCCTGAGGGCGCAGACTGCTTGCAGGTCTCTAACTAGGGCCCTAAGGTCGCCTGGGTTACCGTCGATGAGGGCCTCTAGAGCCTCAGGGTCCATACCCCTGCCCTCGGCATCGAGAACTCGGTGCGCAACCCTTCTGAGGTGTAGTTTTCCCGCCCTCTTGAAATTCACCAGTTCGGCCTTTCGGAGAAGTCTGTCGCGATTCCTCCTCCAGTTTCTGTTTCTGCCCCACAGTCTCATCGGATCGTTACAGGTCATGATGACTGGTTGGCGTGTGACCTCAAGCAAATTGAGCAACTCAGCCTTGCCTCCTGAATCCCCTCTGAGGACAGCGGCTTTCCCATCAGGATTTATCGATTCCTCAATCCTACCATCTGAAACTTTACCGAATCCCCCGCTAAGGTGGTCTACTTCGTCGAGGAGTATCAGGGTCTTACCGTTAGACACACTGCTCCCTGAGAACTGGTCTAGGGAGACGTGCTGGGATCCATGGGTCGCTGCCCTACGTATGGCGGCGGCGTTCCGCTCTTCACTAGCGTTCAACTCTATCATTGTCCACCCCCTTTCCAGAGCGGCCGCGCGAGCTAGCGTGGTCTTGCCTACCCCAGGAGGTCCCGATAACAGCAGTCCACGCTTTTCGAGCGGACTCCCTCCTTCCCATTGGTTCAACCACTGCCTGATTCTGCGAAGCTGGGCCTCATTCCCTTCCATTAGGCCGATGGATTCTGGACGATGCCTTTCGGTCCAGTCATCAGCGGAGGGCTCGGCCATAGGCAAGTGTCCGAGAGGGACTCCATAAGATTCGCGTCAGAACAGCGCTGACACGGTGCCTGTGCCTAGGTTCGACAAAACCTCGTCTACTGCTACCCTAATCTGTTTCTGGTCATCCCTGCGTCGAACTGTAACACTCCCATCGTTGAGAGTCTCGTGATCGACTGTGATAGCCCAAGGCACACCGATTTCATCTACTCGGGCATACCGCCTGCCAATCGACTTCGATGAGTCCATCTCGCCCCTCAGCCCCGGCATCGAGTTCACTCTCGAGAGTATATCTGAGGCAATTTCTCCCATCCCGTCTTTGTCAAACAAGGGGAGGACAGCCACATCGAAAGGCGAAACCATCGAGCTGAGTCTCATTATGCTGTACTTCTCACCTTCCTTCTCAGTCTCAGTGTAACTGTGATCTAGTATATGCCATATGATTCGATCTATCCCAAATGCTGGTTCGATGACATGAGGGGTGAACCATTCACCGTGCATGGTGACCTCTTCCGATCTCCTAGTGGCCATTTCGTCGGTAATCTGAACGTTCGAACCATCAGTTAGAGCGAGCTCAAAGGGCATTTTTTCGGGAATTTCAGTCAGGTTCTGCAGAGCCTCTATCACTATACCAGCGCGCTCCTTGAATGTCGGACCGAGCGATGCCCCGTTCGGAGCCAGTACATCTCTGATCTCGCTTCGGGGCTCGTCGAACTGCCTCCAAGCCTTGAGCAACTTGGAGCCTGAATGTCGTTCATGAGACAGCAGGTCGTGGCAGGTCCTATTGGCTATGCCCACGCATTCGACCCAGCCGTGTTCGCCGTGTAACTCGCAGTCCCAACAGTCATTTGCGTAATGGGCCATCTCGGTGCTAGCATGTTGCCTGAACCTGATTTTAGTCGAATCGATTCCTACGCTAATCAGAAAATCCATCGTCCTGGCAAGGAACCATGCTACTGTGGGGTGTCGCACTATTCCTGCGGACAATGCCTCTGAGATAGTCATCAAGCACTCTCCAGCGTGTTCGCCATCGGGATCTGGAACCAGTGCAATCGAATCACTCCAAGTATTCAGATTAGGACATGGAGGGTCCTCCGGGTCGATGAAGTACTCGAGTTCGGCCATGTTAAATTCACGCAGCCTAATCATACCCTGACGTGGGCTAATCTCGTTCCGGTAACCCTTTCCTGTCTGAATGGCTCCGAAGGGTAGTTTCTGCTTGAAGTGCCTGAATAGGGCAGGATATAGCATGAACATACCTTGAGCTGTCTCGGGCCTCATGTACGCTTTACGCCCGCCTTTCATCGCCCCAATCTGCGTGCTGAACATTAGGTTCATCTCCTTTACATCGGACCATTTGGATTCCTTACAGGTGGGGCACTCGATACCAGCAGACAATATTGCGACCAGCTCTTCTGGAGACAGAGAATCTGGGTTTTCGTAATCATCCCCGACCAAATGATCTGCTCTGAAGGCACTCATGCAACCACCACACTCGACCATCAGATCGTTGAACTCACCGACATGTCCACTAGCAACCAGCACCGATTCAGGCGTGATGGTGGGGGAATCCACCTCAACAATGTCCCCGTGACTGGTCCAATGGTCTATCCAAGAATCCATGACTTTGCGCTTAATCCTCGCACCCACGGGCCCGTAATCTACCAATCCGGAAACTCCGCCGTACAACTCGAATGAGGGCAGGACTATTCCACGCCGCCTCAGTAAGGAAGTCAGTCTGTCGACTCGTCTATCACTCATGAACGGCACTTCGACCTCGCATAACGCCTTTCAAGCCATCCTAGCAAAGCAGTCCTAGGAAGTGTTTGTCACACTTCGCTTTCGCTACGAAGTCCCGATTCCAGAAGAATACCAGGCCCAGAGGGCCTGAAACAGTATCCAAAGGAGAAGCATTCATTTACGGTACGGAGTCCCTTTCACCCGTAGGGTGCAGAGAAAAAATGCCTGAAATAGAATACATAGAAGATAGGATGGAGACTGAGGAACTCCTAGAGAGTCTCTCAGCCCCTGTCAGGAACTGGTTCAAGGATAAGTTCCCGGACTTCACCGAGCCTCAGAAAATTGCGATTCCGAGGATCATGAAAGGCGAACATCTTCTGCTGTGCTCTCCTACGGGATCGGGTAAGACCCTGACCGCCTTTCTGTCTATCATCGATGACCTCGTCAGGAAGTCCTTGGATGGAACACTTCCGGACACTGTGCAGTGCATTTACATCTCACCAATTAAAGCACTCGCCAATGACATTCAGAAGAACCTCATCGGACCTCTGACGGAGATTAAGGAGAGATTCCTGCCAAGCAGAGCCAAAGATATCAAGGTAGGTCTGAGGACTGGTGACACTCCTCAGAATGAGAGGCAGAAGATGCTCAGAAAACCTCCTCACATTCTCATCACAACACCAGAATCTTTGGGACTCGGACTAGCATCTAAGAGGTTCAGGCCGATTCTCAAAGATCTACGCTGGATGATAATCGACGAGATGCACTCATTGGTGCCGTCTAAGCGCGGCACTCACCTGTCTCTATCTCTCGCCTTGATGGATGCAGTCATACCCTCAAAAGTCCAGAGGATAGGAATCAGTGCGACCATGGAACCACTCGATGCTGTAGCTGAGTTCCTAGTCGCGAGTGACCCCCGCGAGAGTGATATGAACCCTCAGAAAATCTCGATAGCAAAGGTCTCGGGTGCACGTGAAATTGATATGGACATTCTGCTTCCGACGGCGAGGTTCTCTTCGACACCTATCAAGGAGATTCTTGATCACAACATCGATCGCATCAAGGAACTGGTCGAGGCACATACAACTACGCTGGTTTTCGTCAATACGAGGAACATGACAGAGACCGTTGTTCAACGACTCAAGGTCGCTGGCCTAGAAGGGGTCGAGGGGCACCACGGCTCGATGGACAAGACGATTCGGCTCGATGTTGAGCGGCGTCTGAAGGATGGTTTACTGCGCGCTGTGGTCTCGTCATCGAGCCTTGAGCTGGGTATAGACATCGGTTCTGTCGATCTAGTCATTCAAGTCGGCTCTCCTGGCTCGATATCTACTGCACTGCAGAGGATTGGCCGTGCGGGCCATCAGGTCGGAGGCGTGCCACGAGCCCGCTTCCTACCTACATCGCCGCACGATTTGCTTGAACTGGTAGCTGTCCAGAACGGCATTCTACAGGGTACTATGGACAAACTTAGTTTCCCTGAGAACTGCCTAGATGTCCTTGCTCAGTTTGCCATCGGACTCTCCATCATCAGGGAGTGGGACATTGAAGAGGCTTACGAGCTTGTTACCTCATCCTGGCCATATCGCTCGCTTCCCAAAGATGACTACATTGAGGTCCTTGACCTTCTGGATGAGGAGCGTCGAATCTGGGTTGATTGGGAGGAAAACAGGTTCGGGAAGCGTGGATTCGCACAGATGATCTATTACACCAACATAGGTACCATCGCCCCGGATAATAACTACCTGGTCTTTACCTCGGACGGGACTCTGGTAGGGCAACTGTCCTCGTCATTCGTCTCAAGTCTACGCAACGGCGACGTCTTCTTGCTAGGAGGCTCCACATACCGGGTTTCCAGCATCATCGGGACCAGAGTCAACGTCACTTCCGCGACCGGATATCGGCCCACTATACCCTCGTGGACCGGCGAAGCGAACAGCAGGACACTAGAACTCAGTCAAGAGGTCCTATCTCTGCTCGATCATGTCTCCGTTCGGCATCGCTTAGAGGAAAACTCACGAGATATGATGATGAAGGTAATGAAACTCAACAGACCGGTTGCCAACGCCCTCTCTGACTTCTTCGAAGAACACTGCGCCACCACCTTCCAAGTCCCGTCGAGAGACAGGATACTCGTTGAGCAGGTCGAAGGTCCACTGCCGACCTATATTGTGACCACTTGCAGGGGCCGAGCATTCAATATGGCACTCGGTTACCTGTTCGCCGGTATTGCCGCCGCAGACAACGTCATGGTCCATGAGATATCGTTTGATGAAAACGGCTTCATGGTGAGACTGAGCCATGAGGTCGAGATATCGCTGATTCCTAATGTGTTCAGGAGCGGCAGGAGTGCTGAGACGCTACAGAGATACCTCATGGACTCACAGTTGTTTGCTAAGAGGTTCCGCGAAGTCTCCTCAAGGAGCATGCTCAATCCGCGACGTATCGGCGGCGACGAGGTCAGCCCCAAGCAGTTTCAGCAGAGAGCTGAGAAGCTTATGCACCAGCATCGTCAGATGGAAGATTCTGTCCTCGTCCGGGAAGTAATGAATGAAATAATGCACACTGATCTTGACCTGGAGCAGCTTGACGACTTCATTTCGAGGATGGACAGCGAAGACGTACGCATCGTACATCGCAGGGTTCGTATGCCCTCTCCTCTGGGAATGACACTATTCATGTCCTCATTTGAGGACCTGCTCTCTCTTCGGACGCGAGCATATCTGATCAAGGACGTAGATCCGGAGATACTGCGCCGACTTCTGGGTGCACGTTCGCTGGCAACAGATCTGGATGAGGCGAAACTGTCCGAGTACTACCAGTCAAAGGTCTCGACGCCAATCAATGCCAATGGACTGCTTAGACTGATGGACATGGGTGGCGGTCTCGAACCCTCATTGACGAACCCCCTGTATAGCGAGAAACTGAGCCACATTGAGTTTGAGGTGATGCAGGGTTGGGTCCACGAACTCGCTGAACGTGGACTCATCACCAAAATCAAGGATACTGGGCATGATCTGATAGATGACAAGTGGTTCTCCATGAGAATGGCAGAAGTGCATGGAACTTTGGGATGCCTAGCAGTAGCTGGCGCAGCTGAGATGGACGATCTGACCGAACTCTACACTGGCGGCCTAAGTTATCAGATGGGCAGTGATTTCGAAGCAGGTAAACCCGGTCATTGGAAGGATAGAAAGTTGTCCGACCCACTAGATTGCTTGCGTCTGAAACTGCTCGACATGCTCGGTTCCGAGGGGCCGCAGACATCCGAGATTCTGTGCGATAGGCTGCCGTTCCCATCGGCCCAAGTCGACTCAGTACTGCAGGAGTTGGAGATGAGGAACCTAGTCTCTATCGGCTTCTTCAGACAGACCGACGAGGGAGAGTACATCCTGCGGATGGACGAGTACAGGATTACAGGTGGAGAGGTCGATGTTGTCGATTACAGGACGCTGCAGACGCTG
Organism: Methanobacteriota archaeon; assembly: GCA_004195715.1. Classification (GTDB taxonomy): domain Archaea; phylum Thermoplasmatota; class Poseidoniia; order Poseidoniales; family Thalassarchaeaceae; genus Thalassarchaeum. The sequence continues at coordinate 29,379 of PSPX01000008.1, read as the reverse complement.
CTCCTCAAGAAGTCATTCACTAAGTACGAAGAACCAGCCGATGCGATTCGCTCCTTGGTCTTGATTCAGCGCCGAGACGAACTGCTCCATAGAGTCAGTAACTACCGATTCAGGGACTGGAAGGACATCAAGCACGACCCCGATGTGTTCAACGGTAGGCTTTTGCATAACCGCGTTGGGTACACGCTCAAGAGTCAGATTCCAATACTCACCGGCCTACGCAGTGAGCCTTGGCTCGGTACTCTTGAGATTGAACTCCTAGAGAAAATTCCTGAAGAAGGACTGACACGCGCCGAGCTTTTCGACGGGTACCCCAAGGGCAAGGACCACGTTCACGTTCAAAGGAGCCTCAAAGGTGCTCTGAACAATCTAGAGAGGCAACTGGTTATCGCTAAGCAGTTCATCGAGGTGCCGAACAGAAAACGCTCGCTGGCTGTCTACCATAGAATCCACGGGGTGATTGAACCTCTATCGTTCGAGGATGCACTAGTCGAACTCATCAACAAGATAGGACCAATCCGCCTGCATACATTGAGATTCTTCGTCAGTAGACCAGTAGAGGAACTGGCAGACTCCTTGCGAAATCTCGAGGACTCTAACAGGATATGTAGAGTAGTGGCTCTACAACCCGATCCTACTGATTACTACTCTTCTAAGGAGGACTCCGAATTCTTACTCTCGCCGATGCCGGAGGATCGTGAGATGAGAATCCTCGCCCAGTCCGACCCATTTTGTAGTCGCTTCATCAACGAAATTCGCCTAATACTCAAGCAGGGGTGGTACCATCCCGTATTCAAGGGCGTAGATCCGATTGGCAGAATCTTGATGTTTGTTGTCAACGATTACTTAGAGATCAAGGACATCAACATCCCTCATTCCTACCTTGACGAGTTCAAAGAGACATTTTCCGAATTGCTTGACAACTACAGAGACAGACTAGTGGATGTCTCTGTACTGCACGCCTTCAACGGGGTTCCAGTGCACGACTGCGACGAGGACCTCCAGAAGATTCTCGCCGAACTTGGTTTCTCTAGTATGGGTGACGGTGAGAGGTATATCCGTGGAGGAGTGGTTGAGCCGCGCTCTCGCAACGAAGTAAATCGGCTACTATTCCATCACCACAAAATGCACCAAGATAGCCGTCTGGAGAACGAGACCATGGCTCTCGAGCACATGAAGGAGTTGCGAGACGACTTTGCGCTCCGTGGCAGATGCGAGATGTTCCGAGTCGACCTGCATTCAATGGCTGCTGCACATCAACTCCACCAAGGCACAAGTCTGCGCAATCATCAGGTCTGGGCAAAACTCCCTCATTTCCAGCGACTGCTCACCATTCGTAACATGCAGTCGGCCGAGGAAGATGAGGACATATTGCAGTTTTTCAGGGATCATCACGATCCTTCCATCTATATGGATAGGCACGCGATGAAGCGAGCCGAGTTCAGGAAACTGATATCGCCATTAGTGCGCAGTGGTCATCTGGTTCAGGACTACCGAGGAGGATTCAAGACAGTAGAGCCACTGAGTGGTGTTGATTTGTGGGAAATTAAGAGAGACTATCTCAGGGAGTTAGTGAGTGATTACCCTGTAATCTCCTTGCGTCAGTTAGAGAGATTGGCCGGATCCCCATTCTCAGCTGAGGAGATTAGCGACGTCATGCATGAGTTTGAAGACGACGGGACTCTCATCAAGGGATTCCTAGTTGACGATTTACAGGACATCTGTTGGGGCAGACAAGACCTCTTGGAAGGTCTGGAGGGAATACGCAAGACGCGCGATCTGGTAGTACCTCCTTCAGATAACCTGATTCACTACTTTGGAGGAATCCTGAGGGAGAGATTCTCATTCGGATCAGCCTATATGGTGTTCCACAATGAGGATGTCATTGCCGCATTCAAGGCCAACACTAGAACCGGCACCATTGAGATAACTGATTTCGTAGGTGATTCCGATTTGGAGAAGGAGGCACTCAGAGTGATGAAAGAGTTCGCATGGGAGCACGACACTAAGCTCACAGGGAAGCTGTATGATAAGCTCCGCTTACGTTGAACCAGACTCAACTTTTGCAATTCCCAGCGCTTCCATCACAGGACGGAGAATCCGCATAATATTGCTATGCAACTCGGGAAGCAGATCGAACAGTGCCAGTGCCATAAGGAACATGGCGAACAGACTACCGAACTTTGCAGCGTAACTATGAGCGAATTCGAACATCCCCATGCCCAAGATTGACCATTCGGTGTAATTATCTGTTAACCAAACGATTCCAGCATTCCTGAACACATTGAGGATATGGATGGTGGGTATTGCAATGAACAAGGCCCTAATCTTCCTACTCCATTCCACTGAGCCAAGTGCCACTATCGCACCAACGAACACTATCATCGATTGTAGTCCGGAGCATGCGAGTATGAAACTGACACTCACCAAAGTCCCATCGGAGTGTTCCAGAGGGACGAAGAAGCCATTTTCTCCGAGAGGTTCGGCCATGACCCATCTGTTACCTCCCCACTCTGAAGCCGGAATCTCCCCTCCTTCTAGGAGATCGACCATCATCGGCCCCATCTGGTAACTCCCGAGCCCTGTGAATTCCAACATGAACTCTGTATTCCACGCGGTTGCGTGGACCAATGCCATGTTGAGCCATGGAACGCTGTACACGATATAGTAGGGTATCACTGCCCATACTACGCATCCTCTGAACCAGACCAGAGCCTCGGGGGCATCTTTCCAGTTTCGAACCTCCCATACACCGAGGGCTATCCCTGCAGGTAGGGCGGAGGCAGTCATCAACACGAGAACCGGGTCCGAGATCTCCACATAGTGCGAGGACTGTAGGTACAGGAACAACCCGACAGATATCCATCCAAGGGCAGATGAGTACGGCGCATACCATCTATCTTTGAGATGGAAACCCACCCCTAGGGCAGCAGCACCAAGAGCGCATATCAGCAGTTTCAAGCTGACATCTGCTATACCTGCAAAGTCTGCAATCATTGCTACGAGCAACCCCAGAGGCTCCTGCATCAGTGTGATTCGACCCATCAACCCGTAAATAGGATGCCCTCACCGGCGGTTATGGGGATACCTGTGAGTTTCGACTTTGATGAGTTCACAGACTCATACATCACAGATTTGAAGCGGGCCCTGGATGGACTTCCCAGAAGTACATTGAAAGAATTCTGGCGAATGGTTGAGAGCACCCGTGCCGGTGACGGTAGCATTCACTTCATCGGAAACGGAGGCAGTGCTGCTACGCCGTCCCACAGCGCTGGCGATTGGTCGAAGGAATTAGGTCTACGAACAATTGCCCATACTGACAACGCCGCTTCTATTACAGCATGGGCGAATGACACAGATTACACCAACATCTTCGTCGGACAGTTGTCAACTTTCCTGAGAGAAGGTGACATGGTTGTTGCATACAGTGGTTCAGGTGACTCCGCCAATGTTGTCAACGGCATCCATTACGCTAAGGAGCAGGGTTGCTCAACAGTAGCTGTAACTGGCAATATTGCCGGTTCACAGGGAGGAAATATTGCAGATATTGCAGATATCTCGATTGTGGCCCCTACTGGATCAATGGAACGAATCGAGGACATCCAACTGGTGATCAACCACATCATCAAGGAGGCTGTCAAGGCTCACAACGGGTTGTGATGCTGTGCTCATTCCTCACCGAGACGATGTAGAGTTGACTTCACCACTGCAACTACCCCAACTTCCGAACGAAGCATGGAATGGGAGTATAGCATATCTGGATCGTGACGGCGTTATTATCGCAGGATCAGAGAACTACGTGAACACCGTAGATGAAGTAGTGCTCCTGCCCGATTCGGCTAAGTCCGTCGGCGATCTGAGGCGAGCAGGGTACAGAATCTGCGTAGTAACGAATCAATCTCCTATCAACAGGGGTCTCTGGAGCAGCAGCAACCTGTCAATGATTCATGACAGGATGGGTCAGTTGTTACTGCAGAACGATGGTGATGCACACCTCGATTTGATTCTGCATAGCCCTTATGCCCCGTGGGAAGGAGCTTGGGCGCGCAAGCCGTTCCCTGGTATGCTTGAAGCAGGCAGACAGTTGATTGACGTTGCATCGTCAGACCCCTCGATGAGAGAACTGGATCTCAAATTCGGTGATGATTGGACTGATAGGCCAGATGAAAGTGCTTCTGTAATGGTCGGGGACCGAGGGGTGGATATGTCTGCAGCAACCAGATTCGGTGTCGTCGGGATTCTGTGTGACTCGGATACAGGTATCTCAGGTGTCATAGATAGCATACTGGGGGGCTCCCATTGAACTCGGACCAACGGCTAAGTCTCCGAATAGGATTGGATGACACTGATCACCCACTCTCAGGATGTACCACCTCGACATTCGACGAACTCCTGAGTCTACTGGTGGCGAGAATTTCAGATATCCATATCATCGAGAGGGGATTAGTCAGGTTATGGCCGTTTGCGGCACGTAGGACTCGCGGTAATGGGGCATTGCGTGCCGAGATCAGTATCCTCCAGAGCAGCAAAGGAGAATTTAGGAATCTATGTTGTGAATGGTTTGAAGGCGTTTTGAAAGAGGTGGCGAATCATCCTAATTCGTCAACCCCTGCAGCACCCGTGCTCCTGGTTTCAGAAAATCTTCCTCCAGAGGAATGGTACTGGGAAGCAGTGACAGCTCACGTAGACCTGCAGCCTCGTATGGCATCGATCCACGACGAAGGATGTTGGATGCTGTCCGGCGAGGAGCAGTGGGGTGCTGTAGGCGCGAGTGCTGCGATAGCATGGAGGCCAGGGGCCACATCAACTTGGGAACTTATTGCATGGAGAAATCATGAATTGATTGGGCAACCCAGACAGATAACCTCTGAGGCTGTTAGGATGATGGAGGAGGAACACCCTTTGACCTTCGTCAACAGAGACCCTACAGCAGGACGAGGGCTAATTGCGCCTAGGACCCCCTGTCCAGTACTGTACGGCATCAGGGGCGCCACATCCGAATGTGTAGTGGAGGCTCACCACTGGATGCAAACTCGAAGTGACGTGGAACAATCAGTTCGATGGGGGGTGCACAGAACGAATCAGTTGACCGACGATCATCTGGGCGTGGTGACTTTTGGTACCGTAATCAGTTGTCCGGAAGAGGTCAAAGGGGCCCATTCAAACATATCAGTTCTCTCTGGAGGAGATAGGGTAGACTTAGTCGCGTTCTCTGAGGGCGGACCTGTAAACAGGCTTCTCAGAACGTTGCAGATTGGGGATCGAGTTGCATGGCTTGGACTCACAGCTCAAGATGATGCAATCCATCTTGAACGCTTGACTCTAGTGGATCAGGTGCCTAGGGTGACCGGTAGGCCGACATGCTGCAACAAATCAATGCGCAGCGGCGGCGCAGGCCAACAACTCAGGTGCCGTAAGTGCGGAAGCACGTCCCAGAGGGAGTGGAATAGCGAAGAAGCGAATCTGAGTGGAATTGAATTAGTCGAAAACTGGTCACAACCCTCTCCCTCTAATCGTAGACATCTGGCTATGCCCCTCGAACTGGGCATCCCGGGAGCATAATCCATGGTGTCGGCAGATGTAGTAGCAGTGGTGCTGACTGCGACAGCAGTCCTCCTGCTCAGGGAACTAATACGAAGAAGGAGGTTTGGAGATGACTCCGCTGAAGAATCTGAGTACTCTGGATCCGCTAGGAATCCCGCTGCACTGTTATCTGCTGATGACCAAGCTCTAGAGGAACTAGACAGGCTCCTGGGCAATTATGGCGCAGACACGGACGAGTGAACCGACCGTTCATACACCCTGAATGCAGCAATTTCTATCGAGAATGCTATACAATGCCATACCACCGCAAGGTCGTGACACAGCAGAAGGAGAGGATACCACGCCGCCCCCCTCCGGACTTCAAGGAGTCTGAGGCGGGGATGATGGAGGCGATATCGGAAGATGGGTTCCTCGATGTCGCTTTGAATGACGTTAACCAGTACGGTCCCCACGCGATGGTGATGCTGCTAGGTGTATTCGCATCACTGACAGGTTTGGTCCTTCTAGCATTGATGGCTCTTTAGTCCAGCATGGTGCGCGCTTTGGCCACCGCTTCGTCTACAATTCGCCCACTGTGCCCCAAATGACCTTCCGGGCGGAACAAATCACTCAGTTCAGCGGAATCGAAGATATCTGATATTTTACTGTCCCTCGCGCATACAGCTTCCAAACCATCGCCTCTGGAGAGTGCTTCTATTGAGGCCTCTCTCAGCATCTCGTGCGCTTCGTCCCTAGCTACGCCTTTGTCGACCAGCGCCAGCATTACCTTCTCGGCCATGATGAGCCCCTTCTGAGCGTCTATGTTGGCCCGCATCCTACCTGCATCAATCACCAGTGTTGAGAGGACCTTGTCGGTCTTGGCCAAAATGTCGTCTAGTAGTATCATCGAATGAGATAGCGTAAACCTCTCTGCTGAGGAGTTCGCAAGGTCCCTTTCATGCCATAACAGAGCGTTTTCGTATGATGGCACGATCATCGAACGGACAATCCTAGCCAGACCACAGGCATTCTCAGAAGTAATCGGATTGCGCTTGTGAGCCATCGTCGAGGAACCAACTTGCTTGTCCGTATCGAAGGCCTCAGCAACCTCAGCAATCTCAGTTCTCTGAAGGTTCCTGACCTCTTGTAACACCTTCTCGACGCTGGTGGCGACATTTGCCATCCATCCGACCCATTCGATGTAGCGGTCTCGACCGACGACCTGAGTAGTGGCAACAGGAGTTCCGAGACCCAGTTCCCCCATGATGAGACTCTGTAGCTCAAACGCCTGCTCTCCTTGCGCTGCACCGGTTCCAACTGCCCCTAGGAATTTTCCTGTAGTGGCACGGAGTGATAGTTCTCCGAGCCTCTCAAGGTGCCTTGCAAACTCATCCACCCAAACCGCAACTTTCAGGCCGAATGTGATCGGTACCGCGGCTTGTCCGTGTGTTCGTCCCAGCATCACAGTGTCCCTTTCACGCTCAGCAATCTCGCACAGGGTTCCCATCAACTGCTTGAGCACATCACGCTGCATCACTATACTGTCTTTAATCTGCAGTGCTACAGCTGAATCGACTATGTCGTTGCTCGTGGCACCTAGATGGATGCACCAACCAGCATCACCGGCAGCCTCAGCCATCGCCTTTGTCAGCGCCATGATATCATGCTTGATTTCCGCCTCGATCTCATCTACTCGGTCTGCGGTGACTATTCCTGGATCGGCGATGTCTGCGACCCTGTCATAGTCCTCCGCGCTTACCTTACCAAGTTGGCAGTGAGCCCAGACTAGAGCCCTCTCAACCTCTAATTGACGAGTGTGCCGACCCTCTCGAGACCAGATGTGCTTGGCCTCGTCACGACCGTATCTATAGTCCAACGGCGATACTGACACAGCCTTCCCCGTGACCAGCCGACCCCAGACCCCTGTTTGAGGCTAGCGCATGGGGACTAAGTTGGCGGATTCTATATTCCAAACCCCTCTGGTACCATCCCACTGGCTTTCAGCACTGCATTCTATGCGAGCACGCATGTGTGGTGCTGCAAGTACTACAGTCTCAAACTCGCCTCCTTCACCATCCAGATTGAATCTGTGTTTCTCAGCCAGCACTTTCAGTACGGCCAACGACTCATTGTCTACTCTCCTTCCGAGCCAATCTTCACCCAATCCCTCGGATGACACTGATGCTATACGCGCATCGAATCCATGATCCACTAGGGCGTGCATGTGCTCGTGAGATCCGTGATGCCATAACGGACTGTATGAGATTATGCCTAGGCGCTCGCACATCCTATCGATTCGCGTCTTCTGGTAGTCCGAGCGGAGCGCCCCCACTACAACTGCGTCCAAGTCGGGCATATCCATCAAAATCTCAAGCTGCTCCGGCACATTCCAATCTTGGGGCCATGATTCAAAGAAGGCAGATTGGATATCACTTTGTCCTCTCAGGGCTACTTCCAACTCAAGGACCTCATATTCTTCCTCTCCTAAACTCAGCACTGGGAGCCACGGCACTCCCATAGACGCAGCCTGCAAGGCGGCTACAGCCGTCCCATTCAATTGATACATCATAGAATCGTCTCCTGAAACGCAGACAGTCACGAGACACTCCACTTCCCAACCCCTCATCGTAGCCCACCATGCTGCGTAAGCTGAATCTTTTCCGGCAGAAGCTAAAACTGCAACCCGCATGCCCCGGCGTAGCGCTTCATCACCAAGAATGCCGCGATGCGCAAGACTCCATCCGACTAAGATTCATAAGACTCCGTCTTGGCTTCGTCTTGTTGACCATGCAGCCCAGTGGACGCGGATATGACTCAGGAGTCTCTACTTTTTCACCAGACGGCAGGCTATATCAGGTTGAATACGCCCGTGAATCGGTGAAGAGAGGCACTACTACTGTGGGGCTAAAGTACCGCGATGGAGTCATACTGATAGTAGACAAGAGAATTTCCAGCAAGCTGGTAATAGCAGATTCTATCGAGAAAATGTACCAGATTGACGATCACATCGGGATAACTACCTCGGGCCTAGTTGCAGATGCCCGGCAACTAGTTGACCGCGCTCGTGTGCAGTGCCAAGTCAACCGTATGACCTATGGAGATTCGATAGCCATCACATCCCTAGTCAAGAAGATGTGCGATCATAAGCAGTCTTTCACTCAGTATGGCGGCGCACGCCCGTTCGGAACCGCTCTGCTGATTGCTGGAATCGATGATGAGGGAATCCACCTGTTTGAGACTGATCCTTCCGGTGCCTACCAGTCGTATCAAGCCGGAGCTATCGGCAGGGGTCGCTCTGCCGTCATAGACCACTTCGAGAGCAGTTGGAAGGCAAACATGACTCAAAATGCAGCTATCAAGCTTGGATTGGAGGCTCTCAGGGAGTCCTTGGAGGACGATCTCAACTCTGACACCGTGGAAATAGCAGTTGTGAACTCAGATGGTTACTGCAAGCTGGATCACGAAACCACTCTGAAACACCTTGCGAAACTATCCTGAGGACATTCATCTAAGGACGTCCCCCCCCTGTGCCATGTCATGGTCAGCCTCGACGACGCAGTACTCGCCCGTCTTGAGAAGGGCGGCTCTAGGTACGAGATTCTCGTCGACCCCGAATTGGTTGATACTTGGAAGGAGGATCCAACTTCGGTAGAATTGTCCGATCTGCTGGCCATAGACGAAGTGTGGTCGGATGCTAAGGCAGGAGACAGGCCCACTTCCGATGCCCTAGAGAGAGTGTTCGGAAGCACTGATCTCTCAACCTGCGTGGATAAGATTCTCAGGGATGGTTCGTTACAACTGACGACTGCTCAGAGACGGCAGATGGTAGATGAGAGAATGAAGCAAATTGTCAATGAGATAGCGACGACGGCTACCGATCCGAAGACCAAGCTGCCGCATCCACAGACCCGAATCGAGAACGCTCTGCAAGAAGCTCGTTTCAAAGCCGATCCCTTTCTATCCGTGGAGCGCCAGGTGAAAGACGCGGTGAATATCCTGAAGCCGATTATTCCACTCCAATTCATCACAATAAAATTGGCTTTCAAAGTACCTGGTAAGGATTACGGCGGAGTCAGTAATCTATTACGCGATTCCATGCAGAAGGACCAGTGGCTTTCAGACGGTTCGTGGGCCTGTGTCGTTGAAATCCCAGGAGGCATGAAGAACGAAATCATCAGTAGAGTGGCTAACCGCTCTTCAGAGGTGGAAGTTAGGGAAATAGACTGAGGCGCACCGAAGGTGTTTGCATCACGGTTATGAAGGGTGGGCGGGTCGCGCGGCCAGATAACATGAGTGTTAGCAATGATGCGGGCGGACCGCGAAACCAAGGACGGGCTTCCCTGCTCGTCGCACCGGGAGAGGATCTCGGAGAATCAGAGGGCCACGAAGCCGGCCACGGCGTCCTAGAAATGGACGGGCGGCTGCGTGCGACGAAGCATGGAAGAGTGAACGATAACGGCACTGAGATTGCCATAGAGCCGCTTCGAACGGCCTACATACCACGGCCGAGCGATCTGGTCATCGGCTACGTAGAGGGATGCACCAACAACATCTGGTTCATCGACATCGGAGCCCCATTCAACGCGATATTGCCGATGAGCCTCGGGCCCGGTAAGGCCGCATTCGGTGGGACTAGGAGTCTCATGGATATCGGCGAGGCCGTGCTGTGCAGGGTGCAGGAGGTCGAGGAGACCCATTCCAGTGTAGTCACCATGAAGGGCATGGGTCTGCGAAAGATCCGTTCAGGTAACATTGAGCAGGTCGACCCGCACCTGCTCGGACGACTCATAGGCAAGGGAGGAAAGGCCCTGCGCCAGCTCAAGGAGGACACCGATTGCAGAATCATAGTCGCTGACAACGGCAGAGTTTGGATAGATGGGGAGTTCGACGGTATCGTCGCTGTCCGAGATCAGCTCAATGCCATGTCAGACGACGCCAAATCAACAGGAGTTGATGCCTGATGGGAGGTTATGGCGACGTGCAGATGATTGACGAGAACGGCGTTCGAGTGGACGGCCGAGGACCAGGTGACTTGAGACCCGTCTCGATTGAGACCGGAGTTATCCCTGTCGCAGACGGTTCAGCTCGCGTGATATGGGGTACCAATCATGCAGTAGCGGCAGTATACGGACCCATGGAGTGCCACCCAAGGAAAATTCAGCGACAGGACCGCGCCGTACTGGATGTACGTTACAACATGGCCCCCTTCTCAACACCCGACCGGATGCGACCCGGTTTCAATCGTCGTAGCAGGGAAATCAGCAAAGTCACTGCAGATGCCCTTGAGAGTGTAGTTTTACTGGAGATGTATCCTCGATGTAAGATTCGAGTCGAAATCGAGATTCTATGTGCCGAGGCCGGAACCCGCTGCGTGGGCTTGACCGCCGCTTCGGTTGCTTTGGCCCATGCAGGAATCCCCATGACAGACATGGTGGTCTCTGTGGCTTCTGGCAAGATCAACGGTGTTGTCGTGTGTGACTTGAACAAGGAAGAGGACAATTACGGAGAGGCCGACTTGCCCATGGGAATCCTTCCTAACTCGGGAGAACTCGTGTTCCTACAGTTGGATGGCGACCTGTCACCAGCAGAGTTTCAAGAGGCATGGGATTACAACATGGAAGCAGCGATGGTGGTCCATCAGATAATGGTCGACGCGCTCAAAGGAGGTGATGCGTGATGGCAATTCCTATAGTTCCACAATTACTACGAGCTCATCTGGCCGAATTGGCCGAGAATGACGAGAGGCATGATGGCCGTGCACGATGGGAGTCTAGGGACACCGAACTCGAGATTGGTATCCTTCGGAATGCCGAAGGTTCTGCAAAGGTTAGGATGGGCGACACCATCGTATACGCCGGTGTAAAATTCCAAATCATGACTCCATATCCCGATCGTCCCAATCAGGGCGGTCTGATGTGCACCGCTGAGATTAGACCCGTAGCAGGGCGCAACTGGGAACCCGGGCCCCCTAGCCCAGAGTCGATAGAACTCGGACGAGTAGTCGACAGAGGGATACGTGAGTCAGGATGCATAGACGTAGATAATCTCTGCATCATTCCAGGCGAGAAGGCCTGGCAGGTCATTCTGGATCTGTTTGCAATTTCTGATGACGGCAATCTGTTCGACGCCTTTGCTTTGGCCGGAATTGCAGCATTGAAGTCAGCAATGCTTCCTGAAGTGAGGTTCGAAATGAGTGACAGTGACAGACCTTTACCAGTATCCAAGATTCCTACAATGTGCTCCTATCACAAAGTCGGTGGACGTTTCGTTTACGATGCCGATGGAAGGGAGGAACTCGGTGGCGATGAGCGAATACATATCACACTGGGTGATGACGGACACGTTCATTCTCTCCAGAAGGGACTAAAGGGCATATTCACAGAAAGTGAGTTTTCTGAAATCATGGAGCACGCTCAGAGCAGATGCAAGGAACTTCGAGAGATGGTGCTTAATGCCGAGGAGGCAGGTTGATGGCTAAGAGAACGCAGAAGACGGGCCTTACAGCACGTTTCGGTTCTCGATACGGCGTGAGCGTGCGTAGGAGAGCAGGCTTAGCAATCAAGAAGAAGTCCAGGAAATATACCTGTCCTGTATGCCAATATCAGAAGGTTCGGCGCAAGGCAGCAGGGATCTGGGAGTGCCGTAAGTGTGACCACACATTCACTGGAGGAGTCTGGGAACCATTTACTCGAGCAACAGATTCCAATAACAGGATCATCCGTCGTTCGATGGAGGGTGCTACTGCTACAGATATGACCGTTATCGCTCAGCAGGCGGCATTGGACTATGAGCGAAAGCTCGCAGAGGCTGAGTTAGATGGCTCCGAGGAAGAGTGAGTCGTCAAGACTCGTGCTTAGATTAACTCACGAGGATGCGGATGCTTTAGCCGCATCCTTAACCACCGAGGCTGAATTCAGTGATATCAAAGGTACCATAGAGGTCACCGAGCGGGCAACAAGCATGGTGGACTTGAGGGCTAGATGGAACACTTTGATGCGTGGGTTAATTGCATCAGAGCAGGTACTGGGAATTGCAGAGGGGAATGAATGACCGAATCTGATGTGTCAGCACAGGGCCTACAGGCCGTAGCCCAGGATTTGCAATTGACTAGATCGCAGTTGCAGGCCGTCACTGCGCAGATTAACGAAATTTCATTGACGATTGAAGCCCTATCGACTCAAGAGTCTTCGCGACCTGTATTCAGAGCAGTAGGAAATCTTCTACTAGAGGTGGACGACCGAAAAGCTCTCACTAAAGAGCTAGAAGATTCGAAATCAACTTTCAAGAGTCATGCAGGCAGATTGGCAGAGAGGGAATCTGCATTGGTTTCGCAGTATGAGCAGATGGCTAAGGCATTTGAGGCCCAGTGAGGTCGAGATGGCTGTCGAAGACTCGTCAAAATCTCGTCTGCAAGATGATTTTCTCAAGTTCCGGCAGACTATGCTCAGAGGAGACGTTGCAACAGCTATCAATGACTCTGCAAGCATCCTTGAGCGTTCAAGGTCCAAAGAAGAGAGAGACCCTGCCATCGAGGCCATGATACGAATGGAGAGGACGTTGCATATACCCAACGAGCCTTCGTTGGTCGGTGCGGAGTTGAGGTGGTGTGCAGATAGGATGAATGCATTGTCTCCGGGATCGGCGAGCCATGGAGTATGCCTACTCAATTTAGCAGCATGGCACCGAAACAAAGGAGAGACGATGATGTCACTAGCTACTCATTCAAGCATCTCTTTGTCTATAGGGCATCCAATCGAGATAATCGGCCTTTCCAGATTGGAGGCGGCAAGAATCCTAGTCGGTCTTGATGATCTCGATCCCGCGATGAGACACTTGTGGTCTGCGAGAGAGTACCTGACGAAATCTAGTATGCCCCCCGAAGCCTTGTCCGCTTCGCTAGAGTGGCTAGACCTGGCGCTTGAGGAAATCGACAGCGAATCTCCTAGGATGTCCGTCCGTGTTACTGAGGCTACACCCAGGAGTAAGCCAGGAAATACATGGGTACCAGCGAATCCGGAAGACATTAGAGATGTTGTGGAATCATTGATGCCAGTCCTGCTTGCAGATGTCTCAGGTGATGAACGAAAGGATCTCGGATTGATATTGGATGCTGCAGAGGCACTTGGAGAGGATTCGTGGTTGGAAAAAATCTCTGAGAGAGTTTCCGAGATTCAGGACTCGAGTGTTGTCGCAGCACTCCAATCGTGACCCAGCATCTTCTCAATCTCTTCAGAATTCCATGCGATATCATGCGGTATTTGCATACACCATCCTACCTCTTCGATTCTATGCTCTGGAGATTGCCATGATACGGGCACGGGGTCTTCTTCTACTTCTATCCACACAACATGCCCACCTTCGACTATGCCAGAATCGTAAGCTTTAGCCGTGCCCAACAATCCCGTTTCCTCGAACAACTCTCTCAGAGCAGCTTCTTCAATTGCTTCTCCTTCATTGATCTTGCCACCAGGTAGTTCCCAACCTCTCTTAGCATCGCGTACCATTACCCAGCATACTTCTCCATCATTCAAAGTTGAAGTGGTCCAGGCCAAGACGAATGCTTCAGTCATGGATATCCTTCCTAATTGATTCTACCAGATTAATTGCCCCTTCAACTCCTTCAGCAGCCATTCTTCGGGCTAAGAAAAAGGCCTCAGACAAACGCTCCTCAGCGAGGAGTAAGTGGATTTCTTCCAGAGGGTTGCTGGAAACCTCATCGGATTCATTCACCGTAGTCGGAATATTTTCGACATTGGGTGTGGCCAATTGCTGCATCCGAGACAAGAAATCTACGCGCCGAGTTACTTCAGGTTCCTTCCACGGTCTTGAGGTTCTCCCATCCATCTTCGCTTCCATCCTATCTCGAAAACGATCCCTAACCTGAATATCAGGAAAGTGTGTTTGTGCCTGATCATAGCACATCCACGCTTGCTCGAACTCACCACGTCTCTCGTGCATCCGCCCTAGTTCTGCCCAGGCCTCGTGGTTGCTAGGTCGCTGTGCCAGAATAATTCGGGAGAGTTCTAGATACTGCTTTTCCATCCCACTATCCCTTACCCTTTCCAACCGTCTAGAGAACAATACATTGGCTCTTTGATCCGTTAGATCAAGGTTCTTGACCCGCTCGATAAAATCTTCAAGAGTTACATCTGATTGCGAAGTCGATGCCCACCATTCATCTGGATCCAAGGGATCCGCCATCAAACTAGCTTCAAGTATTGGATATCCAGATTGATTCATGTTTACATCGTCTAGTTGTGCCAACGTCTCAGGATTGCGGCCGAGAATAGTGAACAATTCGTTCAGAACCGCTCGAATTCCATGCTCATCTCCCGATTTTAGCTTTACTTGCACCAGAATCCTCCAATTCTCAGGGTTGGTAAAATCGTGCAGCACAGCCTGCCTAGCACTCTGTTCAGCCCATTTTAGGTTCTGCGGATCCGATTCAGTCAATGAGAGAAACTTCTCTGCCTGACTCCTGTGCCTGTTCCCTAGGCTTCGCCGGGGGTGCTGTAGCTTCGTAGACACGTCATCGGTGGTTTTGGCCATCTGATCCTCACAGGACCGATTCGAACGGTCCACGGTCCACTCCTATGGGCAGGGTTGCATCCATTCCGATCTTACTAGTTGAACCGTCTTCGTCCCTGCTCGGGTCCAGTGACGAGCCTTTCTGACCTGTGAGGATGACTGTGTCCGTATCGGGTTGCCATCTAGTCATCAACGCCCATTCGACCCTAATCGGATTAGCTATGTCTATGTCTTCATCCACCACTATGACTTGCTTCATTGAACGATGCCCATCGAGTGCAGCATGTATTGCCTTGATGCCATCCCCATCATGTTGTGGCTTAATCTGAACCACAGATGACAGCCAACCACAACCTCCCTCAGTTAGATAGACATCAGTACAATTGACGACTTTGGAGACAGCCGCCTTGATGGTCGGAGCACGCGGCATCCCCATCAGAGTCCTGTGCTCCACTCCGGCTGAGATCAGCGCGTGGAACACAGGCTCCGTGCGATGATACACTGAGTCGTACTCTATCACAGGTTCCTGCCGAACTTCATCAACCGTACCGGTGATGTCGACGTAGGGTCCTTCGTCATCCAACTCTAGGGTGATTCTGGCTTCCATGGCATACTCTGAGTCGGCTGGCACAGCAATTCCGTTAGGGAGCTGGACCATACGCAGTGGTTTGCCATGCAGTCTGTTGTGAAGGGCGGCAGCTACAGTGAGCTCATCTAGGTCTTCATTGAAAGACATAGCAGCAGCCAGAAGAACGGTAGCATCTGCTCCGTTGACAACTGCAATAGGGACTTCATCTCCATTAGCACGAGCTTTTTCGTACATGGTCCGTAGATGCCTCGGAACGAATCTAGCCACACAGTGCCGTTTCCCTCGGAGCAACTGACGGTGATACGACATGTTCCGTATGCCGTCGTACTCTGCTATGATGACCGATGCGGATTGATATCTCCCAGCATCCTCTTGGTAATGCTTAGGAATAGGTATCTTCTGCAGGTCAATAGGTTCCTGTCTGCACTGAAGCACTTCAGCATCGGCAGCATCGACTACGAGGGGAGATTCAGGATTGGCCATTCCCCAAGCAAGCACATCGATGAGTTCGCCGGGGCTGACTGAGAAAACCTCGCACAGACGGTCTCTGACTAGTACATCGAGTGCAGCCCTGTGCCCGGGAGATTCGATGATATCACTGAACACTACTCCTTTGCCCCCTGACGCAGAAGCCCTGTCAAACATCTCCAAATTTACGCTGACAGCATTATCGTCGCAATCGACTCCGTGTAGCAAATCACGGAACGCCATGGTGTCGTCGCTGTGCCTAATCGGTTTGAATGTTAGCAACGCCCAACCCCTCTAGTCTGCACTCACCTATGGTGAGTCCGTCACGCTCTTATACCATCGGTGGGTCGGCGGGGCGTCAGTTTGAGGCGTATACTTGGGTCGTGGATTATTCTCAGGGCCGAAGATGAAGAAAGACCGTAAGAGATTTCGCTGGAAGGAACGCAAGTTTCGAAACCGCCAATTCAAACGTATAGCAGGCGGTGTTCTCAAGCATGACCCACTTCGGGGGAGTACTCAAGGTAAGGGTATAGTGATTGAGAAGGTCGGTTTCGAGGCCAAGCAACCGAATTCCGGAATACGTAAGGCAGTCAAGATTAGTCTGATTAGAACTGGGAATAAGTTGACTGCCTTCGCACCAGGAGACGGGGCCATATCATTCATCGATGAGCATGACGAGGTCCTTGTCGAAGGAATTGGTGGGAGCAAGGGGCGGTCGTATGGTGATCTGCCCGGTGTTCGATACAAAGTAATCAAGGTTAACGGAGTATCTCTCGACGAGATGGTTCGCGGACGTCAGGTGAGGTGTTCTGAATGACCGAGGAAGAGCAGGTAGAGCAGGTAGAGCAGGAGGCACCTATTGCCGGTATCGGTACTATGGTGTTCGGTAAGTGGGATGCATCCGAAGTTATCTGCGATGACCCTGGACTGGCCCCATACATCAATCTCACAACAATAGGAACTCCTCATTCAGGCGGTAGGCACGCCAACGCGTGGTTCGGCAAGTCCAAACTTTCCGTTATCGAGCGCTTCATCAACAATCTGATGCGAACAGGTAAGTTCTCTGGTAAGAAGCAGCACTGTGTCAAGGCGTATGAACAGGCTCTAGACAAGATAGCATCCAAGGACGGACAGAATCCGCTTCAGAAGTTCATCGATGCAATTGTTGAAGCTGCTCCCTGTGAGGAGACGACTCGCATCAAGGTTGGAGCAGTCAGTCAGCCTAAGGCTGTGGATTCGTCACCCAGTCGTAGATTGGACATAGCACTGCGCAACATCGCCATCGGTGCGGCCACTGCGACTGCCAAGAGTCGTCGCACGCTCACCGAGGGGATAGTTTCAGAACTGTCCAAGGCAGCTGAGGGAGACGTCAATTCTTACTCGGTAGGGAAGAGAGAAGAGATCGAGAGAATCGCGGCATCCGCGCGATGAGTTCCGGCACCCTCCAAACAAGGTTGCTGAGAGTAGATTGAGTCGGCCTTACAATCGGCTTTATGAACCGTTGTCAGGTCGCCGCATCATTAAGAGGTCTAGTCATGGGTCGTAAGGAAGACAACATCAAGCGAGCGACCGAAGTCATGCACGATCGCGAGAAAATTCGGAACCTAGCAATAGCAGCGCATATAGATCACGGCAAGACCACTTTGTCGGACAATCTGATAGCAGGTGCGGGCATGATGTCAGAGGAGTTAGCAGGTAAGTCACGCGTGCTGGACTTTGACGACCAGGAGAGTGCTCGAGGAATAACAATCAATGCAGCCAGTGCTTCAATGGTACACACAGTAGGAACTGATGACTACCTAATCAATCTCATCGACACACCCGGTCACGTCGATTTTGGTGGCGATGTCACAAGGGCGATGCGGGCTGTAGATGGATGCATCATACTGACCTGTGCGGTAGAAGGTGCTATGCCACAGACAGAGACTGTTGTTAGGCAGGCACTCAAGGAGAAGGTAAAACCAGTTCTTTTCATCAACAAGGTAGATCGTCTGATTAACGAACTACAAGTTACTCCTGAAGATATGATGAGCAGGTTCGAAGAGCAGATCACGAAGGTAAACACTCTGATTAGGCTTTTCGCACCTCCCGAACACAAGATAGACTGGCAGGTTAGCGTGTTAGATGGAACCGTTGCGTTCGGATCCGCGTTCCACAATTGGGGAATTACCGCGCCATACATGCAAAAGTCAGGTGTGAATTTCACACAAATTTTCGAGTATTGCCATAACGAAGAACAGAAGGAGTTGGCCAAGAAAGCACCTGTACACGAAGTTCTACTTGACATGGCTGTAGATAAACTGCCTTCACCGATTGTGGCGCAAAAGTACAGGATACCCAATATCTGGCAGGGTGATCTAGAATCGGAAACCGGTATGGCAATGCTTAGTTGCGATTCAGAAGGCCCCCTATCGCTAATGATCACCAAGATATGGATGGATCCACATGCAGGGGAGGTAGCCGTTGGGCGGATTTACTCGGGCACTATCAAGCACGGCGATTCAGTATGGGCCCTCGGAGGGGCCAAATCAGAGCGTGTACAGCAGGTGAGCATGATGGTGGGCAGTGATAGAATTCAGGTCCCTGAAGTTTCTTCTGGTAACATAGTCGCACTGACTGGCGTGCGTAGTGCAGCGGCAGGCGTCACGGTTACACGGGATGAGGACGCGACTCCGTTCGAACCAATTCGACATTACTCTGAGCCTGTGGTAACTGTAGCAGTAGAGCCGAAATCAATGAAGGATCTGCCAAAATTCATCGATGCTCTAAGAACACTCGGTAAGGCCGATGCGTCTCTTGAAGTCTCCACAAATCAAGAAACTGGGGAGGCGTTGCTAGCTGGAATGGGTGAGTTACACCTCGAGATCACGGTATACAGGTTAGAGGAAGAGCAGGGAATAAAGGTCACAGTCAGTGAACCGATAGTGGTGTACAGGGAATCAATTTCATCCAATAACACAGGACGTGCCTTTGAAGGGAAGTCCCCAAACAGACACAATCGTTTCTACATCGAGACCGAACCACTTCCCGATGACGTCACCGACGCTCTACGCGAGGGTACTTTCGGAGATGGGGCAGTTAGGAATAAAGATGCTAAGGGGATAGGAGACAGGTTCGCCGAGTTCGGTATGAACAAGGATCTGATGCGCAAAATTTACGCTATTAATGGAACAAATGTTCTAGTGAATGACACCAAAGGAATTCAGAATCTACATGAGACACGTGAGTTGATTATTGAGGGATTCAATGACGTATGTAAGAAAGGTCCAGTAGCTGAGGAGCCATTGATGGGCGTAATGGTCAGGCTCGTTGATGCTAAGTTACACGAGGACGCTATCCATCGAGGCCCCGCGCAGACAATTCCCGCTGTACGTAAAGCGGTCAAGGGGGCACTACTACGTTCTAAGTCAGTAATTTTCGAGCCCATTCAGAATATCAGAATTGACGCACCCAATGATGTCATTGGTGGCGTTACTCGAGAAGTCACCACACGTAGAGGAGTAATTGAAGACATGCCGATAGAGGGCAATACGGCCAGTGTCATAGGAGTCATGCCTGTCGCAGAGTCTTTTGGATTCTCTAATGATATCCGAGCAGCTACTCAAGGAAGGGCGGTTTGGAACACAGAGAATGCTGGATACGTCCATCTGCCTCCGAGCCTGTTCCACAAGGTCACTGCAGAGATAAGGGAGCGCAAGGGTCTGAAGTCAGAGATTCCAGACGAGCTTCAATACACCGATTGATTAGTTGATGCGAATCAACTGGAAGTCAGTTAATTCTCTAAGAATAGACAATGCTGGACCGTTCTCCAGTTTGTCTAGGCAACTATGGGCGAGAGAATGATGATGCATAGCTCGCTCCTTGGCATAGTCTATGGAGCCACTGGAATGCAATTCACCAACCGCTTTAGTGAGATCTTCATCACTACATTCACCAGCTCCAAACACCTTTGTGAACATCGGTAGCACGGCATCACATTCTAGGGCGTGTATTGCAATCAGAGTCCTCTTACCTTGGACAATGTCAGATCCAGCGGGCTTTCCTAGTGTTTGAGTGTCTCCGGTAATGTCAATCAAGTCATCCATCATCTGGAAGCACAATCCTAGATTCAATCCCCACTTGGCCATGTTCTCCACAGCATCATCATTCGCACCAGCCAGCTTGGCCCCGGTCATTGCGCAAGTCTCGAACATAGCCGAAGTCTTTCCTGCTATCATGGCAATATAGTCATCTTCGCTCACTTCTTCACGATTTTCGAACTCTATGTCCACCATCTGTCCCTCGGCGACCTTCCTGACCATCTCACCTATCGAACTGACTAAGAACGCTAGTTTATCATTCGGTATATGTGGCGATTCTGCTAGAATCTCGAATCCTACGGCGAGCATAGCATCACCAGCGTTGATGGCCGTTGCATCGTCATATGCGACATGGACTGCTTCTAGACCTCTGCGAATTGGATCCTGATCCATGATGTCATCATGCACAAGGGTGAAATTGTGAATTATCTCTATACAGGCCCCCAAGGTATAGTGGCCTTCATGGACGTCTCCTACGGCTTCTCCGACCAAGCGCGGCAGGATAGCCCTGAGCCTCTTTCCTCCTCCGGCGAATAGGTGAGTCATCGCGCCATGTAATCTCTCTTGCTTCATCTTACCAAGACTGCTCATAATGACCTCCTCGACGATATCACGGTGAATGCTCAACGCATCCAACAGGGATTGCCCAGGAATTTCAGTTGTATTCATTTGCAATTCTCCGCATCTGATGATAGACTTGACATCCTGTGATGTCGGAATCTTAGGGTGGTTTGATACTAGAAAATGCTCCCAGATCATCTTGAACCATGGTGCTACAGATTGGTTCTGCCAGTGCCCCACCCCATCAATCATCTCTGATAACTCTCCAGGGTCGAGCCAGCGCAGTTCAGATATCTCATTCGGATTTGGTTGTGCATTTGCATTAGCGCGAACTACCAATACGTGATCAACTTCATGCTCCATCCAGTTCGCATCCCACCTGCAGCTGTACTCAAAAGAGCCAATGTGAGCAAAACTCCATTCGGAGACTTTCGAAGCATCGAAGCCCAATTCCTGGACAAGTTTTCTTCTAGCCGCAGCAATCACGCCATCTATGGAGTCTCCATTTTCATTAACGATATCGAGAGGGTGACTGCAGCAAGTATTTGCCCAGACACCAGGAAAAGTAATCTTTTCGAGAGATCTCCTCTGAACCAATAACCTATCACTATCATCGTACAGTAGTACGCTGAATGCTCTGTGTCGCTTGCCTAGTCCGAGATGACATTCGATTTTGCTTGCAGAACCGATGGCACAATCATTCGAGTCAACGAGTATACAGTTTTCGGACATCATATCAGCTTGAGACCGATCATGTCCCTCGAGAATTTCCGACTCTCCATGCTCGGTCATCTATTACGCCGAGAATACGCTCGCATATAATCGGAATGCTATTTTGTAGTCACTCTTAGGGCTAATATGTTCAGTGCAGTATCCTAGTTCCTACTGTATCTCCTCTCGATACAATATCAATTATTCTTCTAGGAACTGTTCCGTCAAGCAGCCATACATGTTCTACGTCACGGGCTATCAGGGATGCACAACGAACCTTCAGCATAATTCCTCCCGTTATATCAATATCCGGATTATGAGATTCCGAAAAACTCTGGTCCGACTTCCATGTAGGCAGTAGCACAGCACCGGGCTCGTCGGGCGGCCTGTCCATGAGGCCATCCGCATCGCCTAACAGGAAGACGCATGCAGATACATCAGGCATCTCGCATGCTAGACGCACCATGATGTGGTCTCCTGATAGGATGCCAAATCTGGTATCGTCCGATGTTTCTACCACATCGCCGAATGTAATTGGAACTGGTAGTGCTGGATCTCGAACGAACATATCCAATTCACCTTGAAACTCAACACCCACTCCTGTAGCCCACTTTCGGGGCGGCATAACTTCGCATTCAACTCCGGCATTCATTAGGGACTTCACAATGTATTCATTGAGGTCGTCCATGTCTGAACGAACTCTAGTTACAGCATTCGCCTGCTCTTTGGAGATATCTCGGTTGTAGCCTTCTGATAGCTTCCATTTCCTTGCTTCTAAGTGTCCGAAGGAACCCGCTCCGTGGACGATGATTACAGAGTATCCAGAATCCTTCAGTTCCCTAATGACAGCAGATACTGCATCAACGCGGTCCAATCTGACCTGTCTGTATAGCGACTTGTCGGTTATGAGTCCTCCACCAAGTTTCACTATGACTCTGGGCATATTACTCATTGTTGCCATGAGGTGCATGACTTAGCCTCTCCCGTAGTTTATGACGGGAGCCCCCGTGAGGGCTATGTGGATGACGGTAAGGCAATAGAACAGTTCCAGAGATGGTTGCAGGCTAGGTTAACTATCGTTGAGCAGATTGAGGACCCAACTGAGAGAAGCAGAGCCACCAAGCAAATTGAATCGGCCATTCAACTTGCAATTCAATACAGACAGATTATCACAGTAGATGGAGGCGATATACCTCCTCCTTTTGCCGAAAGAGACTCTTCAGTAAGGTTGGTCGAGGATGAGAGTGTCACTACCACTGCAGTATCAAACGATTCAGTTTGTAAGAACTGCGAAGCTACTGTTAGCGAGGATTTGGACTTCTGTCCAGCATGCGGTGAGTACCGCTGATTACTCCTCTTCGTCCCAGTGCACCCTAGCCAATTCGTACTCAGGGTGGTCGTTGGCAACGACTGACAAGTACTCTGCTGGAGCTTTGTCTGCTAGGTACACGGTAATGCCAGCATGCCATATGGTCTCACCCGCAGCAACCATCCTAGCAGTATCAACCTCAAGCAGAGTTGGAAGTGTGTGATGAACATGTCCGGCCTCTGCCGCAGAGCGAATGGATGCCGATAAGTGGACATGTGAGCGACCACTTGGTTCCACGCCCAACTCTAGCAGATTGTCGCACTCATCCGGCGAGCAGGGATAATACAGGGCCTCTGGGATGTTATCAGTTGGTAAGTCCAACTCGATTTCTAATGTGTGCCCGTATGTGGCTCTAATCATGTTCCCTCTGACCTCATATCTGCCCTTTGGATCTGTTTCTGAGATTGCTCGAAAGTGATGAGGCCTGAGCCAGTGGTATCTCTTTTCATTCGAGCCCTTGAACTGCTTGACTATGTCCTTGACATCTATCCAGCCGTTAATATCCATTTCCAGATTAAACTTTTCTGGTGCATGCCTGAGGACCAGTGCTAGACGTCTCGCCATACTGTCTCTCTCCCCCGTTCTCATGATGAATTTCCCTTCAGAATTACATGCAGGACATAGGTGGTCATCGGCGT
The DNA here is from genome assembly GCA_004195715.1 of Methanobacteriota archaeon. Classification (GTDB taxonomy): domain Archaea; phylum Thermoplasmatota; class Poseidoniia; order Poseidoniales; family Thalassarchaeaceae; genus Thalassarchaeum. Next base: position 5,913 of record PSPX01000008.1, on the reverse strand, counting down.
AGTAGCCGTGATTGGTACACTCTCTAATCATAGTATCAGATTTTCGAGAGTAATACCTCTCATGAACCTCTCGGTCGAGCGCTATCTATCATCCTTCACTGGTCAATGGTTATTTGTGAACACTCAGCCGTCAGTCCGTGAAAGCAGTAATCGTGGATTGGGCCCGCTCTCCCTTTCACAGGGCTCACAAGGGGGAGTTGCGCGGACTCCGTCCAGATGACATGGCTAGTCAGATAGTCAAGGGTTTAATCGCCAGGAACGATATCGATGCAGCCGATTTTGACGACCTTATGATGGGATGCGGTTATCCAGAGGCCGAACAGGGATACAACATAGGTAGACTGGTCACTTTCCTAGCAGGTTTGCCCGACAGTGTGCCAGGAATGACCTTCAACAGACTGTGTGGATCTTCAATGCAGGCCGTGTTGTCAGCCGCAGCAAATATCGAATCGGGTTGGGGCGATTGTTACTTGTGTGCGGGCGTTGAATCAATGAGTAGGGTAAAGCGTAGGGGATTCAATTGGAGCCCCCACCCTGGTCTTGAACTCGGTTGGCCAGAAGCATACGTCACCATGGGTCAAACAGCAGAGAACATTGCAGATGATTGGGAGATAGGACGAGCAGAACAGCAAATTTTCGCACTAGAATCTCATATCAAAGCTACAACTGCTTTTGAGGAAGGTAGATTCAATGATGAAATTATTCCGGTAATTGACGGAGAAACAATCATCGAAGTGGATGGTTGCATTAGGTCAGACTCAACCTTAGATGCAATGTCCGGACTAAAGCCAGTATTTTCCGAAAACGGTACGGTTACCGCTGCAACATCATCTCCACTCACGGACGGTGCGGTTGCTATGATTGTCTGTAGCGAGGAATTTGCTTCTGAAAGAGGACTCAATCCTATGGCGAGAATTGTTTCGGGTGCAGTGAGTGGATGTCCGCCGGGGATTATGGGCATCGGGCCCGTTGAAGCCACTAGGAAGGTATTGGAGAGAACTGGATGGGACAGTGAATCTATTGATTTATACGAATTAAATGAAGCGTTCTCTTCTCAGAGTCTAGCTGTAATCTCAGAGTTGGGGCTGGAGGCATCAAAGATCAATATTGATGGTGGTGCCATAGCGCTAGGACATCCTTTAGGTGCTTCAGGGGTGAGAATTACTGGGAAAGCAGCATCTCTCCTCAGACGAACAAATTCCAAAAGGGCAATTGCCACGATGTGCATAGGAGGAGGTATGGGGATAGCTATCGCTTTGGAAACCCCATGATTACTCCTCTTCAGAATATACCAACCCTTCATTGCAATTCGGACATATGTCGTTAATTGATAATTGATTGGGAAATACCGCCAAAACGCTATGACATGATGGACAAGTTGCTAAGACCTCTTGTTCAAATTCATTTCTAGAATGTTGAGAACTATTTTCCCCTCTGTACCACAAATCATATGATGGATTCTTCATTGTTGGTATCTTCTTCAGTGTAGAGGTACCCAGTAGGATTAGAACTACTGGAAGTAGAATTTCCGTACTCCCTCCTGTTAGATAGCTAATACCACCTAATACTCCAAGCAACAAAAATGCAGCACCAGTGAATCCAAGGCTGGCTATTCCTAGATTAATACCACTAGGGCTACGTCTTAGCATAGAGATTACCGAAACTATGCCCAATGGTATCAGTACCAAGCCAAGAAGCATATAGAACACGAATATTGAGGCCGACCCCGAATTACCCATTGTAGTCAACAGCAGTATCAACAACACTACATCGATTGCGATGAACCTTGTTAGATGCCTGTGCAGCAACTCCATCCTACCAGGCCCCATGTCCCGATTACCCCTCGCAAAGAATACTTTTCCTTTGTCGACGCACTCATGAAGCCCCGTGCTCTCGCATATACATGGTCGACGACGCCGATGTAGAATCTCGTGGCTGTAGCCTTGCAAATCATCGAGTATTACTTGTTGTCACTGGTGGCATTGCAGCAGTGGAATCTGTGAGGCTATCGAGGGAGCTGAGACGCCATGGAGCAGTACTCAGTATCCTCATGACCAGTGAGGCTGAGAAGATCATCACTCCACTGGCATTGTCATGGGCTTCGGGAACCACGGCTTTGACTGGATGGGATCATAAGATGGCGCAATTAGATGATTATGATGCAATACTAGTTGCTCCAGCCACGAGGAACACCATTTCAAAACATATTCACGGACTCATCGACTCTCCTGCAACAATGGCTCTTTCTGCAGCCCGCGGTAACGAGACTCCAATGCTATTCGTACCCTCAATGCATTCTGACCTGTTCGATGACCCAGTAACTTCGGAACATATTGCTGCCCTACGTGATGAGGGAAGTGCAGTTATGTTCGAAGAACCACAGGAAGGTCGAAGAAAGCAACCAGATGCTGTTTCTATCGTAGCTGAGTTATGCAATTTAGTAAATTCAGAGTTGCCCGACAGGAAGGTTGTTGCGATTACCCTAGGGGCCAACCGAGCTCCAATCGATGCAGTGAGGGCTATTCAGAATGCTTCGTCAGGATCTACTGGATGGACCATTGCACAATATCTCCACAGAATGGGGCACAGAGTGATTTGCATAGCCGGAAAAACTTCAGTAGCACCAGAATTCACATTACCCGACGTACGAAGGGGCGGCTCTCCGGATGAAATGCTGGCTGTATCCTTGGAGGTTGCTTCATCCGATCCAAAGCCCGATGCTTGGATATACTCAGCAGCCGTGTTGGATTACTTCACCGAGCCTCTGAGTGAGAAGAAGCCCAGCGGCGATAAATCATGGGATATCTCATTGACCGAGGGACCTAAGCATATCTCCGAGATTGCACCATTCGTTAGCGGTGCTAGGAGAATAGGTTTCAAACTGGAGACGGGGGTTTCCGTGGAAGTTTTAATCGATAGAGCGAGGCAACAAATTGAGCGTTATGGAGTCGATGCTGTAGTGGCTAATCTGAAGGAGGAGGTGCATGATCAAGACTCCCCTCGAGGCCGCATCGTACTACCAGACGGCACCGTACTGGTAATGCGTGACGACGCCGATCTATGTGAGGCCGTGGAGTCACTATTGCACGATTCTTGATGGCGCCCCTGCGTCACATTCAAGCAGCGCACATGAAGGACGAGTAACCATGGGAGGTCCGGGAAAGGCCAAGAGGGGAATTCCCCCCAAGTCCGATTTCAACTCATGGTATCCTGCCATAGTCGAGATTGCAGATTTAGTTGACAAGAGATACCCCATCAAGGGCATGGATGTATGGAAGCCCTATGGGTGGAAGACAATGTCTCTCATAGATGCACTTACAAGATCTCAAATGAGTCGAACAGGCCACGAGGAGTATAATTTTCCCCTGCTCGTACCTGAGGATCTCTTGGACAAGGAGAATCAGTTGGTATCGATGCTCAAAGCAGCTAGGGATGCAGGTGTTGACCCCTCTGAGTTGAGGATGGGAGAAGAAGAGAGTGGTTTCGAGAAGGAGGTGTACTGGGTTAAGCACGGAGGGAATAATGAACTGGAGGTGCCAATGTTCCTCCGGCCGACATCTGAGACTCCGATGTATACAATGTTCTCTTTGTGGGTTCGGAGCCATGCAGATTTACCACTGAAAACATTCCAGATAGTAAACACCTTCCGTTACGAAACCAAGCAGACTAGGTCATTCATTAGAGTCCGCGAGATACACTTCTTCGAAGCCCACACAGTTCATGCAGATGAGCAGGGAGCTACAGAGCAGATTGCTGAGGACGCTGAGATTGTCCAGAGACTGTTACATGAGTTGTGCTTTCCCGCAATAGTTTCCAAGCGACCCATATGGGATACGTTTCCCGGGGCTTGGTACTCTACTGCTGTAGATGCAGTGATGCCCAATGGCCGAACTCTACAGGTCGCCACGTATCATCACTATCGTGATCAGTGGGCACGTGCATTCGATTTGTCTTATGAAGACGGAGATGGTTCGACCAGATACTGCCATCAGACGACATTTGGGATGTCCGAGCGTCTGCTTGGAGCGGTTGTCGGTATGCACGGAGATGATAATGGTCTGATTTTACCACCTTCTATAGCACCAATCCAAGTTGTAATCATGCCTGTCGCAGCACATTCTGATGCTAATGTAATGCCGCGTGTATCTCAACTGGCAACACACTTGTCCGAGAGCGGATTCAGAGTACATCTCGATGACAGAGACCTTCGTCCTGGAGCCAAGCACTACGATTGGGAGATCAAAGGCGTTCCTGTGCGTCTCGAGATTGGCCCTAGAGATCTAGCCTCAGGCAACTGTGTCGTTACTCTACGCACTGGAGGTAAGAGCGAAATTCCATTAGACGGGATTACCCAGACTATGACTCAATTGCTTGATTCTGTGTCAGATGAACTACGAGCTCGCTCTCACAGTTATGCTTCTGATATGATTCATCCATTCCCCGGACTAATGCACAATGAAACTGGTTGGCATCTCCAATCTCCCGTAGAAGACGGTATCGTCTATGAACTGGCTTTCGATGGCAATGATGCTGATGCTGAGGTACTTGAGAAGACCACAGGACTGACCCTGCTCGGCGATTGCGTCACCGCGTATGACGAACCAGTAGATTGTGCAGTAACAGGAAAGCCTACGAACCGAAGGCAACATCTTGCTAGAATGTACTAATCACTTCTTCCGAAATGCGCTGCGAAGAGTAATCATTCCAAACAACATTAGAAGAGCACCATCGAGCAATCCACCGGTCCCTGCCGGTGCCCACGAGTCTACGGATTCGTATTCGTCAACCTTGTCCCAAAGCAATCGTGTGTTATCCTCGCACTGCGCAGGAACTTCAGAAATTACAGCCAGTATGGATGTTGTAGAAGAATTTTCAGTGCAACCATTAGATTGAGAAATTTCAATTCCTTCAGAGTATAGTGTAGAGATATAACACCCCGGTGGTGTCGATGCAGCTCGATTCTCTGAGTGTATCAGATTACTTGATCCGGTCCAATTGAACCAGTCGTCATCTACGAATTCGGATGATCCATTTTGCGACATCGACCAATAAACGCTGTAATTTATGGTGGCATTCAGATTGGCAACTGTCCACGTAATGTGAATTGTATCATTATGCCAGTTCGATAATGTTGTAAAGCTCAGCGGGGGGGCCTCTATCTGGTCTTCACACAGTGCTAGGTACTGTCCAATTCCTATTGACACGTTAACACTCACCAGAATCAATCCGACTAGACCTGCCATCAGCATGATGCGACTACGTGAAGATTCCTTGGACGACTGTTCGGGTATCTCATCTAATTCTGAAATATCTGGGAGTTCGACTTCCAGATTGTTTCCGTTCGAGTGATTAGTAGGATCAACTTCAGGTGGCCTCATCGGAGCAGCAACGCCCATCTCATCCAATGCCTCTCTGCCATAGATTCTCTCCGCTAGGATGTACAGCTCAGCATCGTCTTCTAACTCAGTAGGATCCATGCTCCCATCAAGTAGACCTTTGACCCTCTCGGCATCGCTCATGGTGTTCGCCGGACACTATTGTTCATGAATCAAACGCTATGGCGTGGTGAATCAGCCTGTTTTCCTACTGATGGCCTTGAGAGCGGAGTTTTTGATGTCCTCTGATGTCAAACCCATTCTCGACATTAACTCAGAGGACCCGCCACTCTGACCAAATTCATCTCTGACTCCAACCATTTCCAGTGGGGCAGTTATTCCGGTCGACAGATGTTCGGCTACTGCCCCTCCTAGGCCCCCTATCACTGAGTGGTCTTCAGCAGTTACGAAGCACCCGCATGACATCGCCATCGAGTTGATTAGCCCCGTGTCCAACGGTTTTAGTGTGTGCATATCTATTACGGTGGCATTAATTTCAATATCGGCCAATTCCCCCGCTGCTATCAGAGCCTGTGAT